>JAAAOQ010000241.1 GCA_009908845.1 Gammaproteobacteria bacterium
GGTCGAGGTTCTCCTCACCGGGGATGCCGAAGAGGTACTCGACACCTTCGTTCTCGAGACAACGGACAAAGAGCTCAGCGGCACGCATCGGGTACTCCAGGGGTTGAATGGGTCTCGCTAGCAGGCGAGACAGGCTGCCGGCAATGGCTGTCCATCGGTGCCGGGGATCTGATCGCTATAGTGCGCGAGGGTCTTCATGCCGATGCCGAGGATCACCTCTAAGACCTGCTGCCGGTCGTAGCCGGCCTGCTCCAGCGCGGCGACTTCGGCCTCATCGACCCGTCCATGCGCCTTGGCCACCGCAGCCACGAACTGCCTGAGCGCCTCCAGGCGTTGATCGGGAAGGCGGCTTCCTGCGCGCAGCGCCTCTGTCATCGCTGGTGGCAAGTCCATCATCTCCGCGAGCAGACCATGGGCGCCCATGCAAACGGCGCAACGGCTCTCGCGAGAGACACTGAGCAGCACCACCTGCTGCTCCTCGCTCGAGAGCGAGGTCTTCTCCAACCAGGCGCCGAGGGCCAGGTAGCCTTGCAGGGACGCCGGCGCCGCCTCGATCGTGCGCAGCGCCTTGGGTAGCTGGCCGAAGCGACGCTCGGCTTCGCTTAGCGCCGGCCTGTCCGGCATGACCTCTGGCGGTTCTGATGGCGCATCGGGGTCAGGAATCATTGATGGCATGATCGTCTCCAGATCTCGGCGAGGCTGATCACTGTGCCTTGAAGGCGAACGGCTGGACTGCCCTCGCCGGCGATGCGCCGGGTTGGGGGCATCAAGCTCACTCGGATCATGGAACCCGTAAGCCGTTGCTGACACACTGGCGCGGATGCGCGCCCGTGGCGCCAAACAGCTGGTGAATCCGCTGCAGATTGACCGGCTTCCTCAGAAAGACGCGAACATGCGGCGCAAGCCCCGGATCAGGCTGCAGATCATGGGCACCGCTCATCAGCACGATCTCCAGGCCGGGAACGCGGTCGGCGAGCTCGGCACTGAGCTCACGGCCATCGCCATCCGGCAAGCGGATATCGATCAGCGCACAGCACACTGGCTGTCGCTCGATCAGCTGGCGGGCCTCGGCGCAGCCACCGGCGGCCCGGACCTGATAGCCGAGGTCACCGAGCTCCCAGCTCAGCATCTGGCGCAGCGCTGCGTTGTCCTCGACCAGCAGCAACGCTGCTTGCAAGCGAGGGCCAAGACCGGCGCCAGGCACCGAGCGCTCCTCGCCTGAGCGCAAAGCCGTGGGCATCATCCGCGCTCACCCAGCGCTTCGCGCAGCCGTTGGCGGGCGCGGAACAGCCGCGTCCCCGCGCCCGCCGCGCTGAGGCCAAGCCGCGCAGCGATCTCCTGCTGCGAGTAGCCATGCAGCACCTGCAGGATCAGCGGCTCGCGATACTCGGTGGGCAGCGCGCGGATGGCCCGACGCAAGACGAAGGCCTCGGTCGAGGTGTCATAGTCCTGAGCCGCCTGCGCCGGCAACTCCTCGGTTGGCATCGCGCTCTCGCGCGGTTGGATGCGCTCGAAGCGGCGCGCATTCTCGCGGCGCACGATGGTCTTCATCCAGCCCAAGGCAGCCGCTGGGTTCTGCAGCCGAGCGAATGAGCGCCAGGCCCGCAGCAGGCTGTCCTGGACCAGATCCTCGGCGATCTGCTTGTCACCGCAGAGCCGGCAGGCGTACTTGAAGACATGGGCAGGACTCCCGGAGTCGATGAACGAACCTACCCGCCCTAAAGCAGCCGGCGTGCCAGTTTTTAACTTACTGTTTTTATTGCACTCCTGAGAGAAGCGATCGATTGGATAGAACGTTTCGTTAACACGATCCGTTGCAACGCGGTATCGATTCGCTGCAGTGCGGTGGAGACCCTTGCGTCATCGTGACGAAATATCCGCTGCTCAAGGCGGGTCCTAGCCGATATCAAGGCGCTGTCCGCTTCGCGCAGAGGGCTCAACCCATGAACTGTCTCTCCTTTCGCCGGCAACTGTTGGTTGATCCGCAAGGACGACAAGCCGACCTCCAAGCCCATGCGGCGCAGTGCGCCCCTTGTGCACGTGCGCTCAAGCGCGCGCTGGCCTTCGAGGCAAGCCTCAAGGCGGCATTGCTGTTGGACGATGCAGACGACGACGATGACGCGCATCGCGAGGGCGAGTCCGATGAGCGCGGCGATGCTGACCCACCGCAATCGGCCTATTGTGTGAACGGTTGCTGAGCCAGTCCCCTCTCTGAGGTGGCACGAGTGATGGACGAGGAAGCACTGGAGCGCCCGCTCAAGGAGATGATGGCGGCGGTGGTGGTCGCTGACGCGCGCGGCTGCGCCTACTGTGTCGGCGCCCATTCGATGGCGCTGCAGCACCTTGGGGTGCCGCAGGAAACGATCGGGCTGCTGCTCCAGGGTCTGGATGAGGCGCCCTTACCTGCCGAGTGGATCGCGCTATTGCAGCTGGCACGACGCGCGGCGGCCGATGTGCATGCCATCACGGATGCTGAGATCGCGCGCCTGTGGTCGCTGGGACTGAGCGATGCCGCCGCGGTCGAGCTGGCCAGTGTGATCGAGCTCTTTATTGCGCTGAGCTTCTTTCTCGATCTGTTCGCGGTGCCGTTGGATGAGCCGCCAAGCCCTGAGCATCACCTTGGGTGAACATCCATGAACCAGCCGGAGGCGATGATGATGATAACCCCCGCAGACCGCGACACCGATCACCTGATGCGTGATGCCAGGCGCATTCAGCAGGACCCGGTGCTTGGGCCGCGCTGGCGAGCTCTGGGTCGAGCCGGCATTGGCGCCTGGCTCATCATCAGCACGATGGCGCTGATGGCACCGGAGCCGGTCCATGCCTGGTCGACAGGCGGCTACCGCGGCTACTCGAGCTATGGCTACAGTCATCATCGATCAAGCCACTCGAAACACCGCTCTCGAAGCCCGCGCTCATACCACCATCACAGCGGATCGCATCGCTGCAGTCGGGTCTCGAAGACGGTGCGTCTCGATGGACGGCTCCGAGCGGTGACCGGTACCCGCTGCTACGACCGCTACGGCAACCCGTACATCAAGCGCGGCAGCCGCCGGCTCGGTGGCGACTACAGGAGGGACTGAGGCGGCTTCAATCGAAGTCGAGCTCGAGCAGGTTCGAGCGCGCCGCTCGCGCGCGCTGAAGCATGCGGTCAGCCTTTTCGGCATCGAGCGTCCGCCTCAGGGTGGCCATCTCGGCACGATCGTGGAACAGCAGCAGGTTGCCACCGACGATCAGGAAATGGCTCGGATCGATCGCAACCGCGCGTCCCAGCGCGAGGCTGTAGGGGCAATGGTCGGGGAAGGCCGGGGCATAGGCCGCCGGATCGGCCTCGAAGCGCGCCACCTGCTCGGCACTGGTGAACCAGTACTGTTTGCCCTGATAGGTGCTGCGATAGGCAGGCGAGCCCTTCTGCGGGCGGCCGAGCTCGAAGTAAGACAGCGGGCTGTAGCCCTCGATCGCCGGGTCCTGATTCATGTCGGTCGGCCGTCGCTGAGACTGAGCCGACAACGGACTCAGTGCCAGCGCCAGAGCCGCCGCTGTCGCGGTCATGGATGACGTCAGTGCTCTAGTGAACATCGTGTAGCCTCTCGTGGTCGCGCATTGGGACGCCCATCCCCACCCGGAGCACGTCAACGCGGGCGTGCGCCGGGCATCGCGTCGTTTAATGACACTGGGTGCAGGTCTCGAAGGCAAAGCGCTCGAGCTCGACGGTATCCGCGGCGAAGTTGCGGATGCCCTCGGCGAGCTTCTCGGTGGCCATGGCGTCCTCGTTCAACGCCCAGCGGAAGCTCGGCTCGTCGAATGACACGCGCGCCTCGGTGTCGCTCTGCCCTGCTTCTGGATCGAGCATGCGTGGCACCTCGCCTTCGGCCTGGTCGAGCTCGTCCATCAGCGCTGGCGCGATGGTCAACAGGTCGCAGCCGGCCAGGGCCAGGATCTGGTCGGTATTGCGGAAGCTCGCGCCCATCACCGTGGTCTCGTAGCCGTGGCGCTTGTAGTGGTCGTAGATGCGCCGCACCGAGCGCACGCCGGGATCATCCTCAGGCGCATAGCCGGCGACGCCCTCCTTCTGCTTGTACCAATCGAGGATGCGCCCGACAAACGGCGAGATCAGCGTCACTCCGGCCTCGGCACAGGCCACCGCCTGGGCGAAGCCGAACATCAGGGTCAGATTGCAGTGAATCCCCTCGCGCTCGAGCACCTCGGCGGCACGAATGCCTTCCCAAGTCGCGGCGATCTTGATCAGGATGCGCTCCTTGCCGATGCCGGCGGCATCGTAGAGGCCCATGATCTGCATGGCGCGGGCAATCGTGGCTTGGGTATCGAAGGACAGCCGGGCATCGACCTCGGTGGAGACGCGCCCTGGCACCAAGTCCAGGATGCGCACGCCCACGCTGACCGCGAGCTTGTCCATCATCAGGCGGCTTTGCTCACTGCGCTCATCGCTGCGGCGCTGGCCGTAGGCGACCGCATCATCGACCAGCGGCTGATAGGCCGGCAGCTTGGCCGCCTTCAGCAGCAATGAGGGGTTGGTCGTCGCATCCAGTGGTCGGTGCGCCTCGATCGAGGCGATGTCGCCGGTATCGGCGACCACCGGTGTCATCTCGCGGAGGGAGTCAAGTTTGCTCATCATGGGCTCCTAAGGGGCTGTGGACCAGGTTGTTCGCAAGGCATGCGCGGGAATGTGGAAGACGCTGGCATCACGGCGGCGCCACTGCAGCGCCATCGCCTCGGCGCGCTGGGCAGGTGGGTTAGCCGGTCGTCTGCTCGAGGTGCCCACCAAACTGCTCGCGCATCGCCGAGAGGACCTTCTCGGCGAAGGTGTGCTGCTGTCGGGAGCGAAAGCGGGTATAGAGCGCCGCTGAGAGAACGTCGGCCGGGACCGCTTCCTCGATCGCGGTCTGGATGGTCCAGCGACCTTCGCCGGAGTCCTCGACGACGCCCGAGTAACGCCCGAGCTCGCCATCGCGCTGCAGCGCCGTGGCGGTGAGGTCGAGCAGCCAGGAGCCGACCACGCTGCCGCGGCGCCACAGCTCGGTCAGGCGCGCGAGATCGAAGTCATACCGTTGCGCGGCGGGCAGGGTCTGGGAGCGCGCCCCGCGCAGGATGTCCAGTCCCTCGGCATAGGCCTGCATCAGGCCGTACTCGATGCCGTTGTGGACCATCTTCGCGAAATGCCCCGCCCCGACCGGCCCGCACAGCAGGTAGCCGCGCTCGGAGCTGTCTGGTTCGCCATCACGCCCGGGCGTGCGCTCGATCTCGCCGACGCCGGGGGCGAGCGTGGCCAGCGCTGGCTCGAGCTGGCGAAAGGCCGGCTCCGGACCGCCCACCATCAGGCAGTAGCCGCGTTCCAGGCCCCACACACCCCCGCTGGTCCCGGCATCCATATAGTGCACGCCATGGCGGGCGAGCTGCTCGGCTCGTCGCAGGTCGTCCTTGAAATACGAGTTGCCGCCATCGACGACCAAATCGCCTTCGTTCAGGTGCGGCGCCAGGCTGTTCAAGGTGGCATCCACGGCAACCCCGGCAGGCACCATCAGCCAGAGGCTGCGCGGGCGCTCGCACCGCTCCACCAGAGTCGCCAGCGAGTCCGCGCCCTCGATACCATCCTCGGCGGCCACCGCCGCCACCGCCTGCGGATCGAGGTCATAGACGACACAGCGGTGCCCACCGCGCGCGAGCCGGCGGGCCATATTGGCGCCCATGCGCCCCAAGCCGATCATTGCGATCTGCATCAACAGACTCCTGACGTTCATGAAAAGGGGTTGCAACAGCCGCCAGCAGGCGGGCAGCTGTCAGTGTCATGAGCGAAGACCGGATCACTGGCGCTGATGTTTCGCGCCTGCAAGCGCCCGATGGTCCATTTCGCGCCGAAACCGCGATCAGCCGATGACTGAGACGCTTGCGCTACAATGCCGTCATCTCTCGCCGTCAACACAAGGACCGGCAACCCCGAGCGCCCAAGACCGCATGACCGACGCCGAGCAGATCACCCGTCAGTTCAAGCGCGCGCCGACCAAACAGGTCGCCGAGTTGTTGGAGGCCCTCGCCGCCCCCAAGCCGGCTCAACAGCTCGAGCCCGGCCGTTTTGCGGCCTAATACCGGGACGAGCACTCGATGCACGGACGTGCAATCATTCGCCTGTTCGGCATCCTGCTGCTGATCTACGGCGGCAGCTTTCTGCCATCACTCGGACTCTCCCTGTTCTACGACGACCAGCAGTGGCGGATCTTCACCTCTTCGCTGCTGCTGACTCTCGCAATCGGCCTACTGTTGTGGCTCCCCAATCTTCGGGCGCGCACAGAGCTCTCCGTGCGCGACAGCTTCCTGGTGGTCACGCTGTTTTGGTCCGTGCTCGGCGTCTTCGGCGCACTGCCATTTATGTTCGGCCTGCATCTCTCGTTCACCGATGCCGTGTTCGAGTCCATCTCCGGCTTCACCACCACCGGCGCCACGGTCATCACTGGCCTGGATCAACTGCCACCATCGATCCTCTACCACCGCCAACAGATCCAATGGCTCGGTGGCATGGGCGTAATCGTACTGGCCGTTGCCATCCTGCCGCTGATGGGAGTCGGCGGCATGCAGCTCTACCGTGCCGAGACCTCCGGCGTAGCCAAGTATGAGAAGCCGACCCCGCGCATCGCCGAGACGGCGCGCGCCTTGTGGCTGCTCTACTTTGGCTTGACCGCGGCCTGTGCCCTCGCCTACTGGGCCGCTGGGATGAGCCTGTTCGATGCCGTCGGACATGCCTTCACCACTGTTGCCACCGGCGGTTTCTCGCCCCACGACGCCAGCATGGGCTATTTCGAGAGCTGGGTGATCGAGCTGATTGCGATCGTGTTCATGCTCGCCGGCGGCGTGAACTTCGCCGTGCACTTCCTAGCCTGGCGGCAACTCGATCCGCGCGCCTACGTGACCGATTCCGAAGTGCGCACCTACTGGGTCATCTTCGCTGTCGCATCGGTGTTGGTCGCGGTCAGTCTGGCCTGGACCGGGGTCTACGCAACGGGAGTGGAATCGCTGCGCTTCGCCGCCTTTCAGGTGGCCTCGATCATGACCAGCACCGGCTTCGCTACCGCCACCTTCGCACACTGGCCGCTGTATCTCCCACTGATGCTCGTCATCGTGTCCTTCATCGGCGGCTGCGTCGGCTCCACGGCCGGCGGGATCAAGGTCGTGCGGGTGATGCTGCTCGCCAAACTCGGGCTGCGGGAGCTCTTTCAGCTCGTGCACCCGCGAGCCCAGACGCCGGTGAAGATCGGCAAGCGCCCGGTGGGCGATCAGGTGCTGTTCTCGGTTTGGGGCTTCTATGTGCTCTATGTGCTGGTCGCCGTGCTGCTCACGGGTGCAATGATGGGAGCCGGTCTCGACCTCGAGTCGGCGTTCGGTGCCGTGGTCGCGACGCTCAATCTGCTCGGCCCCGGCTTGGGCGAGGTCGCCGCAAACTTCACGAGCGTGAACGAGGTGGTCAAGTGGCTGGCCGTGTTCAGCATGCTGGCTGGGCGCTTAGAGATTTTCACGCTGTTGATCCTGTTCTTCCCAGCCTATTGGCGTCATTAGCACGAGCAGTCCATCCTGCCCGGGCAGGTGAAGCTCAAGCCACACGAAGACCGACGGGAGCTTGACTGACGAATCGATACCGGCTCAAGGACGCAGCCAACGCAGCACCAGTGGCATGCTCATGGCCTGCACCAACAGGGTCCAGAGCACCACGCCATAGGCGATGGACTGGATCGTCCACCAATACGGCAGATCCACCGGCAGCGACAACGCCAGCGCCAGGGTCACAACGCCGCGCGTGCCGCCCCACCACAGCAGCGGATACCAGGTTCCGGGCAGGCGCTCTGTGCCCGGCAGCCGCACAGCGAGCGGCAACAGCAGCAGCACACCAGCCGCACGTCCTGCCAGGGTGGCGCCGATCCCGATCAGGATCGCCAGCCATTGATCGGTGAACATGACCAGTTGCACGGTGATGCCGGCGATCAGGAACAACAGCCGGTTGGCGAACCAGGCCTTGTAGGCCCAAAGCACCGACAAGGCCTCGTCGTCGGGCTCCCGGCGCCGGTGTTGACCGAACAGGAGCCCAACACAAAGCACTGCGACCACCCCGGAGACGCCGAGCTGGATGGCCAGGGCAAAGCCGCCATAGGCCGTGATCAGGGTGAGGACGCCGCGCTCGACGGGCCTGTCCAATGCTCGCCCCAAGCGCACCGCCAGCGCGCCAACGGCCAATCCGACCACGGCCCCGCCGACCAGCACGCCGACCATGGCCAGCGCACTTTCATCCCAACGCGCCCAAGCCCGATCACCGGTGGCCAGCGCCACCAGGAAGGTAAAGAGCACGATCGCATTGGCGTCGTTAAACAAGCCCTCGCCATCGAAGAGCAGCTGCAAACGCAGCGGGGCGCCGGTGCGCCGAAGCACCTCCAACACGGCGCTCGGATCGTTGGCCGACAGCAAGGCCCCGGCGATCAAGGCCGCCAACCACGGAAAGCCGGCCGGATGCCCAATGCCCACGTACAGGAGCGCGGCGGTCACCGCCGTGCACAGCAGCATCACCGGCAGCGCCAGGGTCAAGATCGGCAACAGGTTGCGCAGCAGATGGCGCGGCGCCAGGTTGTAGGCGCCCTCGAAGATCAGGATCGGCAGCAGAAGATGGAAGATCAGGTCGTGAAACCACTGCCAGTGAAGGCCGGTGTCGCCCCCGGTCGCGACCCAAATCTCCGAGCAGACGAAGCCCAGCAGCACCAGGACCACGCCCAAAGGCACACCGAGGCGCCGGACCCAGGGCTCCAGCGCCAAAGTCAGCGCCAACAGGATGGCGTAGAAGGACAGGATCGGGAGCATGAGCAGGGCCTCTCGTGCGCGCCCCCGAGAGGGCTCACCGAATCGGGTCGAGCTGACCGACCAGGCGGCGGCGACGGCCGTCGTCATACTCAGGCCAGTCATCCCGGACCAGCCGCCGCTCGGCGTCGCTCATCGCGCGTTCGACCAGCTCATCCGCATCCGTCGATTCATTGGTGCTCCTGTGGCCCGCTTGAGCGGTCTCTCGGGCGACTCAGCGCGCGCAGGCGCCAAAGTTGTCGACAATCGCGCGCCAGTGGTGGCCATTGCGCGCCAGCAGCGCCTCGGCCTCTGCTGGCCCGTCGCTGCCGGCGGCGTAGGTCGGCACCGGCGCTGCAGTGTCGGCGGCCCAGGCCTGCTCGATCGGGGTGATCAGCCGCCACTGCGCCTCGACGCCGTCGCGCCGGGTGAACAGGGTCGGGTCACCGCGCAGGGCGTCGAGCAACAGCACCGCGTAGGCCGAGGGCGGGTTGTCGCCAAACGCAGCGTGGTAGCAGAAGTCCATCGACACCGGCACGGCGCGGCGCTCGCCGCCAGGCTGTTTGACACCGAATGCCAGGCTGATGCCCTCGTCGGGTTGGATACGCATCACGATGACATTGGCCGTGAGCGCCTCCTCGTGCGGAAACAGCTGCATCGGCGGATGGCGGAAGTGCACGGCGATCTCGGTGACCTGGCGCGCGAGGCGCTTGCCGGTGCGCAGATAGAAGGGCACGCCGGCCCAGCGCCAGTTGTCGATGCGCAGCTCGAGCGCGGCGAAGGTCTCGGTGCGCGAGCTCGCCGGCACCTTGGGCTCATCGAGCCAGCCAGCGACCGACGCGCCCTTGCTCTCGCCGGCGCTGTATTGGGCGCGCACCGTGCGCTCAGCGACCTGTTCGGGGGTCATCGGGGTGATGCTGCGCCAGACCTCGATCTTCTTGTCGCGCACCGCGTCGGCGTCGAAGGTGACCGGCGCCTCCATCGCGGTCAGCGCCAACAGCTGCAGCAGGTGGTTGGCGACCATATCGCGCAGCGCGCCGGACTCCTGGTAGTAGCCGGCGCGATGGCCGACGCCGAGTGGCTCGGCGGCGGTGATCTCGACGTAATCGACGTGGCTGCGGTTCCACAGCGGCTCGAACAGCGCGTTGCTGAAGCGGAAGAAGAGGATGTTCTGAACCGTCTCCTTGCCCAGATAGTGATCGATGCGATAGACCTGTGATTCATCGAAGGCCTCGGCGACGACGGCGTTGAGTGCCTGCGCCGAGTCGAGATCATGGCCGAAGGGCTTCTCGAGGATCACCCGCGCGAAGCCGTCTTGCTCGCGGTTCAAACCGGCCGCGGCGAGCTCGCGCAGGATCGGCGACACCACCGAGGGCGGCGTGGCCAGATAGAACAGCCGGTTGGCCGTGGGTTGGTGGCTCAGGGTTTCGCTCAGCCGCCGGTAGGTCTCGGCCTCGGTGAAGTCGCCGGGCAGATAGTGAAGGCGCTCGGCAAAGTTGCTCCAGGCCGCTTCATCGAGATCGGGGATCTCAGCGGAGCCGGCGGTCGCCTCCTTGAGCTGGGCTCGGAATTCATCGTCGTCGATCGGATCGCGGCTGATGCCAATGATCTGCAGGTCCGACGCCAGGCAGCCCTCACCGGCGAGATGAAACAGCGCCGGGATCAGCTTGCGGCGGGTCAGGTCGCCACTGGCGCCGAAGATCACCAGGATGCTGGGCTCGGCTTGCGGCAGCTCGGCGCGTGGGAGCTCAACACGGGTCGTGAGATCGATGTCGGCCGGCATCGGGTGGTCCTCGGGGTCGGGTTGGGGATGTGATCCACTTGCCTTTTAGACCCGCGCGGCGTGCGTTTTCTTGCAGTGCTCGCGCCCGTCTCAGCGCGCGGCGGGATGCTGCGACCAACCGTCGCAGCAGGGGGTGCATTGCTGAACGCGCTGGCAACCATTCGACGGCGCCTGCATGGTCTGGGTGACCGGGCTCGTTGTCTCTTACCCGATGATGACAGTTTGATGACAGGCTGTCTTGCAAGGGCTTGCTCTGAATCGATGCCGTTCTCGCCGGCGTCCTCTCCCCGCCACTAGCCGTCCTGGCGCACGCCCTCGATCGATAGAATGATCTCGACCACCTGCGAGGCCGGACCCAGGTCATAGTCAATGCCGAAATCCTTTAGCGCAAAGCGGGTCGAGCCCTGAAAGCCGCGGCGGAAGCCGCCCCA
>JAAAOQ010000160.1 GCA_009908845.1 Gammaproteobacteria bacterium
ATCCTGGACCACGAGTCGGACGCCGGCCAGGCCTACGCCGACATGGTGGCCCGCTATCTCGGCGAGGAGCGCCCGATGCGCTTCCTCGATGCGGAGCGGAAGGGATTGTTCAGCCGACTATTTAGGGGGTGAGATGGTGGGCCTTCTGGACTATTTCCGCAGCGCAGCCGGCGCCCAGAAAGGGTCCGCCTCGGTTGCTAAAGAACGCCTGCAGATCCTGGTCGCACATGATCGTGCCGCCCGTGGTCGCCCCTCATACCTGCCCAAGCTGGAGCAAGAGATCCTGGCCGTGATCCGCAAGTACGTCGAGGTCGATACCGATGCCGTCTCGGTGACCTATGAGCAGGAGGAAAGTCACGAGATCCTTGAGCTCAATATCGTGTTGCCGGAGAGCTCGGCGCGGAGTTGATTCAAACGCCCTCCAGCTCGAGGATGAACGACCACTGAGCTGCGGTGACCGGCATGATCGATAGCCGGTTTCCTCGGCGGATCAAAGGGAAGTCTTGCAGCGGCCCGTCTGCGTACTGTTTCAGCTCAGCCAGCGTGATGGTGCGCTCGAGGTGGCGCAGGTAACGGACGTCGACGAGATACCAACGCGGATTGTCCGGGTCACTCTTGGGGTCGAAATACTCGCTGTCCGGGTCGAACGCGGTCGGGTCAGGGTAACCGCAACGGATGATCTCCATGAGTCCGACGATCCCCGGCTCCTTGACGTTGGAATGGTAGAAGAAGGCCTGGTCGCCAGGCCTCATCTGGTCGCGCATCATGTTGCGCGCTTGGTAGTTGCGGACACCGTCCCAAGGCTCGGTCTGGCCCTCGCGGGCCTGAAGATCATCGATACCGAAGACGTCCGGCTCGGACTTCATTAGCCAGTGGGCCATTGGTCGCTCCTCTGGATCATTGGTCTCGATCATTCAAATGGCTCTCGCGTTGGGCGCCACCGCTCAATCTCCGGAGACGGTCTTGGCGAGGTGATGGAACGCGCTAAGACGTGCTGGAGCGATCCGACCCTGCTTGTGTGCGGCCTGGATCGCGCACTCCGGTTCCTCGAGATGGCGGCAGTTATTGAACCGGCAGCCTCCGAGATAGGGACGGAACTCGGGGAAACCCTGCTCGAGCTCGCAGCGGTCGATGCGCCCGAGACGGAAACTGCGCACGCCGGGCGAGTCGATCAGCCGGCTGCCCGCGTCCAATCGGTAGCTCGTTGCCGCCGAGGTCGTATGCCGTCCAAGCCCGGTGGCCGACGATAAGGCACCGACTTGGATCGGGCGATTCGGGAGCAGCGCCTGGATCAGCGACGATTTGCCGACCCCCGACTGACCAACCAGGATTGCGGTTCTCTGGGTGAGATGTTGGCGCAATGGCTTCAGCGAAGCAGGTTGTTCGAGACTCAAAGGCAGTATCGGATAGCCGATGTCGCGGTAGTGGGCGAGCCCGGTCAGGAAGGCGGCCCGCTCCTGTTCTCTTAGCAGGTCCATCTTGGTGCAGAGGATCAGCGTTGAGACGCCGATGCGTTCGGCGGCAACGAGATACTGATCCGTCAGGAATCCGGTTGGCGGCGGCTGCGGCGCGATAACGACCGCAATGAGGTCGAGGTTTGCGGCCAAGGGCTTGTCGCGGCCATCGGCGACCGGGCGGCTGAGCAGGTTCTGTCTTGCCTCGATGGCAGTGACGACACCGGTCGACGGACCGGAAGCTTGCCAGATGACAAGGTCGCCGCAGACTGGTTCGCCGATGTGCTGTCGGGACACGCAATGATAGGTATGGCCGGTGTCGTCCTCGACAACGAGGTTTGCCCCGTGGCGTACGACGACCAGCCCGCCACGGGGTCTGTCGTCCTCGAGCTCAGCGCGCGCCAACTCGACGCGCGCCTCAAGCTTGCTTCGGCGCCGCTCTTGGATGCGCTGGATGCGCGCTCGCTGCCGTTCCGAAAGACGCCGTCGAGCCATGCCGCCTGGTCGCGCCAGGATCAGCGTTCGAACTCGTAGTACTTCTCGTTCAGCAGTCCCGTGACCGCATCCACTTGGTCGTCGAACCAGGTCAGCCCGAGATTCTGCTCACACATGCGGACCTGGCTGTGCAGTGCGTCAAAGGAGTTGACCCGGCGATCGGAGCGGGTGTAGACCTCGCTTCCATGGCAACTCGTGCAGTTTTCCTGAACCAGCGCCTTGGCATCGATGCCCTCATCGGCGATGGCTTGAGAAATGGTTGCCGACGAGAGGAAGATGGTCAATGCGGCGACGGGGACAATCGAGTGTCGGTTCATATCGGTTCTCCGAAGTAAGTGGTTGACCGTAAGTGGTGGACTTAGGGCCGCAGTCTCGAGGCGGTCTCGGCAGTCAGCGGTCTCGATACAGAATGGGGTGAATGTGGCGAACGAAGACAATCTGATCTGGATCGATCTGGAGATGACTGGGCTCGATCCGATGCGAGACCAGATCATCGAGATCGCAACGCTGATAACCGATGCGCAGCTACGGATCTTGGCGGAAGGGCCGGTGATCGCGATCCATCAACCCGATCATGTACTGGCGGCGATGGATGACTGGAATCGCAAACACCATCAGCAGTCGGGCCTGATTGATCGGGTTCGCGAGAGCGATCACGATGAACAATCCGCCGAGCGCAAGACATTGGCGTTTCTCGAGCGTTGGTGCAAGGCCGGTGCATCACCGTTGTGTGGAAACAGTATCTGCCAGGATCGGCGTTTTCTGGCGCGTTGGATGCCGCGGCTCGAGTCCTTCTTCCACTATCGGAACCTCGATGTCAGTACGCTGAAGATTCTAGCGCAGCGTTGGGCGCCTGAGGTGGCGAAGGGGGTCAAGAAGGATGGCGCGCATCTCGCGCTCGCTGACATCAAGGAGTCGCTCGCGGAGCTTGCGTACTACCGCGCCGAGCTGTTGCGCGTCTAGGTTTGCGGCGATCCCTGGGAGGTCTTCGGTCATGCTTCGAATCCGCTTCAGTCGAGGTCTCGATGCCGCGCGAGCTGCCTGAGTCGCAACGATTGCCGCGTGCGCTCTATCGCGCAGAGCAGGTGCGAGCGCTCGATCGGGCGGCGATCGAGCAGGAGGGCATCCCCGCGCTCGAACTCATGGAGCGCGCCGGGGCCGCGGCCTTTTCGGTCCTGCGGGCGCGCTGGCCGGAGGTGCGCTCGATCGTCGTACTGGCCGGGCCGGGCAACAACGGTGGGGACGGATATGTGCTCGCGCGCCTGGCTCATCAGCACCAGATCGCTGTGCGGCTGTTGATGCTCGGCGAGCATCAGGGGCTCCGAGGGGCGGCTGCAGCGGCAGCACAGGCCTATCAGGATGCCGGCGGCGTTGCCGAACCGTTCACGCGGGTACCGCCGGACGCCGAGCTGATCGTGGATGCCCTGTTCGGCACCGGTCTTGGGCGACCCCTCTCCGGGACCTGGGCCGAGGCGGTCGCGCAGTGCAATGCATCCCGTGCGGCGATTCTGGCGCTCGATGTGCCATCCGGTCTGCAGGCCGACACCGGGGAGATCCTTGGGGTGGCGGTTGAAGCAAGCGCCACGGTCAGCTTCATCGGTCTGAAGCAGGGGTTGTTCACGGGGCGTGGCCCGGACTGCACCGGCATCGTCTGCTTCGATGGGCTCAGGGTGCCCGCCCGGATCTATGCCGCGGAGGTCTTGTCGGCGCGTCGGATCGACTGGAATCAACAGGTCCGATTGCTGCCGCGACGGCGGCGCAGCGCGAACAAGGGTGATTTCGGTCACCTGCTGGTCATCGGTGGCGCGGCCGGGATGGGTGGCGCGCCGCGGCTGGCCGGGGAGGCTGCACTGCGGACCGGCGCCGGCCGGGTCTCGATCGCAACGCATCCAGGGCATGCCTCGGTGCTGAATCTGACGCGGCCGGAACTGATGGTGCACGGTGTTCGTGAGCCGGCCGAGCTCGACGCGCTGCTGCACCGCAGTAGTCTGATCGCGCTCGGCCCCGGGCTTGGTCAGGCCGACTGGGGACTGGCCCTGTTCGAGCGCGCGCTGGCGTTGGATCGGCCGCTGGTGGTGGATGCCGATGGGCTCAATCTGCTGGCGCGCGCGCCCCGGCGACGCGATGACTGGGTGTTGACCCCGCATCCGGGCGAAGCGGCTCGGCTGTTGGATATCTCCGTGTCCGAGGTCGAGGCCGACCGCTTCGCGGCCGTACAGCGCCTGTATGAGCGCTACGGTGGCGTGGTCGTGCTCAAGGGCGCTGGCACGCTGATAACCGGTCCTGGCATGCGTCCGATCGCTGTCTGCGCCCAGGGCAATCCCGGAATGGCTAGTGCGGGGATGGGGGACGCCTTGACCGGCATCATCGCTGCGTTGATCGGGCAGGGTCTCGAGCCGTCACTGGCGGCGGAGGCGGGCGTCTGTCTCCATGCGGCGGCCGGTGATCGAGCCGCCGAGCGCGGGCAGCGGGGCCTGATCGTCAGCGATCTGATCGCTGAGCTGCAGCCGCTGCTCGCCGAGTCCGATGGCGAGCGATGACCAGACGATCGGTTCGCTGCGAGCTTGCAGGCGAGGCAGCGCAGCTTGAGTTCGGCGCACGGCTTGCGCGTGCCCTTGGGGGACGCGACGCGGTGATCTATCTGCGCGGAGAGCTCGGCACCGGTAAGACCACGCTGGTGCGAGGGCTGCTGCGCGCGCTCGGTTACACCGGGCCGGTGCGCAGTCCGACCTACACTCTGGTCGAGCCCTATGACAGCATCGTGCCAGCGGTTGTGCACCTGGACCTCTATCGGTTGAGTGATCCCGAAGAGCTCGAGTATCTCGGCGTGCGCGATCTGAGCGCCCGCATGGGCTTGATGATGGTCGAATGGCCAGAGCGCGGAGCAGGCGTGCTGCCGCCGGCGGACATCGAGATCGAGATCGAGCACGCCGGGCTGGCCCGGCGAGTGTCGGTGAGCGGGCCCTCGGATTGGGCGCCCGTGATGGCTGCATTGGCCGTAGCGGGTCCTGACTCGGACGCGTAGCGCTGCAAGCGGTGTCCTGACGGCTGAAACCTCGGAGCCGGTCGCTGAAAGGTCTCATGAGGCCGTGGCCGCGGGCATCCACCCGTCAGTAGCAAGCGGCCCGGAATCCTCATCCAATCCGCGCTCTTATCCGGCCGAGGCAGCGGCCAGCGGTCGTTTCTAGCATCACGGTTGTGGCGTTGCGGGATGGTCGTAGAAAGGCGACAGCGTGCTCAGGTCAGACTGAGGAATCGCTTTCAAGCAGCCGTTTAGGCTTGGAATGTCCGTTCCGACCGACTATGCTTTTTGGGGTAAATATACCACTCGTGTCGCGGCGGCAGGGCCGCCGAACGGATCGCCTGCAGATGTTCAGGAAGCATGCTCGAAACAGTCTCCTCGCAGCACTGATGCTCATGACGGTCGCTGCAGCCGCCGGGCAGGTCAGTGTCGACGGTGCGCGTATCTGGAATGGCCCGGACCACACTCGATTCGTTGTCGATACCGAGGCCCCGGTCGAGCACAAGGTCTTTGCGCTCAAGGACCCGCACCGGCTCGTCATCGACTTGATCGATGCCCGGCTCGACGGCGGGCTGCCCGACCCGGCCGCGGACGACCGGGTCGTGGCCGGACTGCGCAGCGGTATTCGCGCCGGCGACGATCTGCGCCTGGTACTGGACCTCAAGCAGCCCGCCCGGGCGAAGAGCTTCAATCTCGAACCGAACGGCACCTACGGGCATCGTCTGGTGATCGACCTGATGCCTAAGGTGGAAGCTGGGCGCAGCGCGCCGCTGACGGCCGCCTCCATCAATCGCAGGTCTGGATATCCATCGGTGCACGGGGCCCGCCCGGCGACTCGCGATCTGGTGATTGCGGTCGATGCCGGACATGGCGGTGAAGACCCGGGCGCGATCGGTGCGCATGGGACGCGCGAGAAGGATGTGACGCTGGCGATCTCGCGCAAGCTGGCGCGACGGATCAACGCCCATCCCGGCCTACGCGGGGTGCTGGTGCGCGATGGTGACTACTATATCCGGCTGCGCGAGCGCATCGAGATCGCGCGTAAGCATAAGGCCGATCTCTTCGTCTCGATCCATGCCGACGCCTTCAAGGATCGACGCGTGCGGGGCTCGTCAGTCTTTACCCTCTCTGCGGGCGGGGCGACCAGCGAGGCGGCGCGCTGGCTGGCTGAGCGCGAGAACCGGGCGGACCTGATCGGCGGTGTCGACCTCAAGAAGCGCGACGACATCCTGGCGACCGTGCTACTCGAGATGAGCCAGAACGCGACGCTCGAGCTGAGCGATGTCGCTGCCGACAAGGTGTTGGCCAAGCTTCGCGGACTCGGGGAGGTGCATCAGAAGCGAATCCAGAAGGCCGGTTTTGCGGTGCTCAAATCGCCGGATATCCCGTCGATGCTGGTCGAGACGGCGTTCATCTCGAACCCGAGCGAGGAACAGCGTCTCCGGGACAGGGCCTATCAGGACAGGCTTGCGCAGGCCATCCTCGACGGGATCATCGAGTATTTTGCCGAGTATCCCCCGCCTGGCACGCGCTTCGCCAAAGCGAGATCGGCGATCACGGCGAGCGAGCGCCGCCACCGTATCGAGTCGGGCGACACCTTGTCCGAGATCGCGCAGAGCTATGGGGTCAAGCTCGGATCGCTGCGTCATCTGAACCGGCTCGACGGCGATCGCATCCGTGCAGGACAGGTGCTGATCATCCCCGAGAGTTGAGGCGCGACGTCGGACTGCGGTGCGCGGACCGCGCGGAGGTCGGCGCCGCGGGGCCGGTGCTTTGAGTGGCGTCGAGCCGACTTGCGGTTCTCGGCCGGTCCCGTCGACCGGCGGCGTCGGCCGTTCCCGTCGGCTGTCAGGGCGTCGGCATAACCCTCCGCCCTGACTGTCGGACAGGGTGAGCCCAACGGCGCTGACTGTTCCTGCGCGTTCTGTCCGGCGATCAGGCGGAATGGCTATCACGGCCGTTCGGGCGCCGCTCTTGCTTGCCGCAGCGGCTGCTTTTTGGTTCCATCAGTGGATGCCGTCTATTCGTCCATTGCCGCCGCTGCTCATCAATCAGATCGCTGCCGGCGAGGTGATCGAGCGCCCGGCGTCTGTCGTCAAGGAACTGCTCGAGAACAGTCTCGACGCCGGGGCCGGCGAGATCCGGGTCGATCTGGAGCAGGCTGGGGTCAAGCGTATTCAGGTCCGCGATGATGGCTGTGGTATCGCCCGTGACGAGCTTGCGCTCGCTGTCGCACGCCATGCGACCAGCAAGATCACGAGTCTCGACGATCTCGAGGCAGTGGCCAGTCTCGGCTTTCGCGGCGAGGCCCTGCCGAGCATCGCCTCGGTTGCCCGCGTCGAGCTGACATCGCGGCGGGCTGGGCAGCCCCATGGCTGGCGGCTCTGCAGTGACGGCGGCGATCTCGCCGACGAGCCGGAGCCGGCCGCGCACCCGGTCGGCACCTCGGTCGAAGTGCGCGATCTGTTCCATCGGGTGCCGGCGCGGCGCAAGTTCCTGCGCACCGAGCGCACCGAGCTCGGCCATATCGAACAGCTGCTGCGACGCCTGGCGCTTGCCCGTCCCGAGGTTGGGTTCCGCGTCCAGCACAACGGACGTGAGCTGCTCGACCTCAGACCGCAGGCCGAGGCGCAGGGATCAGCCTCGCAAGCGCGTCAGCTGCGGCTACAGGCGTTGCTCGGAGATGCCTTCATGAGCCATGCGCTTGAGCTCGACGAGCGTGCGGCCGGGCTCGAGCTGAGCGGCTGGGTTGCACGCCCGGCCTTCTCGCGCAGTCAGGCGGACCTTCAGTTCTTCTTCGTCAACGGTCGGATGGTGCGGGACAAGCTGGTGAGCCATGCGGTGCGCCAGGCGTTTCAGGATGTGCTCCATCATGGGCGCCAGCCGGCCTATGTGCTCTATCTGCGGCTCGATCCACGTCAGGTCGATGTGAATGTCCATCCGGCCAAGCAGGAGGTGCGTTTCCGTGAGGGCCGGCAGGTGCATGACTTTCTGTTCCGTAGCCTGCATCGGCGTTTAGCTGCCGGGGTGCGGGGGACTGACCTAGCAGGGCCGGTGAGTCAACCGGAGTCGCCTGAGGCCGGCGTCGCGGCCGGCGGGGGGGCACAGCCGACGGCTCAGGCGCAGGAGCCAGCCGCGCCTGCGCGGCAGTCGCCGCTGCCGCTGCGCGTCGGCGATGGACGCGGCGCCTATGCGGCGGAGCTTGCCTGGCAGCAGCCCGCAGGCGCGGCTGCCGAGCCCATGACTGGGGCCTCGGCGGCGGAGCAGCCGCTCGCTGGTGCACCGGCTGCTACCGAAACAGCGATCCCGCCACTCGGTTACGCGATCGGGCAGGTCAACGGCATCTATATCCTGTCCGAGACCGAAGACGGTGTGATCATCGTCGATATGCACGCGGCCCATGAGCGCATCGGCTATGAACGCCTCAAGGCAAGCTGGGCGGAGGGGGCTGTGCGGCAGCAACCCCTGTTGGTCCCGATCGCGGTCGCCGTCTCGCAATCTGAGGCGGATCAGGCCGAGCAACAGCAGGCGTTGCTCGAGTCGCTCGGTATCGGGGTCGATCGCGGTGGGCCTGAGCGCCTGATCCTGCGTGCCGTTCCGGCCATCCTTCAGGACGCCGACCCGGAGCAGCTGCTGCGGGATCTGCTGGCCGATCTAGCGGCCGACGGCGGGACCGATCGGATTCAGGCTGAGATCAACCGGGTCCTCGCGACCATGGCCTGCCATGGCTCGGTGCGCGCGAACCGTCAGCTGACGCTGCCGGAGATGAATGCGCTGCTGCGGGCAATGGAGCGGACCGAGCGCGCCGATCAGTGCAATCATGGCCGGCCGACCTGGGTGAGACTCTCGCGTCAGGCGCTGGATCAGCTGTTCTGGCGCGGGCGTTGACCGCGGATGGACAACGCCTCACCTAACGCGAGCCCAGCATCTGACGCAAGCCCGGCCCCAAGCGCGTTGCCGCCGGTGATCCTCATCACTGGCCCGACCGCCTCCGGCAAGACCGAGCTGGCCTTGGCGGTCGCCGAGCACTTCCCGTGCGATCTGATCAGTGTCGATTCGGCGATGGTCTATCGCGGCATGGATATCGGGACCGCGAAGCCTGGGCCCGAGTTGCTGTCCCGTTATCCACACCGGCTCGTGGACATCTGTGAGCCGACCGAATCCTACTCGGCGGCACGGTTTCGCACCGATGCGCTTGCGGCGATGGGCGAGATTACGGCGGCGGGTCGGGTTCCGCTGCTGGTCGGCGGCACCATGCTCTACTGGCGTGCATTGGCGGGTGGTCTATCACCGCTGCCAGAGGCGCAGCCGCAGGTCCGTGCAGGCCTTGCCGAGCGACACGCGCGCCGCGGCGCAGCAGCGATGCACGCCTGGCTCACCGAGGTGGACCCAGCGACGGCCGCACAGGTCCATCCGAACGATCCGCAGCGCGTTCAGCGTGCACTGGAGGTGTTCTTGGTGACCGGTCGTCCGATGAGCGAGCTTCGGGTCGGCGGGTCGCAAAGCGGGTTGGCGTATCGGGTGCTCAAGCTGGTGCGTTCACCGCGCGACCGGGCGGTCCTGCATCAGCGTATCGCGCGGCGCTTCGATGCGATGCTTGCGTCCGGGTTCGAGGACGAGGTGCGCCGGCTTCGGGCGCGCAACGATCTCGATGCGGATCGACCTGCGATGCGCTGTGTCGGTTACCGTCAGCTATGGGCCTACCTCGAAGGTGCGCTCGACTATGCTGAGATGCATGCCCAGGCCGTCGCGGCGACGCGCCAGCTGGCCAAACGCCAGTATACCTGGCTCCGTGCCGAGTCGGACTGCAACTGGTTGTGGGATCAAGAGGGGCTCGAGCGCGATGCGCTCGAGCGGGTGCGGGCCTTCCTCGAGGCCGGTTGAGGGCTGCTGTCCGATCCGCCGGGCACTCCTTGGAAACGCCTTAGAAGCCCTATCAGAATGACGTTTGTGGCCTTCTAAATCAGACATTTGCGCAAGTCAAGCGGGCGTTTTGATAGTGCTTCTAAGGCCGCCGGCCGCGGCAGCTTCGGGGGAGCAAATAATGGACAAGCCCTTGGCGAGGCGCTTGCGAGCGTCGAGCGAGGCTCCGGCCGACGTTGGGTGGGTCCATTGCGCTTTGCAGCCGCATAGGCCCTTGCCGCTGTGCTATCGTGCAACGTTTAACTGCAGTATTCTCAGGTGCTGTCGTCATCACGACAGCACCTGATAAAACAATAAGGGGAAGCGCCCATGTCCAAAGGGCAAAGTCTGCAAGACCCATTCTTGAATGCCTTGCGCAAAGAACGGATTCCGGTCTCGATCTTCTTGGTGAACGGAATCAAGCTACAGGGTCAGATCGAGTCGTTTGACCAGTTCGTCGTGCTGCTGAAGAACAACGTCAGCCAGATGATCTACAAGCACGCCATCTCCACTGTGGTGCCGACGCGTAACGTGAAGCTACCGCAACCGCAGGAGGGCGTCGCACAGGAGGATGACAGCTGATCTCGATGCGAGTCCGCGAGCCCTTGACCAGCGCCGTTGTGCCCGGGGGGTGCTCAGATGTTTGAGCGTCCGCGGGGCGGCGAGCGCTCGCTGCTGGTCCAGATTGCGATGGGAGAACCGGTCCCGCCCGATGCGGTCGAAGAGTTCCAGCTGCTGGCAAAAGCGGCGGGCGCCGAGGTGGTCGGCACCCTCGGCGGGTCACGCGGTACCCCTGACCCGCGGCTCTTCATTGGCTCCGGCAAGGCCGAGGAACTGCGGGACTTGGTTGCGTCCGCCGGTGCTGAGCTCGTCATCTTCGATCACGCGCTCAGCCCGGCCCAGGAACGCAACCTCGAGCGCCTGCTCGCCTGCCGGGTGCTCGACCGCAACGGGCTGATCCTAGACATCTTCGCCCAACGCGCGCGCTCGGCCGACGGCAAGCTGCAGGTCGAGCTCGCACAGCTGAAGCATCTCTCGACGCGACTGGTGCGCGGCTGGACCCACCTGGAACGGCAGAAGGGGGGCATCGGCCTGCGCGGACCCGGTGAGACCCAGCTCGAGACCGACCGCCGCCTGCTTGGTCGGCGGATCGCGCTGCTGAACGAACGGCTCTCCCATGTCGAGACACAACGTGGTCAAGGTCGGCGTGCGCGGGACCGGGCCGAGATACCGGCCGTCTCGCTTGTCGGCTATACCAATGCCGGCAAGTCGACGCTGTTCAATCGGCTCACCGAGGCCGGGGTGTTTCAGGCCGACCAGCTCTTCGCGACACTCGATCCGACGCTGCGCCGGCTGTCGCTGCCCAATGGTCCAGCAGTGGTCCTCGCCGATACGGTCGGCTTCATCAACGGCCTTCCGCATGAGCTTGTTGCGGCCTTCCGTTCGACGCTCCAGGAGACGCGCGAGGCGTCGCTGCTACTGCACGTGATCGATGCTTCGTCGCCAGAGCGTGACCGGCGGATCGGCGATGTCGAGTCCGTGCTGGACGAGATCGGCGCTCAGGAACGCCCGCAGCTGCTCGCCTACAACAAGATCGACCTGGATGCGGATCAACGCCCTCGTCTGGATCGCGATGCCGAAGGTCGGCCTTGGCGGGTCTGGTTGTCTGCGCAGACCGGCGAGGGCGTCGAGCTGCTGTTGCAGGCGCTGAGCGAGCGACTACGCGGCGAGGTCGCGCAGGAATCCTTGCTGCTCGGCCCGGAGGACGGGGGGCTGCGTGCCTGGCTGTTCGAGCATGCCCGTGTGCTTGAAGACGCCGGAACCGATGCCGGAGGCTGGCGTATGCGGGTCGAGGTGTCACGGCATCAGCTGCAGCGTGTGCTGCAGAAGGATCGGCGCTGGCAGCGCGGCCGCCTAGCCGATCAGAAGGCGACGGGTGGTGTGCGCAGCGGGGAGATCGATGACGGGCACACTGGTCAGCAGGCGGTCGATTCGGCGCCAGCGACGACCCTTCCGGCGCTCGATACGCTGCAATCGAGGGGGTCGCATCCTGGCGGCAACGGTGAGGGTTCCAAACCGGGCGATGCGCATGGCGCCCTAATACGTCCGCAATCCGAGTCGGACGCCGTCCCGGCGTCCACCCTTGAGACGGGCGATCTCGCGGGCATGCTCTGCAATGGCGGCTCCCAGTGGTCGGACTAGTCATCCCCCGACGCGCCTGAGCCGTTGCGAAAGCTGTGAGCCGAACGGCCTTGGCTGCAGAGGCCCCGCAGGACCGATAGGTCTTCTGGTCGCGTCCGTTGTGGCCTCGAGACCTGCCAACGTACAATGCTGGGTTCGAATGCGGAGAGCGCATGCTTGATAAGCGATACCTGGGCGGCACTTTCGACCTGTTCACGCTGTCTGCGTTAGCGTCGGCTCGGGTGATAGGCAAAGGCCGCGGAAGCAACGAAGCGCTTGACTGAGGATTGAGCACGGCCTGCAGCTCGCCGAGGCCCGGCTCACGGATGGGTCACCTCTCATTGCTGTCGTGCGAAAGACTGTCACGGTACAACACAGATGAATCGGAGCAACTATGGCCTGGAATGAACCGGGAGGTGGCAACCGGGACCCCTGGGGTAGCAACCAGGGCGGCCCTGGCAATCAGGGTGGGCCGCCTGATCTCGATGAGATCGTCCGCAAGCTTCAGGAGCGGGTGAGCGGACTATTCGGTGGTAACAAGGGATCGGGCAGTGGTGGCGGCGGGCCAAGCGCCGCGGACATCAGCTTCAAGACCATCGGCATCATCCTGGCCGGTCTCTTCGTGGTCTGGCTGTTCACCGGTATCTACATCGTCGATCCCGCCGAGCGCGGCGTCGTGCTGCGATTTGGTGCTTACGTCAAGACGACCGCCCCGGGACCGCATTGGCACATTCCTTGGCCGATCGAGCGTGTCGAGATCGTCAACGTCGATGAGATCTCCTCGTTCAGTCACAAGGCGGCCATGCTGACCCAGGACGAGAACATCGTTGATGTTGAGCTGACGGTGCAGTCGCGCATCCAGGATGCCGCGAACTTCCTGTTTCAGGACCAGGCGCCAACCAAGACGCTGCGCGATGCGACCGAGACCGTCGTACGCAAGACGATCGGCGGGTCAAAGCTCGATTTCATCCTGACCGAGGGCCGCAGCGCGGTCGCGGCGATGATCCAGCAGGGCGTGCAGGACCTAATGGACGAATACAAGACGGGCCTGCTCGTGACCTCGGTCAACATGCAGCCTGCAAAGCCCCCGGAGCAAGTCAAAGACGCATTCGATGACGCGATCAAGGCGCGCGAGGACAAGGAACGGCTCGAGAACAAGGCAGAGGCCTATGCAAACGAGATCCTGCCGCAAGCACGAGGTGAAGCGGCGCGGGCGGTGGCCGATGCGAAGGCCTACCGGGATCGCGTGATTGCCTCGGCTGAAGGTGAGACCTCGCGCTTCAATGCGATTCGCACCCAGTTCGAGAAGGCGCCCGAGGTGACGCGGGAACGTATCTACCTAGAGACGATCGAATCGGTGCTGAGCGGCAGCAACATGGTGCTGATCGACGTGCCGCAGGGCAACAGCCTGATGTACCTTCCGCTCGACCAGATCATGCGTAAGCAGCAGACATCGGCATCCTCGTCGTCCGGGACCTCGATGCTCGATCGTTCCAGCAACACTCAAGACAGCTCGCGTACCGCATCGACCCCGATCCGTGATGTCTCTCGTGAGCGGAGATCGCGCTAATGGATGACACCAAGAAGATCCTCATTCCTGCTGCTGTCGCGTTGCTGGCCCTGATCGTCTATGCATCGACCTTCACGGTGCAGCAATGGGAGACGGCCATCAAGCTGCGGCTCGGTGAGATCGTGCGTAGCGGCTACGAGCCGGGACTGCATGTCAAGGTTCCTTTGCTGAACAACATCATGCACTTCGATGCGCGCATTCAGACGCTCGACTCGCGTCCCCAACGGTTTCTGACGATCGAAAAGAAGGATGTGATCGTCGACTCCTACACCAAGTGGCGCATCGATAACGCCGCCCAGTTCTTCCGGTCGACCGGTGGCAACAGCGGTCGGGCCGAGCGCCTGCTCTCGGAACGGGTCAACACTGCGCTGCGCGACGAATTCGGTAAGCGCACCATTCAAGAGGTGGTGTCAGAGGACCGTATCGAGCTGATGAAGGCGCTGACGAAGGAGACCGACACCCAGGCCGCCGAGCTCGGCGTCGAGGTGTTGGATGTCCGAGTCAAGAAGATCGATCTGCCGCCGGAGGTCAGCGAGTCGGTCTACAACCGGATGCGGGCCGAGCGAGAGCGCGTCGCGCGCGATCTGCGCGCCAAGGGTGCGGAGGCGGCTGAGCGCATCCGTGCTGACGCGGATCGTCAGCGCACTGTGATTATCGCCGATGCCTATCGCGAGGCCGAGGAAACCCGCGGTCAGGGCGATGGTAAGGCGGCCGAGATCTATGCGAACGCCTACCAGAAGAATCCGAGCTTCTATGCGTTCTATCGAAGCCTGGATGCCTACCGGCGTACCTTCGCGCAGAAGGACAGCACGCTCGTGCTTGCTCCCGATTCGGAGTTCTTCCGCTTCTTCAACTCGCAGGACCCCGGTACCTCGGCAAGCCTGACCGACTCGGCGAGCCTTCCGGGAATGGCGTCTCAGCCTTAGGTTGGTCCGCGAATCGCGCGGGCCGACAGGTCTTTGGGCAAGGCGGCCGAATGGATTCGGCCGCCTTGCGTGTATCTCGGTGCGGCCATTGACCGCTGCGCACTGGTCCGGGTCAGGCAAGGGTCTGGTTTGACGGCGATCTTGTGGCGTTTGGCCGTCGCCGTCGACTGTCGGCCGCTTGGGTCGACAAGGCATCTCATCGCGCCACAGTGGGACAGTGCATTGGCTGTCTCGTACCTGCCCGCGCGCCGGCGCCGTTGCGTTCGGTCTTCGAGTCGGGTATGGCTCGACCCTATTGTCCTGTTCTTGCAATCGTCTCTTGCAATCGTCTATGGCCTGTGCGGCATCGGCAGCAGCGCGCTGCGGTTTGCGATGCCCTGACGCGCCGGATGGACAGGTCAACAGGGTTCTGTAATCATCGCGTCTTGTTTCCAGGTCTCCAGGACCTCTGACGCCGCCAACACATCCAGACGCCCGAGTTGCACGTCGAGCTATCCCCATGTGGCATGCATTGCTGCTGGCGCTCTCGCTGATGCTTGTCATCGAGGGGCTGATGCCTTTCATCGCGCCCAATCTGTTCCGCCGGCTGTTATTGCAGGTCGCCTCGCAGGAGGCGCGCGAGCTGCGTGTCGCGGGGCTTGTGAGCATGCTCAGCGGCGTTGCTCTGCTGTATCTGATCAACTGAGTCCGAAGCCGATGAACGACGAGCGTTGGCTGTTGCCGACCGGCATCGAAGAAGTGCTGCCCGCCCGTGCTGCTGAGCTCGAGCGATTACGGCGTCGCCTGCTCGACCTCTATCAGAGCTGGGGTTATGAGCTCGTGATCCCGCCGTTCATCGACTACCTGGAGAGCCTGCTGACTGGGACGGGGCGCGACCTGGACCTGCAGACCTTCAAGCTGACGGATCAGTTGAGCGGCCGACTGCTCGGCATTCGGGCCGATATGACCCCGCAGGTCGCCCGTATCGATGCGCATCATCTGCGGCGGGACCTGCCGACGCGGCTGTGCTACCTCGGCACGGTGCTGCACACCCGCAGCGATGGGTTCGCCGGCAGCCGCAGCCCGTTGCAGATTGGTGCCGAGGTCTACGGACATGATGGCCCTTCGAGCGATGTCGAGGTATTGCGCCTGCTCGTGCGAACGCTGGAGACGGCGGGTATCGAAGCGCCTTACCTGGACCTCGGCCACGTCGGCGTCTATCGTGGCCTGATCCAGCAGGCGGGATTGTCGCGCAGTGACGAGCTGCGCCTGTTCGATGCGTTGCAGCGCAAGGCGGGTCCTGAGGTCGAGACCATCATTGCCAAGACCGGCGTCTCTGGCTCGGTCGGTGACATGCTGCTGTCGTTGGTGGAGCTCAACGGCGATGATGCGCTGGCGCGCGCGAGCGCGATCCTGAGTGGTGCTGATGCGCCTGTAAGGGCTGCCGTCGATCGTCTGAAGCAGGTCGCCGAAGAGCTTGGGCGTTGGTTGCCCGACCTGCCGGTGCATTTCGATCTCGCCGAGCTTCGGGGTTACACCTATAAGACTGGGGTCGTGTTTGCGGCCTTCGTGCCTGGCTGGGGCCTGGAGATCGCTCGGGGCGGGCGTTATGACGAGATCGGACGCGTGTTCGGCCGGGCCCGTCCCGCGGTTGGCTTCAGTGCTGATCTCAAGGGGCTGATTGCGCTTTCCGGAGAGGGCGGCGCCAGTGTTCAGGCCTGTGACGGCGTGCTGGCGCCCTGGGATGCGGACCCGGCCCTGGCACGCTATATCGAGCGCCTGCGCGCCGAGGGACGCCGGGTGATCTATGCGCTGCCCGGCCAGAAAGGGGCACCGCGGGACTTCAATTGTTGCGAGCAGCTGGCGCGCGTCGATGGTGACTGGCGGCTGATTCCAGGCTAACGCCTGAGTCATGGCCAGATCGAAGGCCGCATCGCCAGCTCGTAACCTCGGCTCTGTAGAGAGTCGTAAGACAAGGGGCTTTCATGGGTAAGAATGTCGTCGTAATCGGGACCCAGTGGGGTGACGAGGGCAAGGGTAAGGTCGTCGACCTGCTGACCGAGCGGGCGGATGCCGTGGTCCGCTTTCAGGGCGGACACAATGCCGGGCATACGCTGGTGATCGATGGTGAGCAGACCATCCTGCACCTGATCCCCTCGGGCATCCTGCACCGGGATGTGCGCTGTCTGATCGGTAACGGCGTCGTGCTCTCGCCGGAGGCGCTCCTGAGCGAGGTCGCGATGCTCGAGCAGCGCGAGGTGCCGGTGCGTGAGCGGCTCGGGATCAGCCCCGCCTGTGCGCTGATCCTGCCGCATCACATCGCCCTCGATGCCGCGCGTGAGCAGGCTCGCGGGGCCAAGGCGATCGGTACCACCGGGCGCGGCATCGGGCCGGCCTATGAGGATAAGATCGCACGCCGAGGCATCCGCCTTGGTGAGCTCGTTGATCCGCTGCAGTTCGAGGAGCGGTTGCGCGAGGTGCTGGACGAGCACAATTTCGTGCTCCAGCACCGCTTCGGTGCCGATCCGGTCGACTTCGGCCGCAGTCTCGACGAGGCGCTCGCGCAGCGCGAGCAGATCCTGCCCTTGATGGCCGATGTGACCGGTGAGCTGGCCCGTTTGCGACGCAGCGGCGCGAACGTCCTGTTCGAGGGTGCTCAGGGCGCCCTGCTCGATATCGATCACGGGACCTATCCGTACGTGACCTCGTCGACGACGACCGCCGGTGGTGCAGCGAGCGGCAGCGGAGCCGGTCCGCTCGACCTCGACTATGTGCTCGGTATCGTGAAGGCCTACACCACCCGTGTTGGTGGCGGGCCCTTCCCAACCGAGCTGCTCGATGCCGAGGGCGATCTGCTCGGTGAACGCGGACATGAGTTCGGTGCAACGACTGGGCGCAAGCGCCGCTGCGGGTGGTTGGACATGGTTGCGCTGCGGCGCGCCTTTGCGGTCAACAGCGTCTCTGGGCTCTGCGTCACCAAGCTCGACGTGCTCGACGGGATGGAGCGCCTGCGAATCTGTGTTGCCTACGAGCTCGATGGTCGTGAGCTCGATGCGCCGCCTGTGACCGCCGAAGAGCTCGCCCGTTGCAAGCCGCGCTACATCGAGCTGCCGGGCTGGCAGACCTCGACGGTCGGCGCCGAATCGGTCGACGCCTTGCCAGAGGCGGCACAGCGGTACCTCGAAACCCTTAGCGAGCTCGGCGGGGTGCCGGTCGAGATCGTCTCGACCGGACCGGACCGGACGCAAACGGTGGTCATCCGTGATCCGTTCGCGGGCTGAGCGTCTCCAGCGGCTGGTTGCCTCGCGATGCCAGGCCTGGTTCATCCATCGCGGAGCCGAGTGAGATGCCCGAGACGAGTTTGATTAACGAGAGTTTGAGCTTGATGGCCATTGGCATGGGCATCGTGTTCAGCTTCCTGCTGCTGCTCGTGGTCCTGTTACGTGCCATGTCTTGGATCGCCGGGCGGCTCTCCTCGGGATTGCCAGAGGCGTCTGCGCCCTCGGCTGCAGTGTCGACGGGCAGCGACGCGCTCGGCGCATCGAACGACGAATTGATCGCCGTGATCAGCGCCGCGATCGCGCGCTATCGCTCGAGCCGGCGATGAACTGGAGATTGCTCGCTCTCGTCCCTGCACGGCGGCTGATGCCCTGGAGTCGGTACCCAGAGGGGATTCGGTACCCAGAGATCCTGGTCGCTAGATGGACCCCAAACCGGAAGACAGCCCATGAGTGAATCGAAACCCCTCGGCATTACCGACGTCGTGCTGCGGGATGCGCATCAGTCGCTGTTGGCGACGCGCATGCGCATCGAGGATATGCTACCGATCGCCTCGAAGCTCGATCAGGTCGGCTATTGGTCCCTAGAGAGCTGGGGCGGCGCGACGTTTGACGCCTGCATCCGCTATCTCGGTGAAGACCCTTGGGAGCGGTTGCGTCAGCTCAAGGCCGCAATGCCGAAGACCCGTCAGCAGATGCTGCTGCGCGGACAGAATCTGCTCGGCTACCGGCATTATGCCGACGATGTGGTGGACACCTTCGTCGAGCGCGCGGCCAAGAACGGCGTCGATGTATTCCGCATCTTCGATGCGATGAACGACCTGCGCAATCTCGAGCAAGCGATCCGTGCTGCACTCGAGACCGACGCCCATGCCCAGGGCACGATGTCGTACACGGTCAGCCCGGTCCACAACATCGACTACTGGGTCGATATGGGACGGCGGCTCGAGGACCTTGGCTGCCACTCGCTCTGCATCAAGGACATGGCCGGCCTGCTGCGGCCCTACGTCTGCAGGGAGCTCATCACCCGGCTCAAGGAGCATTGCAGCATCCCGATCGCGATGCAGTGCCATGCGACGACTGGCATGAGCACGGCGACCTACATCAAGGCCGCCGAGGCCGGGATCGACATGGTCGACACCGCGATCTCATCGATGAGCATGACCTATGGCCATTCGCCGACCGAATCACTGGTCGCGATCCTCGACGGTACGCCGCGCGATACCGGACTGGATCTGCTCTTGCTCGAGGAGATCGCGGCCTACTTCCGCGACGTCCGCAAGAAGTACGCGCGGTTCGAGGGCTCGCTGCGCGGCGTCGACTCGCGCATCCTGGTCGCTCAGGTCCCTGGCGGCATGCTCACGAACATGGAGAACCAGCTGCGTGAGCAGGGCGCCCAGGACCGAATGGACGAGGTCCTGGCCGAGATCCCCCGGGTGCGCGAGGACCTGGGCTTCATCCCGCTCGTGACGCCGACCTCGCAGATCGTCGGCAGCCAGTCGGTCCTCAATGTGCTGATGGGGGAGCGTTACAAGAGCATCACCAACGAGACCGCCGGGGTGCTGCGGGGCGCCTATGGTGCAACGCCGGCGCCGGTGAACGCCGAGCTGCAGGCGCGCGTGCTGAAGGATGGCGAGAAACCGATCACCGGCCGTCCGGCCGATGATCTGTCGCCGGAGATGGACCGGCTGACGGCAGAGCTCCGCGAGATCGCGAAGGGGCGCGGGATCAGGCTGACCGATGCGGCTGTCGACGATGTGCTGATCTACGCGATGTTCCCGCAGGTCGGTCTCAAGTTCCTTGAGAACCGCGGGGATGCATCGGCCTTCGAGTCGCCGCCTTGGGAGCTCGACGCCGCTGAGGCGGCGCCCGCGAAGGCGGCGCCGGCAGCGACGCCTGTCAGTGACGGCGGGCCGGAATCCTATCGCGTCGAGGTCAACGGCAAGGGTTATGACGTCACCGTTTCGTCGCAGGGCATCGTGGATCAGGTGCGTTCGGTGGAGACGGCGGATGAGGTTCCAACCGCGATCGAGGGTCGGGTGATCACGGCCCCCTTGGCCGGCAACATCGTCCGCGTTGCGGTTGGGGCTGGTCAGACTGTCGGGCCGGGCGATGTATTGCTCGTGCTCGAGGCGATGAAGATGGAGACCGAGGTGCGGGCGCCATCGGCTGGGAGCGTCGCCGAGATCCGCGTCAAGGAGGGCGACAGCGTCGCGCTCGGCGCGCCATTGCTTGCCTTGGGCTGAATCAATGGATGAGCTCCTGAAGCTTTGGCAGTCCATGGGCATCGCCAACATGGACTGGGGGCAGGCCCTGATGATCGCGGTGGGCTGCGGGCTGGTCTACCTGGCGATTGCCAAGAAGTTCGAGCCCTTGCTGCTCGTGCCGATCGGCTTCGGAGCGATCCTCTCGAATATTCCGATTGCCGGGATCGGCGGACCCGACGGGATGATCGGGATGATCTACGAGGTCGGTGTTGAGACCGGTGTCTTCCCGCTGCTGATCTTCATGGGCGTCGGCGCGCTCACCGACTTCGGCGCGTTGATCGCGCGTCCGTCGACACTTCTGCTCGGCGCCGCCGCGCAGTTCGGGATCTTCGCGACGCTGATCGGGGCGGTCGCGCTGAACTTCATGCCGGGCTTCGACTTTACGCTGCAGGACGCCTCGGCGATTGCGATCATCGGTGGTGCTGATGGGCCTACTGCGATCTTCCTCGCCTCGCGTCTGGCGCCTGATCTGCTTGGCGCGATCGCCGTCGCTGCCTACTCGTACATGGCGCTGGTACCGATCATCCAACCGCCGATCATGCGTTTGCTGACGACCAAGCAAGAGCGGGTGGTTGTGATGCAGCAGCTGCGCCCGGTTTCGCGCTTGGAACGTATCCTGTTCCCGTTCGTGGTGCTGCTGCTGTGCGCGCTGCTTCTGCCCTCCGCGGCACCGCTGATCGGGATGCTCACCTTCGGCAACCTGCTGCGCGAGAGCGGGGTGGTCGAGCGCCTCAGCCGGGCGGCGCAGAACGAGATCATCAATGCCGTGACGATCATGCTGGGGCTGGCGATCGGCTCCAAGCTGTCCGCGGACAAGTTCCTGACCGTCGAGACGCTCGGTATCCTGGTGCTCGGCGCGCTCGCCTTCTCGATCGGCACGACCGCCGGCGTGCTGATGGGCAAGATCATGTACCGGGCGACCGGCGGCAAGGTCAATCCGTTGATCGGCGCCGCCGGCGTCTCGGCGGTGCCCATGGCCGCGCGCGTGGTTAATCGGGTTGGCCTGGACGAGAACCATCATAACTTCCTGCTGATGCATGCGATGGGGCCGAACGTAGCAGGGGTTATTGGTTCAGCGGTCGCGGCCGGCGTGCTCCTTGCGCTGACGGGGAGCTGATGCCTGCGCTAGGGGCGCCTCTGAATTGACAGAGGCGATGCCTTCGTATTATGATTAAAGGCTTATGTCGGTTTGTTTGCCGGACCTCATTGACCCACGTCGTGCGGCCGCCCAGAAGGCCGTTTTCGAAGGTGAGCTGAGCCTGGCAAGGCTGCCAAGGCTCAACGCCCTGCTCGTTGATGGCGAGCGGCTTCCGGGCTTAGGCGGCCAGGCTTCGGAATCCGAGCAGGCGCGTTATCGACTGACCTTCGGGCACGACGAGGATGGCCGCGCGGTGGTTGTCGGCAGCATCCACGCGGAGCTGCCGCTGCGTTGTCAGCGCTGTAATGAGGGCTATCGGCTGCCGGTGGATGCGCCGGTCCGGCTGGCGCTGGTCGAAGGCGTCGACGAGGCGAATGCCCTGCCGGATCACTATGATCCGCTGCTGCTCGACAATCGCTTGATGCGTCCAGCGGATCTTGTCGAGGATGAGCTGATCTTGGCGGTCCCGGCGATCCCGCGCCATCCAGACTCGGACTGTGTACCGCCGAAGATTCCCGGCGCTGATACGGACGAGGGCGCAGTAGATGAGACGGATGCGGCGGTCGAGGCCCATCCATTCGCGGCCTTGGCGCACTTCAAGGCCCGGCGAGAAGACAACGAATAGGGCGATGCGCCACCCGAGCACCCGACCCAGGCGGAGATCGAAATGGCTGTTCAGCAAAACCGTAAAACCCCTTCCAAGCGCGGCATGCGCCGCTCCCACGATGCGCTCTCGCGCCCAACCCTGTCTGAGGACGGGACGACGGGCGAGATCCATCGTCGCCATCATGTGACGCCAGACGGTTTCTATCGTGGCCGTAAGGTCGTCGACAAAGAAGACTGAACGCTCCGTGCGCTACGGTTGATGGGTCAGATCGTAAGGCCTGATGCCCCGCTGCAAAGCGCGGCCCGCGTCCGCTGTGCTGGCGCTGGCCGAGCTCTTCTCGTCTTAAGGAGTCCCCATTTTGGCTGCTGCTCGACAGACCCTTGCGTTGGATGCGATGGGCGGTGACCACGGGCCGGAGAGCGTCGTTCCCGCTGCGCTGCGCTTTCTTGGTGAGCGCCAGGACCGGCGGCTGATCCTAGTCGGGCGTGAGGAAGCGATTCGGGCCTATCTTCCGGCCTCGGCGCGTTCGGACGAGCGTATCGAGATCCGCCATGCCTCTGAAGAGGTCGGCATGGATGAACTGCCCTCGAAGGCGCTGCGCGGCAAGAAGGATTCGTCGATGCGCGTTGCGATCGATCTCGTCAAGCAAGGTGAGGCCGATGCCTGCGTGAGCGCTGGCAATACCGGTGCCCTGATGGCGACAGCACGTTTCGTCCTCAAGACCCTTCCGCATATCGATCGTCCAGCGATCATCACGGCAATCCCGGCGCTGAAGGGGCAGACCCATATGCTCGACCTCGGTGCGAATGTCGATTGCAGCGCTGAGCATCTGTTCCAGTTTGCGGTGATGGGCAGCGAGCTTGTGCGGGCCGTCCAGGATGTGCGTAGCCCTCGTGTAGGCCTGCTCAACATCGGCGCTGAAGAGATCAAGGGCAATGACCAGGTCCGGGCCGCCCATGAGCTGCTCGTCGCGAGCTCGCTGAACTATGTGGGCTACGTCGAAGGCGACGACATCTATATCGGTGATGTGGATGTCGTCGTCTCGGACGGGTTTGTCGGCAATGTCGCGCTGAAGGCGAGCGAAGGCGTCGCGAAGCTGATCGCGCAGATGCTCAAGAGGCGTTTCAAGCGAACGCTGCTGAGCCGCGTCTCGGGATTGCTGGCGCTGCCGGTCTTGCGGGGTTTCCGCGACGAGGTGGACCCGAGACGCTACAATGGCGCCAGCTTGCTCGGACTGCGCGGGATCGTCATCAAGAGCCATGGCGGGGCCGATGCCGTTGCCTTCGAGCATGCGTTGCGGATCGCCGATCAAGAGGTTCGATCGCGTGTGATCGCGCGAATCGAACGTGAGGTCGAGAATCATCTCGGCGAAGCACGGGCGTTGTTGGCCGGGCCGGCCAGGGTTTCGGCGTGAACCGGTTCGCCCAGGTGTTGGGTACGGGCGGTGCGCTGCCCGCAAAGGTGCTGACCAATCAAGAGCTCGAGCGGCTGGTCGATACCTCCGATACCTGGATTCGCGAGCGCACTGGAATCCGTCAGCGCCACATTGCGGCCGATGATGAAACCTGTGTCGACCTGGCCGAGCGTGCAGCACGTGCGGCGTTGGATGCGGCCGGCGTTGCGCCGGCAGAGCTCGACCTCATCATCGTCGCGACCACGACCCCTGATCAGACCTTTCCGAGCAGCGCCTGCCTGCTTCAAGAGCGGCTTGATAATCACGGTGGTGCCGCATTCGATGTCCAGGCGGTCTGCACCGGGTTCATCTACGCCCTGGCCGTAGCCGAGAAGTTCATCCGAACCGGGAGCGCCGAGCGGGCACTCGTCGTCGGTGCTGAGACCCTCTCGCGCATCCTCGATTGGACCGACCGCGGCACCTGCGTCTTGTTCGGTGACGGCGCCGGAGCGGTCGTGCTCGGCGCGGCGGACGAGCCGGGAATCATCTCGACGCACCTGCATGCGGATGGTGCCTACCGGGAATTGCTGCAGGTTCCTGCTGGTATCGGGAACGGCGGGAACGGGTCACCTTACATGCAGATGAAGGGCAACGAGGTCTTTCGTGTCGCGGTGACGACGCTCGGCGCCATTGTCGATGACACACTCGCCGCCAATAGCATGACCCGCGCCGACATCGACTGGCTGGTGCCGCATCAGGCCAATCTTCGGATCATTCAGGCGACCGCACGGAAACTGGATCTGGCGATGGAGCAGGTCGTCGTCACCGTCGATGCGCATGGCAATACCTCAGCGGCGTCGATTCCGCTCGCCTTTGACCAGGCTGTAAGGGATGGCCGCATCCAGCGCGGCCAGACCGTGATGATGGAGGCCTTCGGCGGCGGGTTTACCTGGGGCTCCGCCTTGCTGCGTTATTGAGACTCTGGAGCTTTGCATGAGCACGCATCCCGCCTTCTTGTTTCCCGGTCAAGGCTCGCAGTCGGTCGGCATGCTGTCCGAACTGGCGCAGGCGCATCCGCAGGTGCGCGCCACCTTCGATGAGGCCTCGGACGTTCTCGGCTACGATCTCTGGGCGCTCGTCCAGTCCGGGCCGGAGGAGGCATTGAATCAGACCGAGCACACTCAGCCGGCAATGCTCGCGGCCGGTGTTGCGGTCTGGCGGTGCTGGCGGGAGCAGGGTGGTGCAATGCCCTCGGTCATGGCGGGGCATAGTCTCGGCGAGTACAGTGCACTCGCCTGCGCTGGCGCCTTGACCTTCGCTGACGCCGTCGGGCTCGTTGCCGAGCGCGCGCGCTTGATGCAGGTGGCGGTGCCAGCGGATGTTGGTGCGATGGCTGCGGTTCTTGGCCTCGATGACGAAGCGGTCGCGCTGGTTTGTCGAGAGCAAGCGTCAGAGCAGGTTCTGGAGCCAGTCAATTTCAACGCACCTGGCCAGGTGGTGATAGCGGGCGAGCGCGACGCGGTGCTGCGAGCGGTCGAGGCGGCGAAGGCGGCCGGCGCGAAGCGTGCCATGCTGCTCCCAGTGAGCGTCCCGTCCCACTGTGCCTTGATGCGGGATGCGGCAGCGCAGCTCGCCGTCCGACTCGAGCAGACCGAGCTGCATGCGCCATCGATCCCGGTGCTGCACAATGTCAGCGTCGAGGCTGCAGAGTCTCCCGAACAGATTCGAGACCTGCTGATGCGGCAGCTGTATAGCCCAGTGCGCTGGGTGGAGACCGTGAGGGCTATCGCCGACCGGGGGGTTCAGCTCGCAATCGAGGCGGGTCCTGGCAAGGTTTTGACCGGATTGGTAAAGCGGATCGATAAACGGTTGATGACGCTGCCGTTGTTTGATCCGGATGGATTGTCTAAGGCGGTGGAGGCGAGCGCAAATGGATGAATCGATTCTTGCTGGAGAGGTCGCGCTGGTAACCGGCGCAAGCCGAGGGATTGGCGAGGCGATCGCGGCCGAACTCGGCCGGCTTGGTGCGAAGGTTGCCGGTACCGCAACGACCGATAGCGGTGCATCTCGGATCGCAAACCGGTTCGCTGCAGCTGATATGGCTGGAATCGGCCTCCGTCTTGATGTGAGGGATCAGGGCTCGATCGATTCAACGCTGGCTGCGATCGAGAGCCAGCTCGGTGCGATGCCGAGCATCTTGGTCAATAATGCTGGGATTACTCGCGATAACCTATTGATGCGGATGAAAGAGGATGAGTGGGACGAGATCCTGGACACCAATCTGTCGTCCGTCTTTCGGCTCTGCAAGGCCTGCTTGCGCCCGATGACCAAGGCGCGCCGCGGACGCATTATCAATCTCAGCTCGGTGGTCGGCGCCAGCGGCAATGCCGGTCAGTGCAACTACGCTGCTGCAAAGGCCGGCATGGTCGGCTTCACCAAATCACTCGCGCGTGAGGTCGGTCCGCGTGGTATCACTGTCAACGCGGTAGCGCCCGGCTTCATCGACACCGACATGACCCGGGACCTGCCCGAGGGTCAGCGCGAGGCACTCCTTTCGAGCATCCCGCTCGGACGTCTTGGGGCGCCCGGCGAGATCGCCGCTGCGGTCGCGTTTCTGGCATCTCCAGGTGCGGCCTATGTCACCGGTCAAACCATTCATGTCAACGGCGGCATGCTGATGGTCTGATCGAGTTCCGGTTGATAAAAAGAATGATGAATCGTTTAGGGTGTTGGCTCGCAGCTGAATGAGCTTTCGCCGGCTGATGTTTGTCTCTAAAATGGCGCGGCCTCTGATCGCGGGGGTGACGTGTCTCTACATCCTGAGGGTAAACCAATCATGAGTAGCGTTGAAGAGCGGGTGCGTAAGATCGTCGTCGAGCAGCTCGGCGTTAAGGAAGAGGAGGTCACCATGGACGCCTCATTCGTCGATGATCTGGGTGCCGATTCGTTGGATACGGTCGAGCTCGTTATGGCCTTGGAGGAGGAGTTCGAGACCGAGATCCCGGATGAAGACGCCGAGAAGATCACCAAGGTCAAAGAGGCGGTTGACTACGTCAACGAGCATCTCGGTTAAGGTGCCTATCGCGCAGAGGCGGCGCGAGCCTGAGAGGCTCGGCCCTGTTGGCGCGGTTTCGCCGAGGACGCGTGTTTCGGGACAGCTTGCAAGCTCGGTTCCGGTGCTGCAGCGGCCACAGGTTGCTCGTGGCTCACTCGATTTGAGGGGTATTTCATGTCAGGCAGAAGGGTAGTCGTCACCGGACTCGGTATCGTTGCGCCGGTGGGTCTCGACATTCCGTCCGCTTGGGACAACATCCTTGCGGGGCGCAGCGGGATACAACCAATCACCCATTTTGACGTGAGCTCCTTCAGCAGCCGTTTCGGCGGACCGATCTATGGGTTCGACGTGACGCAATACATCTCCAAGAAGGAGTCCCGTAAAATGGATGCCTTCATCCATTATGGGATCGCTGCAGGTAGCCAGGCCATCGAGGATTCCGGCCTTGAGGTGACCGAGGAGAACTGCCGTCGCATCGGCGTTGTGATCGGCTCCGGGATCGGCGGCATCACCGGAATCGAGAACAACTATGGTGCCTATCTCGAGGGCGGGCCGCGCAAGATCTCGCCCTTCTTCGTACCGGCCAACATTGTAAACATGGTTGCAGGTGATCTCTCGATCAAGTATGGCCTCAAGGGGCCAAACTACTCGATCGTCTCCGCCTGTGCGACCGGTACCCACAATATCGGCGATGCCGCGTATATGATCCGCCATGGCGTGGTCGATGCGATGGTCGCCGGTGGTGCTGAGATGGGGACCTCCCCGGTTGGCCTAGGCGGTTTTGCTGCGGCCCGCGCACTCTCCACTCGCAACGATGACCCGCAGGGGGCGAGTCGGCCCTTCGACAAGGATCGCGATGGCTTCGTGCTCAGCGATGGCGCCGGTGTGATGGTGCTTGAGGAGTATGAGCATGCCAAGGCCCGTAACGCCACGATCTATGCCGAGGTCGTCGGCGTGGGCATGAATTCGGATGCCTACCACATGACGGCGCCCTCGCTGACCGGTGATGGCGCGAGCGAATGCATGCTGCTGGCGTTGGCGGACGCGGGGCTCGACAAGGGGGCCGTCGACTACATCAATGCCCATGGTACCTCGACGCCGGCGGGCGATATTGCCGAGACCAAGGGGATTAAGCGGACCTTCGGTGACGGTGCCTATCGGCTCGCTGTCAGCTCGACCAAGTCGATGACGGGTCATATGCTTGGTGCCGCGGGCGGGGCTGAAGCGATCTTCACCGTGCTCGCGATCCGCGATCAGGTGGCGCCTCCGACGATCAATTATCAGACGCCGGACCCCGATTGCGATCTCGATTACGTGCCGAATACGGCTCGCGAGATGAAGATCGATGTGGCCTTGAGCAACTCGTTCGGCTTTGGAGGAACCAACGGCACCCTGGTCTTCAAGCGCGTCTAACCAGGCGGCGCCGGCCCAACCCGAGAGGCCGCAGCCGGAGGCGCTCGCTGCGAGTCCAGGCTTGGAAGCGGAGCTCGGAAGCGCGGTTCGCTGCCTCGTCAACGGGGAGGCGATCTCGGAGGTCCCGGTCTCGGACCGGGGGCTCGCTTACGGTGACGGTCTGTTCGAGACATTGGCAGTCCGGGCTGAGCGGCCCTGCTGCTGGCTCGCCCACCTCGATCGGCTGGCGTTCGGTGCGGTCCGCTTGGGTCTCCCGCTGCCATCGCCGGCTCGGCTGCAGCATGAGGCCGCGGTCCTTTGCAATGGCGTCGCACGAGGGACGCTGAAGATCATCCTCACACGCGGCCCCTCGCAACGGGGATACCGTCTGCCGCCGAATCCGCAGCCGACGCGGATCGTGATACTGACCGAGGCGGCGTCTGCAGCCGATGATCGGATTTTCGCGCGCGGCGCACGCGTTCGGATCTGCCATGGCCGACTCGGTATCAATCCTCAGCTTGCCGGAATCAAGCACCTGAATCGGCTCGAACAGGTCATGGCGCGCTCTGAGTGGTCCGATCCGGCGATCGACGAGGGCCTGATGCTGGACACCGAAGGCGCCCTGGTGTGCGGCACGATGACGAATCTCTTCATGATCGATCACAATGGCTTGCATACGCCACGGATCGATCGTAACGGTGTCGCCGGGACGGCCCGTGCGCGCTTATTGGCGGAGGCCAGCCGCGCTGGGCTGGCGGTTCATGAACGTCGGCTGACGCTCGGGGACCTCATCCGGGCGCCTGCGGCCGTGCTGACCAACTCGCTGATGGGGATCTGGCCGATTCGGTTCGTTGAGGATCATGAGCTGGACCCGTCGAGGCTGCCGTGGCCATTGCTCGAGCGGGTCCAGGCCCAGCTGCTGCGACCGGGTGCGGATCAGTGAGGGTCCTTGCTCGCGGACTGCTGTCGCTGATACTGGTCGGGGTCGCGGTGCTCGGTATCCTTTGGGTGGAGTATCAACAGTTCCTGAGGACCCCGGTCGCGCTCGACGATGACCAAGGCTTGATCGAGATCGCCCCGGGCACGACGCTCTTTGCGCTCGCCGAGCGGCTGACCGCGGAAGGCGTGATCGATGATCCCTACTTTTTCGCGGCGCTCGCCTATCAGAAGGGCCTGCAGGATCAGCTCAAGGTCGGCGAGTACGATATCTCCGCGGATGCGCGCCCGTTGGATCTCCTGGAACGCTTCGCGAGCGGTCGTTCGATCCAGTATCCGGTCACACTGATCGAGGGGCGCACCTTCGATGAGGCCGTCGTTGGACTGGCCGATCATCCGGCGCTGCAGCACGAACTGCTCGGGTTGCCGACCGCCGAGATCATGGAGCGTGTCGGCATCGATGCCGCCCATCCGGAGGGATGGTTGTTTCCGGATACCTATCTGGTCATGCGCGGCAGCTCCGATGTCGAGCTGCTGCGGCGCGCGCATCAACGGATGCGATCGGTCCTTGCCGAGGAGTGGGAACAGCGTGCGAAGGGTTTGCCGATCGAGACCCCCTATGAAGCGCTGATCCTGGCCTCGATCATCGAGAAGGAGACGGGGGTCGCCGAGGAACGTCCGGCTATCGCTGGCGTGTTCGTTCGGCGTTTGCAGCGCGGCATGCGCCTGCAAACCGACCCGACGGTCATCTATGGGATGGGGGATGCCTACGACGGCAATATCCGCCGTTCCGATCTGCGCGAGGAGACCCCGTACAATACCTATGTGATCGACGGTCTGCCACCAACGCCGATCGCTCTGCCCGGACGCGAGGCGATCCATGCGGCCCTGCATCCAGCCGATGGTGACACCCTCTACTTCGTGGCGAAGGGTGACGCCAGCCATTATTTCTCTGCGACGCTCGAGGAGCACAACTGCGCCGTGCGGCACTATCAGCTCAACCAGCCTTGTCGCGCACTGCGGGAGTCACGCTGATGGCAGCCGAGCGCGGCCGTTTCGTCACGTTCGAAGGTGTTGAGGGTGCTGGCAAATCCACTCAGCTCGAGCTATTGCTCGATTGGCTGCGGCATCGAGGTGTCGATCCGCTGGTCACCCGCGAGCCTGGCGGCACCGCGACAGCCGAGCAGATCCGGGCGCTACTCCTTGATTCGGCGAATACCGGAATCGCGCCGGATACGGAGCTACTCTTGGTCTTCGCGGCCCGAGCCGATCACATCGCGCACTGTATCGAGCCGGCGCTGGCTGCCGGGCGCTGGGTACTCTGCGACCGGTTCACCGATGCGACCTACGCCTATCAGGGCGGAGGTCGGCAGCTGGATTGGCAGCGTATCGCTTGGCTCGAGCGCTTTGTGCAGCGCGGGCTCGAGCCGGACCTGACACTGTTGTTTGACCTTCCCGTCCGCCAAGGACTGGCACGCGCCCATGCCCGCTCGGCGATGGATCGGTTCGAGCGCGAGGATCTGGCGTTCTTCGAGCGCGTTCAGGCGGCATACCAGCTCCTTGCCAAGCAGCATTCCGACCGCATCGAGGTGATTCCAGCCGATCGGCCGGCCGCCGAGATTGCGGCGGATGTCCGCCGGTGCATCGCATGGCGGCTGCTCGATGCCCGGTTGAGCGATGAGTGAGCATATAGGCTCCGGTTGCGCCGATGATGCCTTGCCGCCCTGGCTGGAGCCGACCTGGCGACGGCTCAGACAGGCGCATCGTCGCGACCGGCTCGGCCAGGCGCTGCTCATCAGCGGGCCGGCAGGGGTTGGTAAGCACCGTCTGCTCGAAGAACTGATCCGCCTGGTCCTCTGCGGCGAGCCTTGTCCCGATGACCGACCCTGCGGTCATTGTGCCGACTGTCGCTTGCTCGACGCGGGGAATCATCCTGACAGGGTCCTGGTCGAGTCGGACTCGGCTAGCGCGAGCGGCGAGATCCGAGCTGATCAGGTCCGCGAGGTCTGCAGCCGTGAAGGTCTGACGCCGACCCGTGGGACCTCAAAGGTCTTGGTGCTCCACCCGGCCGAGGCGATGAACGCATTCGCCGCAAACAGCCTGTTGAAGACACTCGAGGAGCCTGTCGGCTCGAGCATTTGGATACTGGTCTCGGAGCGCCCCCAACGATTGCCGCAGACCATTCGGAGCCGCTGCCAGTCGATCGAGCTCTCGGTGCCGCGCGAGCAGGATGCACTGCCCTGGTTGAGTGCGCGCTTGCGTGATCAGGCCCCGCAGCAACAGCATGACGGGAGGCTCTGTCTGAGGGTGGCGCACGGGGCGCCCTTACGGGCGCTGGATCTGGCGCTCAGTGGCAAGCTCGAGGCCCGTAAGACCGTCATGGACGGGTTGGCCGCGATCGGCAAGGGGCAGCGGGACCCCATCGCGCTTGCCGCTGAATGGCAATCGTTCGAGACCGCCGATCTGATTGCGCTGATGATTGATTGGGTCGGTGACTTGCTAAGGCTTTCCGCGGATACGGACGGCACGCGCCTGACCAACCTCGATCTTCAGGGGGTACTTGAAGCGCTTGCGCCACGCCTCGATCCTCCGGAAGGCCATCGGCTGCTGCAGCATCTATATCGGGCGCACGGCCTGTCCGACGCGCCGCTCAACAAGCAGCTCCTGCTCGAATCGCTCCTCGTGCGCTGGGCAGTGGTCGTGCAGCGGCGGCCATAGGTTCAGCGAGCACTGCCGATGGACCGAACCTCGAGCCAAACCGACAATTCCGGCGGTCGGCGCCGTATCCTCAGCCTGGTCATCAAGGATCGTAAGGCGCTGCACGCGGCCTATATGCCATTCATCAAGAATGGCGGCCTGTTCGTGCCGACCACGAAGACCTATCGGCTCGGCGACGAGCTGTTCCTGCTCGTCCAGTTGTTGGACGAGCCCGAGCGCATCCCGATCGCTGGGACCGTGGTTTGGGTCACACCGGTCGGGTCGGAGGGCAACCGCGCCGCGGGCGTTGGGGTCCAGTTCAACGAGCAGGACAAGAGCGATGTGCGTCGCAAATTCGAGCAATACCTACCCGGTGGTGCCGAGGCGCAGCGCCCAACCCACACGATGTGAGGACGCATGATGTTCGTCGATTCCCATTGCCATCTCGACCGGGTCGATCTGTCGCCCTATGCGGGCGACTTCGACGCGATGATCGCCGAGGCCCGCCGTGGAGGGGTGCAACATATGCTCTGCGTCTGCATCGATCTCGAGCACTATGGGCCGATGCGACGGCTCGTCGCCGACTACGGCGATATCTCGGTGTCCGTCGGTGTCCATCCGAACGAGCAGTCGGCTGCGGAGCCGGAGGTAGAGCAGCTGATCAAGATGGCCTCCGATCCAGCAGTGGTCGCGATCGGCGAGACCGGGCTCGATTATCACTACAATGATGGCGACCTCGACTGGCAGCGCCAGCGCTTCGAGACCCATATCGCGGCAGCGCGCGCCGTCGGCAAGCCGCTGATCATCCATACCCGCGATGCACGCGCTGATACGATCGAGCTGATGCGGGCTTCGGATGCGGGAGCGACCGGCGGTGTGATGCACTGCTTCACCGAGAACTGGGAGATGGCTAGCCAGGCGTTGGACCTCGGGTTCTATATCTCGTTCTCCGGGATCTTGACCTTTAAGAACGCCGGTGACCTGCGCGATGTTGCGGCGCGGGTTCCATTGGACCGTCTATTGATCGAGACCGATTCGCCCTACCTGGCGCCGGTCCCGCATCGGGGTAAGAAAAACGAGCCGCGCTTCGTTCCCCATGTCGCGGCGCAGATCGCAACGCTGCACGATCTTCCGGTCGAGCAAGTCGCCGAGATCACGACCGCGAACTTCTTTACGCTGTTTGAGCGGGCGACCGAGCAGCGCGTCGACCTGGTCGAGGCTAGAGCAAGCTGAGACGCAGCTCGCGCCTCAGGCTGAGCACTCGCTATCCGTTCCGCTAGCCTTCGTCCAGATTGGCTAGCCGCTCGCTGATCTCCCAAACCCGGGCGTTCGTGGCAGGTTCTCCTACCTGTGCAGGGAGCGAGATGATCTCGCAGTCGCCGAAATATTCACCGCTGACATCGGCGACCTCGGGCGATTCGAGCAGATAGATCACCCGCTCAGCTGCCTTCTCTGGTTGCGCGAGCGCCCAACCAACCAAGAGGCTCACCGCCTTCCAGAAAAACCCCTGGGCGCCGTCAGTCCCGCCAAGGTTGGATTTGAATACGCCCGGAAATACGCAGTTGACGGTGACGCCGGTGCCTCTGATGCGCTTGGCGAGCTCGCGCGTGAAATGGAGCATACCGAGCTTCGATTCGACATAGGCACGCATCATCCTGAATGATCGTCCCTCCCAGTTCAGGTCGCCAAGCTCCATCGAATAGTTGATACGCGTCCCGACATTGACGATGCGCGCCGGGGCGGCTGCCTTCAGGGACTCGAGCAATAGGTTCGTCAACAGGAAGGGTGCCAGATGGTTGACGGCGAGCGTGCATTCGATGCCGTCTTCGGTGATACAGCGTTTGGGGAATGCGGTACCGGCGTTACTGACGAGCACGTCCAATGCCGGTGCCCGCTCCTTGACCTCCTCGGCAAGGCGCCTGACTTGGGCTTGCGATTTGAGATCGGCGATCAACAGCTCCAGCCGCTCATTGCCCGTTGCGGCCTCGAGCTCCGCGCGCGCCTGCTCACCGCGCTCAGGGTCTCGGGCCACCATCAGTACCCGCGCACCCCTGGCTGCTAGTGCGCGTGAAATCGCTTTGCCGAGGCCGGAGTTGGCGCCGGTCACCAATGCGGTCTTGTCTTTGAGATCCATCGAGGCTCCTCATGCAAGGGGTCTATCGAGCCAGCGGCGCCCGGGTTTCGGGTCTCGGTACCCGGAATCGAGCACTTGGCATTCTGTCGCGCTTGGCTGATGATGCGAGATTTCGACCAAAGCCGACAAGGATTGCACTCATGGTGCCGCCGATGCCTCCAAACTCGCCGGAGCCACCGGATGCTGCGGGGTTTCTTCACCACGACGCCTCGGCAGAACCATCCAACCCGTCAACCGCGTCTGGGATCAACGGCCAACGGCTCGAGACGCTGCAGTCATCGCTTGTCGAGCGGATTGCCGCAGTCGACGACGAACGGCGCCGAACGGCGACGCAGATGCAGCGGGCGATCGAGACGAACAGGGGCGAGATGCTGCAGCAGTGCCGCCGACAACGCGTCCTGCTTGCCCTCGCCGCAAGCCTGATCATACTCCTGACGGCCGTCGCCGTCGGTTATCTGCAGTATCGGCTCGGCGCAACGTCACGCGCCCTAGCGGATGCGGTTGCGCGGCTGGAGGAACGGGTGACAGCGTTCGTGGCGACACCGCCTGCGAGCGCCAGTCGTGGCTCGAAATCGGAAAGCAGCGCTAGCCCTTCGGCGCTCGAGGCGAGCGCCGAAGGGATTGAGGATCAACTCTCGGTGCTTCGCCAACGGGTTGCCAGCCTGAGCAACGATCTCGCTGCAGTCCAGGCTGGGAGCGAAGCGCCGGCGAATGCGGTAACAGAAACCGCGGCGACGCCGGAGACCATCGCCGCGGCACCTTCTAGCACCACGAGCGCTGATGGAGCTGTCGATGCCACGGCGGACCAGCAGGACCTCGTCGCGTTCGGTGCTGTGGCGATGCTCGATTCGATGATCGATCGCCGCTGGCGTGAGGTCCAGGAGGAGTACCAGCGCCTAGCGCTCGAGGTTGCGTCGCCCGCAGTGCGCTCGCGCGATGTTGACGACGGCGGGGAGGGTAGTGATGCCGATCCCGAGATCGATTCGGATACGGGGTCGGCCGGTGAGGAAACGGCCCAAGGATCAGAACCCGCTAGACCACTTCCTGAGGCTCGCCCGGCTCCGAGCCGCCTCCAACTCGAGGAACGCCCATTCGTGCTGCAGCTGATCGGCGTCTACGATCGCGTCCGGCTTGATGACTTCATCGCCGATCACTCATTGCCGGAGCAGGTCTATATCCGCGAGGAGCGGTTTCGCGGCCGGCCTTGGTTCGTGCTCTTCCATAGCTTGCATCCGGACCAATCATCGGCTCGGAAGGCGATGCAGTCTTTGCCGCCCGAGCTGGCAGCCCTCGAACCCTGGATTCGAAAGCTGCCAGAGGGCGTTGAGCTCGAGGTGATGCAGCGTCAGGACGCGCAACCCTAGCCAGGTTGCGCGCACTCGCACGCTGAAGAACGCTGGCCAAAGGTGCCTTTGCCTGCTCGATGGGAAGATGAGGTCCGGTGTGCAGGCACCCTCACAGGGCGCTTCTCGGGTCAGAGCTCGTCGATCGAGGCACCCTTTGAGGAGAAGACGACGCGCATGTCGAGGTGCTCGAGCTTGCTCAGCACCGAGGGGTCCTCGTCGATGTCGAACACCCAGGAGGCGGTGCGACCCTCGACCTCGGTGGCGTTGGTCTCGATGATCTCGGTGGGAACGCTCACACGGTTGGCGATCCGCATCCCTGCAAACATCGCTGCCATCTGCTGCATCATCTGTGTCTGCATCGGGTCCTCAGCTGAGTCTTCAGCTGAATCGTCGCTGGGCATAGGCTCAGCGTCACCGCTGCGCTGCCGCAGCACATAGTGGCCCTTGGCGTCCCGTGTGAGACTGATCTCGCTGTCCTCGAAGAGGTCGGTCTTGGCCAAGGCGGCCAAGCTGTCGAACCTGACCTTGAGGTTCATATAGCGCCAGCCGTCAATGGTTTCGGCGTTGGTCGACACCAGCTCGACGCCCTCGATGGGCTCGGACTCGAAGCGCTCGCGAACATCCTCTTCATCGAAATCGAAGTCGAAGGGCGTTTCGGTATCCATCCCGAGATCGGTGCCGGCATTCTCGCCCATCGCCTGGCCCATCTGCTCCATCGTCTCGAGCTGCGAGATCCTCTGCTCTGACATCCCGTAGCGGATGTCCAGGGTACCGGACCCATCATCCTCCAACGTCAGCGTCTGATCGACCTTGATACAACTGGTCACCGAGAGCGCAAGGGCCAGAAGCCATAACCAACGCAATGTCCGCATAAGGAGACTCCAACAGTGAATGGACGTCCGACATTCCTACGTCATGCCGCAAAAAGCAAGCGCTCGGTCGGTACCGGCAACAAGCCGATCAGATGACCTGCGATGCCGAAGCCGTTACACTTAGGGGATGGTCTGGGCGCCGGCCTGTCCGGTGCCGACTGAAGACGCTTCCTTCCCGGTCGTCCCCCAGTCGGTCTCCTCGTATCGCTGTGAGGGCCGGTCGGATCAGCGTCGACCCATCAGATCAATGCGCGGGTGGCGGAATTGGTAGACGCGCTGGATTTAGGTTCCAGTGGGTAATCCCGTGGGGGTTCGAGTCCCCCCTCGCGCACCATTTAGAATCAATGGCTTACAAGCTCCGTAACGCGTCATCTTGCTGGTCCTCTTGTTCAGTGTGACTAGAATGTGACTCATCGAGCGTGTCGACGACCACCCTCAGGTTGTCCGGCGCCAGGTGGGCATAGCGCTCGGTCATCAGGACCGTGCTGTGCCCGAGCAGGTCACGGATGGTGGCCAGCGGGATGCCCGCCTGCACCAGCCAGGCGGCGCACGTGTGTCTCAGGTCGTGGAAGGTCAGCTCAGTGATCCCGGCATCGCGGCACGCCTTGTTGAACGCCCCGCGAATGTCATAGGCCGGGTGCCCATCGCGATAGGCGAACACCCAGGGGCTCGCCGGGCAGTGTTCGGCCCGAAAGCGCGCTCGCCGCAACAGCGCTTCGCGCGTCCTGCTTCCCAGCGGCAAGGCGCGGCGTTTCTTCGCCTTGGTGTGTCTCGCTTCCAAGTAGATCAGGTTGTTGCGCAGATCGACCCGGTTCCATTCGAGGCCGAGCAGCTCGCCGCGCCGGCATCCGGTATGCAGGGCCACCGAGATCAGATCGGCGAGAAAAGGCGCTCGCCTGGCCTCCTGTGCCGCCGCGATGAGCGCCTTCGCCTCCTTCTTGGTGATCCAGCGTATGCGACCCTCGGGCTCCGCCAGCCAGCGTTTGGCGATTGGATTGGGCAGCCGCCAATCCAGATCTCGGTTGACGCAGGTGATCGCGGCCGACAGCAGCGCGAGCTCGCGGTTGATTGTCGAATCCGACACCCCTTCGATGCGGCGGGCAGTCACGTAGTCGCTGATCTTGGTTGCTGTCACCTCCTGCATGATGCAGCCGGCGAAGTGTCGGCGCAGCGCAGGGAGCCTGTAGCGGTCGGTCTCACTGCTGCGCTTGACTCCTTTCGATGCCTTGAGATAAGCCACCATCAGGTCCTCGAAGGTCCGTTCCGGCGGTTGGTCCCATTGCCGCTGTTGCCGCGCCTCGAGCTTCCATTTCGCGAGGAGCGCGGCGGCCTCTGATCGCTCGGTCGTTCCAGTAGAGCATCTAACTCGGCACTTGCTCGCGTCGATGTATGTCGCCCACCAGTAGGGTGAATTCGGCCGACGATAGAGCCCGTCTTTGTCTTGTCTGCGCTTTTTCGGCATGTGCTGATCTCCCGCACATCCGGCCCCGCGCAGACCGGATTATGACTCTGAGTGTCTTTATTGTCCACGAACGCCTGCAGGCTCGAGACTTTCACGCGCACAGCGCGTCCGATGCGCAGCGGTTGCAGCTCGCCGGCATTGAGCAGACGGCGCACGGTGCGGGTGCTCACCGCGAGCGCGGCGGCGGCCTCATCCAGAGTCAGGGCGAGCGGCTCAGGCATCGGAGGCCTCCTTCCGGCGCACGGCTGGCACGCTGATCCCGGCGAGGCGTAACGCCGCGCGGGCGGCGTCGCGCTCGGTGTCCAGGGTCGCGGTCTCGGGGGCCTCGATCAGCAGGGCGATGGCGAGCAGGAGATCAGGGGCGGCGGCGATCAGGCGACCTTGGTTGGCGTCGATGCCGGGATAGAGGCGGGCGATCGGGGTGCCGTCATCGGCGCGGATCAGGCGGGCGTCGCAATGCCAGGGACTGGGCAGGTAGGACATGGTGGTGGCTCCTTGTGGGCTCGGTCGGCGCTGTCGGCGACCGGGGTGCGCCGCGCCTCTGCGGGCGCTTGCGCGGGGGGACGATCGAGGGGCTGGCCCGATCGGTGCTCGGTGGGTCGCTGGTGGCTCCTCTCGGCTGCTCGCGGTCGATGACCGCTAGAACGGGATGTCGTCGTCGAAATCGGCCTGGGCGCTCGGCGCCTGGGCGCGGAAGTGGGCGGCCTGCGGCTGCTGGGGCTGGTGCGGCGGTGGCTGGTGCCCGGCCTGCGGCGGCTGGTGCGGTGGTGGCGCTGCGGCGGGCGCACTTGGCGGCGCGGTATAGGCGGGATGCACGCCGGCGGTGGATGGCGCCGCGCGGGCGTTGCTGCTGGCGCCGTCGAGCATGAGCAGATCGCGGACCTGGATCTCGGTGGTGTAGCGATCGGTACCGCTCTGATCCTGCCACTGGCGGGTGCTGAGCTGGCCGGCGACAAAGACGCGCGAGCCCTTGCGCAGGTATTGCTCGGCGATCTCGGCAAGCCGGCGCCAGAGTACACAGCGATGCCATTCGGTGCGCTCGCGCGGCTCGCCGCTGGCGCGATCGGTCCAGGCCTCGTTGGGGTGTAGCGGGTCTCGGGGTCGGCGCCGAGGTGGCCGATCAATTCGACGCGGTTCAGCGAGCGCATCGCGCTGTCCTCCTGGTCGTGAGGGCCAGGGCAGCTGACAGGTGGGGCTGCGCTGGCGGATCGGGTTGGCGGGCCACCTGGGCGGGCCTCAGGCGGGCGCTCCGGTTGCGTCCCCGCGCGGCTGTCCCGGTGGACGCTCGGGCGCACGCGCGCCGGCCTCACCGGGGCGCGGCGTGCCGGCTTGGCCGTCGGCGCCTTGCAGCTCGGCGGCGAAGCGGGTCAGCCGCGCCATCAGGCGCTCGGCCTGGGGTGCGCTCAGCTGCTCGAGCGCGGCGCAGCCGAAGACGCGCTGGCACCAGGCGCGCGCGCGCTCGGGGTCGATGGCGTGGGTGCGCAGCTGCTCCTGCAGGCGGCGCTGCTGCGCCGCGCTGAGGCGC
>JAAAOQ010000230.1 GCA_009908845.1 Gammaproteobacteria bacterium
CGGCCCTGCGCCGTGGCGACCTCATCCCCTTTCTCGGCCCCGGCGCGCTCGCCGGCGCGCTCGATCCCGCCAGCGGCGCGCCGATCCCGGCCGACAGCGACAGCCTGATCCTGGCCATGAACAAGGGCCGCCCGATGGCGCCGCGGCTGATGTGGGAGTTCCCGCGTGCGGCCATGAACGTCGAGCTCAAGCGCGGGCGCACCGCCGTGACCCGCTTTCTGGATGCCACCTACGCCCAGCGCGATTGGACACGTGCGCCGCTGCACGACTGGCTCGCGTCGCTGGCACCGGGCTATGTCGTCGACCTCAACCGCGATCTGCAGCTGCAGGACGCCTGTCGCGACCGTGCGCATACGCTGATCCGCGGCATCGCGCGCATCGCCGGCACGGACAATCGCTTCCGCATCCACCACTATGACGGCGAGCGCTACCAGGAGATCGATCAGGACGCGGTCGACCCGGCGCTGCCGATCCTGTTCAAGCCGCTCGGCAGCCCGCGCCCGGATACCACCTACATCGCCTCGGATGCCGACTTCGTCGACTACCTGACCGAACTGATGGGCGGCTTCGGCGTACCGCGGTTCCTCAAGGAGTATCGGGTCGGTCGCCAGTATCTGCTGCTTGGGATGCGCCTGACCCGCGACACCGAGCGCATGGTCCTGTCGGACCTGATCCATGCCGCCGATGAGCCAGCCGGCTGGGCGCTGATCCCGCAGCCGACCGAGAAGGAACGGCGCTATTGCGCCGGCAAGCAGATCGAGATCATCGAGGCCGATATCGCCGAGCTGCTCGAGGCCGATGGTTTCCATATCGAGGCCGCGGCTGCCGAGGTGGGGTGCTGAGATGGACGCTATCGAGGAGCGACCGGACCGCTATATCAGCTTCCGCGGGATCGACTGCGACGGCAATGCGCAACGTTTCGTGACCGCCTTGCGAGCCGCCATGAACAATGGCGAGCGCGATGATCCGTTCTGGCGCTATTTCGAGGCCAAGCTCGATGGCCGCAAGGGGCCTGAGCATGATGACCTCTATCACATCCACTGCCATCTGAACCCGCTGCGCGAGCTGCTCGAGCGGTGGGATGAACAGGAGCTGGAGGCGATGCTCGAGGATCTGGAGCTCGAGTGCTGCTGAGCGAAGCCGATGACAACGACTCATGACCGAGCTACAAGCTGCTGTTCTCGCACCCCGAGATGGTGCGAGATCTGCTGTTGGAGTTTCAGTCCACCGTTGATCCCTTCATGGCGGTGCGGCTGCTGACCTATCTTGGGCTGCTGTATCAAGACTTGATCAAGCAGGGGGCCTTCGCCGCAAGCGGTAAGCTTGTCTCTGTTAAGGTCTCTCCAGTCTTTTTTGTCCCGGTTGTCTGACCCGCCCCCTGGTGCTACCTTAGTAGCACTACTCGGTTGATCATTGAGGTCAGAGGAATGGCGACGACGTCCTTAAAACTTCCAAACGAATTGAAGCAACGTGCGGTCGTGGCGGCACAACAACAGGACATCTCTCCCCATGCGTTCATGGTCGCGGCAATCGCGCAGGCTGTGGCCACCGCTGAACAACGCGCGACCTTCATCGCGGCTGCGAAATCGGCGCGCTGTGAAACACTCGCGGACGGAGCGGGTTTTGCTGCCGATGATGTACACGCCTATTTTAGAGCAAGGGCTGGAGGGGAGGAGGCGGCGAAACCAGAACCGGTCTCATGGCGACCGTAATCTATTCGAAGCGAGCTTTCGCGGATCTCGAACGATTGACCGATTTCTTATTGGAGATTGATGCGCGTGTCGCCGCGGAGACGATTGACCTGATCACGGAAGCAGTCGCACTGCTTGAGCGTCATCCTTTGATTGGTCGTCAGCTCGATGACAATCTCCGCGAACTGGTGATCTCCCGCGGCAAGTCTGGATATATTGCCCTCTATAGCTTCGAGCCTGAATACGATACCGCATTGATTCTGGCCATCCGTCACCAACGCGAAGCAGGATTATCAGGTCCTTGATCGAGGCGGCGTGGCGTCAGCGCGTCACGCTTTCGACTCGGCAAAGGGGCGCGAGCTTAAGCAGTTCCTGCGCCTGAATCAGGCACTGTTGACGGACCTCGGCATCGAGCGTGCGGACCCAGCGCGACGGGAAGGCGGACGGGCCGTAGAGGGCGCCAGCGATCATGCCGAGGATGGCGCCGGTCGTGTCGGCGTCGCCGCCGCGATTGACCACGTCGATCAAGGCCGTCTCGAGGTTGTCGGTGGCGAAGAGGGACTGGAAGACGGTCCTCAGGGTGTCGGCGATGAAGCCGCTTGGGTTCTCGGACCGCTTGCGGTCGTAGGCGAAGACCGGTTCCTCGGCGACCAGGGCTTCGGCCAGGAGCTTGAGATCGGTGCGGGTGCCGCCGAGCAGGGCGGCCTGGACCATCCGGATCACGCACAGGGTGCCGGCGTCGGAGGTCGGATTGTTGTGGGTAACGTGGGCTTGACGCCGATTCGCCTCATCGACGAGGTCGAGATCGGCGCCCAGCGTGGCCAGGGCAACCGGTAGGCAGCGCATGCAGGCGCCGTTGCCGGCGTCGAACGCGCTCTCCTCGGACTCGGCCTCGCCGGTGCGCCGGTAGTAGGAGATGCCCCGGCGCACAGTGTTGCCGATGTCGATCGGCTTGCTGCGCATCCAGGCGCTGAAGGCCTCGGCGGCGGCCTGGGCGTCGACAGCGCCGGCGGAGAGGATGCTCCGGCCCAGGGCAAGGGCCATCTCGGTGTCGTCGGTGACCCGTCCCTTGCGCAGTTTGAGCCAGCCGCCGCCCTTGATGTCGCGATGTTCCCGGTAGTGGGTGCGGATCTCGCGCGGCGTCATGAACTCGACGGTGGCGCCGAGCGCATCGCCGACGGCCAGGCCGAGGTAGGCGCCGATCGCTCGACGTTTGATCTGGTCGCCGCTGCCATTCTCGGCGACGAGCAGAAATTCAGTTCTCAGGGCCGAAACAAGCATGATAGTCGACGCAGACCTCGCAGGAGGGTGAGCGACAGGTGTAGATGCCCTCGGTCTCGCACAATTGCTTGTACAGAAACCGTTTCCATTTCATGTCGGCATCATTACGTTGGGCGACGGTGGGGAAGTTTCGTTCCATTAACTGGCTCAGCTCGGCGCGCTCCCAGAGACCGAGGTCTTGCCAGAGGTGATCGCTTCCCATGCAGCCCGTCGCCACGATCACGGCCAGCCAGCGTTGGTCGCCGCTTGGCCTTGCAATATCATTAAGCAATAGACGGACCAGCTCGTCGAGCTCGTCTAGTCGGCTCGGGTCAAACGTGCGGCCGGGCTGCTGCAGCGCCGAGAGAGGGAGCTCCGGGAAGTGGTGCGCGACCAACGCTTTGAACTCCGCGGCACTGAGACCGAGCCAGTCTGGCATGGCGCCGCGCCCGCACTGCTGGCTCGCGAGCATCGAGGCAAGGAGCCGAGCATTGGGGTAACCAGCGGTATGGCCCAGCAGCCACTGCCGCCAGTCATCGGCCCTTGTCCTGCTCGGGCAGGCCGCCAGCGGCGCAGCCGCTGCCTGGTTCGGGCCGGGCATACCGCCAAGGTCTGCGTGTTCAGACCCTGGGTGCCCAGACTGCGGTTTCCCAGACTGTAGGTGCCCCGACCGTTGGTCGCCAGACCACTGTTGCAGGGTAACGCGATCCTCGGCCTGGCGAAAAGTGGCACCGATGCCAGCCATGGGTCAGTACTCGACCAGGATGTCTTCGTCGCGGACGATCATCTGGCAGGCGAGCCGCCATTCGCTTGGCATGTCGTCCACATGAAGCTGATCGATCTGATCCTGCGTCAGCTTGCCGAGCTCCTTGAGCACAGTCTGCTCCTTATCGGTCAGGAAATAGCCCATGCGATCCTTCTCATCGATGCTGGTCACGCGGACCAGGCAGTGGCCGCATTCGCCATCCTGACAGTCGAATTGCACCGGGATCTTGTTCTCCTTGGCGAGCTTGAGCAGGGTCTCGGTGTGGCTACCGGCGACCGCATAGACGGTCTTGTCCTTGAAGTCTTGATTGGAAAAGGTGACGAGGGCCATGGAGTGCTCCGTAGTTTGAAGTTTGAAGTTTGAATGGTGGATGGTGGATGGTGGATGGTGGATGGTGAAGTTTGAAGGTTGATGATGGAGTTTGGAGGATGAGGTGCGCGAGTGGATGCGCCTTATTGACTTCACCCTTCACCCTTCACCCTTCTCACTTCATTCACGCCGGCTTGACGGTGCAGTCGCCGATGATCTGGGCCTGACAGGCGAGCCGGTCGTGGCGGCTGGCCATGTTCTCGCGCAGGACCTTCTCTTCCAGCACCGAGGGCTCGGTCAGATTGTTCCAGCCCTCGGTGACATGCATCATGCAGGTGCCGCAGTCGCCCTCGCGGCAGCCGTAGATGATCCCGGCGCCGACCTTTTCAGAGACGTCGATGACACGGATACCTGCGGGGACGTTGACGGTTTGGTCGATGTCTTGAAAGGTGACTTTCGCTTTTGGCATGGGGTTGATCACTCTCGATCGTTGGTGGGTTGATAGGGATAGGTTGCCTTTGGCGGCTCTGAGTGAGCGCGCCGTCGCTCGGTGTCAGCTCACAGCTCGGAGAAGTCCAGGACGCGCTTTGCGCCGCCCCCCGTTGAGAGCGGGTCGGTCGCTGTGCTTGCGTCAGTGCCGAGACTCGTGCCCGTGTCTGAGCCAGCGCCAGCGTCGCCTTGCATCAGTGCTTGCGCCAGCCGTTGCCCAAAGGCCTGGCTCTCGGTGAGCTCGTCCTCGGTTGGCACCAGTTTCACTCGCAGGCCCGGAACCGGAACGCGCAGCTTGAGTCCGCGCAGCCGGTCCTCGATCATCGGCACCGCCTCGCCGCTCCAGCCGTAGGAGCCGAAGGCGGCGCCAAGCTTGCCGCGGAGATCGACCACGGTTAGCGAGGACAGCAGGTCCCAAATCGGTTTGACGGCATCGCCGTTGATCGTCGGTGAGCCGAGGACGATCCCGTCGGCCTGCTCGATGAGGTCCACGAACGGCTGCGTCTCGCCGCCCTCGAGGTCGTGCAACGAGACCCGCACGCCAGGCACGCGCTCGGCGCCCGCTCGGACCGCATCGGCCATGCGCGCGGTGCTGCCGTAGGCGCTGAGGAAGAACAGGATCAGCGAGCGATGGTCGTTGCCTTCGGTCACGACCTGCTCGAAGCCCTCGTCGCACAGCGCCAGCTCGCGGTACCGGCTGATGTAGCGGCGTGGCCGCTCGCGCAACACCGGACCATGGGCCGGCGCGAGCAGGGCGAGCGGCAGCGGTTCGATCAGGCGCAGGGCATCGCGTAGATGCGCCTTGAACGGGCGCATGATGTGCGCGTAGTAGTATTCGAACGCGAAGCGGAAATCGCCGACCCGGTCGTTGAACAGGCGTGCGTCGCAGTAATGGCAACCGAACAGATCGCCCGAGAACAGCACCTGCTCGTCGGCCAGGTAGGTGCACTGGGTGTCCGGCCAGTGCAGGAAGGGCGTGTGCAGGAAGCGCAGTGGCCGATCGCCGAGGTCGATCTCGTCGTCGTTATCGGCGGTCTCGTAGTCGAGCTGGTCGGTCGTCGGCTTCAGCAGCGCCTTGAGCATCGCCGGCGCGCGCTTGGAGATCAGCAGCCGTGCCTGCGGTGCGCGGCGCAGCAACTCGGGCAGGGCGCCGGTGTGGTCGGGCTCGAGATGGTTGAGCACGATCACCCGGATCTCGTCGTAGCGGGCGACGGATTCGAGGCGGCTGAAGAAGACCGCCGCGTGTTCCGCCTTGACCGTGTCGATGATCGCGACGCCGTTGCGGCCACGCACGACATAGGCGTTGTAGCTGGTGCCGTTGCTCGTGCGCAGGATCAGATCGAAGTGGCGCAGACCTGGGTCCAGCGCCCCGATCCAATGCACGCCGTTGGCGATCTCAACGGCGTCATTGCCGGCGGCGATTGCATCGTCGCTGTTCATGGATGATTCCTGTCCTTCGCGGGATCGCGTGACGGTTGGCGGTTGGCCGCTCAGGTTCAACCGGACCAGATTCAGCGAGCCCGGATCTCGGCCATCGCCTCGGCGATGCGCTGCGGCGGGATGCCGGTCAGCGAGCCGGGCGGGTTGACCGGCGCGCCCAGTGCGTCGAGGATCGCGCCCTCGATCGGGCAGATGCTCGCGCACTGCGGCTCGGCATAATCGCCGACACATTCGGTGCACTGGGCGGCGTCGATGACGAAGTGCGGCTTCGCGGCCTGAATGGCCTGGCTCGGGCAGAGGGGCTCGCAGGCCCAGCAGTTCACGCAGCCATCGGTGATGTGGTAGGCCATGATTCGGTCTCGGTTGCAGTTGAGTGGTTGCGTCGGCACAGCCTCGCGCGAGGCGGGGCGGGTCGATGGCGCTAATGGCTTAGGCGCTGAGGGCGGCGTCGGCGACGTGCTCGCTTGGGCACCCATTCGCGCTGAGCTCGGCATAGACGGCGGCGACGGCGTCCTCGATTGGCTCCATCGCGTGCTCGCCGTTCGGGGCGATGCCGGCCGCCTCGAGGGCGTCCCAAGGCTCGATGCCGATCTTCGAGCAGAGCACCGCTTCACAGCCCTCGAGCGCGCGGAGGGTGCCGGCGAGCGCTGTCTCGGCTTCGCCGCAGGTATCCCCGCCGCTGCAGTAGGCATCGACCCGGCGCGTGCCGACGAAGCGCACCGCTCGCCCGTCCGCCTCGTAGACCAGGAACTCGCGCGCATGGCCGAAGTGTTGATTGATCAGGCCGCCCCCGCTGCTGGCGACGGCAACCCGCAGCGGGGCGACGCGCAGCGGACGGCTCGCGCTCCGGCTCGGCACCTCGGCGCGCCGGCGGGGGATTGATGCGACCGAGATGAAGGCCTGATTCGGCGTCTGTGGGGGCGCCGCGCGCTGGGCCTGTCGCTTGGCCTCGATCTCGGCATGGACCGCCGCCCGGCGCTGCATTGCGGCGGCGTAGTCGATCTCCATTGCGTCGATCTTGTCCTGCGTGAACTCGGCGCCGCGGTCCTCGCCGAGCATACCAACGGCATCAGCGCGGCACTGGCGGCAGTGGCGCATCATCGCCATGTCGCCGGCGCACTCGTCCTGAAGCGCCTGCAATTCGTCATGACTCGGACCGCGCTGGCCCATCAGGCCGTAGAAGGTGCCGTGCTCGGGCTCGGCGATCAGCGGCATCACGTTGTGCAGGAAGGCACCCTTCGCCTTGACGACGCGGCTGACCTCCTTTAGGTGCTCCGCGTTGACGCCCGGAATCATCACCGAGTTGACCTTCACCAGCACACCGCGCTCGGCGAGCATCTCGAGGCCCTTCTGTTGCTGCTCGATCAGGATACGGGCCGCTTTGACCCCTTTGATGCGCCGGTTCTTCCAGAAGATCCAGGGATGGATCTGCGCGCCGATCTCGGGGTCGATGCTGTTGATGGTAATGGTGACGTGGTCGATGTTGTGCTCGCAGATCGCGTCGACCATCTCTGGCAGTGCTAGGCCGTTGGTCGAGACGCAAAGCTTGATGTCCGGCGCCTTCGCGGATAGCTCGCGGAAGGTGGCGAGGGTGCGCTCAGGGTTGGCAAGCGGATCGCCCGGGCCGGCGATGCCGAGCACGGTCATCTGCGGGATGGTCGCGGCGACGGCGAGGGTCTTCTTGACTGCCTGCTCCGGCGTCAGCAGCTCGGAGACGACGCCGGGGCGGGACTCGTTGGAGCAGTCGTACTTCCGATTACAGTAATGGCACTGGATGTTGCACGCCGGCGCGACGGCGACGTGCATCCGGGCATAGTGGTGGTGTGCCTCTTCGGAGAAGCAGGGATGGTCCTTGACCTTGGCGCGGATGGCCTCGGGAAGATGGGCAAGCTTGTCCGGTTTGCTGCCGCAGCCGCTCGCCGAACAGCCGCCGGCCGTCGCGCGCTCTGGCTTTGGGGCTAGGGTGGTCACCTGGTGCGCCATCTGCTGGGTCTCCTCGAAATCGGTCGGCGCCATCGCAATGGCGCAAGGAAATCGTCTTCGACGAGGTTAAGCAAAGGCTATGCCCGGCGTGGGGAGAAATATAAGTTATTGATGAATAAAGAATCGATGCGCTCGCCCGCGCCTTGCTGTTGGGCTGTCGACAAACCGAACGGTGGACTTGTCGCGTCTGCGACGTGCGCTTGGTCTCGGGGGCTGAGATTGACTTCGGTGATCAGCGTTCTTACGCTTATAGTTGAGTAAGATTTATCTATCAGGTAAGGAGAAGCGCGATGCAGGCGACCATCACCAGCAAAGGGCAGATCACATTGCCGAAGGCGCTGCGTGATCGGCTTCAACTGGCGCCGGGGGATCGAGTCGACTTCATCGTCGAGGCGAACAACGTGGTCCGTATGGTGCCGCGCACCACATCCGTGACGGCGCTCAAGGGCTGCCTACCCAAACCGCAGCAGCCGGTCTCGTTGGAGCAGATGGAGGCGGCGATTGCATCAGGCAGCGAATGAGCTGTGCCGATGATCGGGCTCGATACCAATGTCCTGGTGCGCTACATCACCCAGGACGACCCGGTCCAGTCGCCCGTGGCGACCACCCTGATTGAGGAACAGTGTCGCCGTGACGCACCGGGGCGAGTCGCCCAAATCGTGCTGTGCGAGCTCGTTTGGGTGCTCAGACGCGCCTACGGTTACCCCAAGGCGCAGGTCGTCGAGGTGCTGGATCAGATTCTGGTGACCGCCGAGCTTGTGGTCGAGAACGATGAGCTGGCCTTCCAGGCCCTGGATGCTTATCGCACGGGAAACGCCGATTTCTCCGACTATCTCCTGATCCTGAATAACCGCCGATCGGGCTGCGAAACGACCTACAGCTTCGATACCCGCCTCTGCACTCACCCGAACGCCCGTTTGCCGAACGCGCCTCCATAGGCATCGGGGCTCTTGAAATTCGGGCGGTCTATTTCGGTGCATCGAAGTGCACCACGGGGTGTAAGGCTGTTCCTGATTGGTGCGTGCAGGTTTTCTTCCTGCCTTGAGAACGGATGATTTTCCTGCTGCCAGAAAGGGTTACCGTTTTGGTGCGAGATTTGCTTAGGGTGATCCGGCGGCATCCCGCTGCTGTCGTACGGTTTTGAAGGCTCACACCACAGGAGACCTCTGGATGATAACGATCCCGTCTTGTAAACCGCTGCTGCTCGGCGCTGGCCTAGCCTTGGGACTGAGCGCGTCGCTTTCCGGCTGGGCAGAGGACTCGGCCGACGCCAACGCGGACTCTGGCGACGAAACCATCAAGGTGGGCGTGCTGCACTCGCTCTCCGGCACCATGGCCATCAGCGAGACCACCCTCAAGGACACGATGCTGATGCTGATCGAGCAGCAGAACGAGGAGGGCGGTCTGCTCGGCAAGAAGCTGGAGGCGGTCGTCGTCGATCCGGCTTCGGACTGGCCGCTGTTCGCCGAAAAGGCGCGGCAGCTGCTGGAGCAGGACAAGGTCGCGGCGGTGTTCGGCTGCTGGACCTCGGTCTCGCGCAAGTCGGTGCTGCCGGTCTTCGAGGAGCTCGACGGGCTGCTGTTCTATCCGGTCCAGTACGAGGGTGAAGAGTCCTCCGAGAACGTCTTCTATACCGGTGCGGCGCCGAATCAGCAGGCGATCCCTGCGGTCGACTACCTGAAAGACGAGCTCGGCGTCGAGCGCTGGGTGCTGGCCGGGACCGATTACGTCTATCCGCGCACCACCAACAAGATCCTCGAGGCCTACCTGAAACAGAACGGCGTGGCCGACGAGGACATCATGATCAACTACACCCCGTTCAGCCATTCGGACTGGCAATCGATCGTCGCCGAGATCAAGAAGTTCGGCTCCGAGGGCAAGAAGACCGCGGTGGTCTCGACCATCAACGGCGACGCCAACGTCCCGTTCTATAAGGAATTGGCCAACCAGGACATCTCGTCCGAGGACATCCCGGTGATCGCGTTCTCGGTCGGCGAGGAAGAGCTCTCCGGCATCGACACCGCGCCGCTGGTCGGGCATCTGGCTGCCTGGAACTACTTCATGAGCGTGCCGACCGACGCCAACGACGAATTCATCGCGACCTGGCACGATTTCATCGGCGACGAGGACCGGGTGACCAACGACCCGATGGAGGCGCACAAGATCGGCTTCGATCTCTGGGTCAAGGCGGTCGAGAAGGCCGGCACCACCGATCCGATGAAGGTCGAGGAGGCGATCGTCGGGCTGAAGACCGACAACCTCAGCGGCGGCACCGCCGAGATGCTGCCCAACCACCACATCACCAAGCCGGTGCTGATCGGCGAGATCCAAGACGACGGTCAGTTCGCGATCGTCTACCAGACCGAGGCCGTGCCTGGCGATGCCTGGTCGGACTATCTGGAAGGCTCGAAAGACCTGGTCGGCGACTGGACTGACCCGATCCAGTGCGGCAATTACAACACCAAGACCAAGGAATGCCTCGGCGCCGAACAGGCGGCCGAATGATGGATGGTGCCGGCTGAGCCCGGCTTGGGCCCCGCTTGAGTCCGGCTCGGGCCGGGCTCGGATCGGGCTCGTCCCGGACCACGGCGGACCTCGCATCGCCAACCTGTTTGGCTGGTCGAGGCTGGTGACGCATAATCGCGCCGACCTCGTCGAGCCAGACCGCCAGCCCGCGGTGATCAGGGCGCGCGACTTGGTCTCGCTGCCAGGGATGGCGCCGCCGTTCCAAATCGCGGCCAGCGCGATGCGCCATCCGGCCGACACCCGACCCTCCGCTCACCGTTGCCCGACCCGCAGCGGGTTCGGAACGCCGAAAACTGAATCTGCGATGGGTATAGTACCTTCGTCACTTTTTGGGTTGCCGCATCGATGAGCCGATCCTGCTCTGCTTCGACAACACCGTTGGACCGCCTCGGTGCGCTCGTCACCGGCCTGCTCTTGA
>JAAAOQ010000240.1 GCA_009908845.1 Gammaproteobacteria bacterium
CGCCTCATGAATGAACGGGGAGGGGGATGCGAGGATAGCGCGATTGATCTATCTCAATGACGCGACAGGCTGACCGGAGACCCGCATGCGCCCCCTCTTCCTGCTGATCTTGATCTTCGCCGCAGTGCTCCTGATCCAGACCGTCGGCCGCGATACGAGCACGCTTGAAACACGTCTGGCGACGATGGAGGCGCGCCTTGAGCGATTGTCCAGGCAGATCGAGCAACTGGAGAAAGACGGTCCGACGACCGCGCCATCGGCGACAGCGCCGGCCCCAGAGCGCGAGGCTCAGCCGGCGGTGGCGAGCAACACCGGTGATGCGGTTGCGTGGCGCCTTGGTGCCCGGGTCGATGGTGAGCCACTGCGCGTCGCGGCCAGATCCCTCGATCGCGCCCGCGACCGGGTCGAGCTGCTGCTGGAGATCAAGACGCCGCTCGACGATGCAACGGCCTGGCCGCGGCAGCAAGGCCAGCTGGCGCCGGTCTCGGTCGTCGTGCAGGACAGTAGTGGCTCGGTGATTGCCGAGATGCCGATGACGCTGCTGCGCGGCTTAAGCCACGAACCTGGAAGGTATCTCCATCTTGGTGCTCAGCTGCCCGAGCAGGTCGGCGCTCGCGCCAACCTGATCGAGATTCGCTGACCCGCTTATCGCGACTGATCGACCCCGCTCGCCGTCTTCGGGCCACCCGTCCTTGAAGCGGCGCCTGTTCGCTGGCTGATCAAAGCCAGAACTCCGGGTAGCGCCGTCCGCTCGCCAGATTATTGACGAGCAGGGCGACCACCAGCATCAACAGCGGACCGAGCGTCGCCGGGATCAGCACGAACAGATAACCTAGCGCATGGATCTGCTCGGAGCCGATCACCGCGATCAGCGCGGTGGCGCCGCCGGGTGGGTGCAGGGTGCGGGTCAGGTGCATCACCGCAATCGCGGTTGAGACCGCCAGCGCTGCAGCCAGCCAGGGTAGTAGCGGCCCGAGCAGCAGCCAGGCCGAGACCCCGACCAGCGCTGAGAGTGTGTGCCCGCCGATCAGGTTACGCGGCTGCGCCAACGGGCTGCGCGGCGCGCCATAGACCAGCACCGCCGAGGCGCCGAACGAGCCGATCAGCAGCAGGCCATCGGTTGGCGTGAGCCCAATGGCCTCGAGCCACAAGGCTGGGCTGCCTGCCTGGTTGCTGGCCATCTCGTTTAGCCAGGCGACCAAGGCGATGCCGAGGAAGCTGCCGAGCCAGGACCAGAGCACCTCGAGGGTGCTGACCCGGGGCGGGGCGCCGCGCGCGGAGCCGCGCATCTTGTTCAGGTAGCCAACGACCGCGCAGGCCAGGCGCTGTCCCAGACCGAAGCGCCGCCGCTGCCGTGCGGTGGCGGTGAGCGGTCTCGGGTGGTGCAGATCCTGAAGGGGTCTGCTCGGTGTCATGATCCCTCCTCGAGGTGGCAGGCGTGCACGAAGTCCTTAGCGCAACAGCAGCCCATGCAAACGCTCGGTACCGTCCACCACCGGCATGCTGCGTCCAGGATGGCGGCGAAACGCCCGCATGGTCTCATTGAAGCCGGCCTGCTCATGGATCGTGACGGCGGCTTGGGTCATCAGCTCGGCAACCAAACACTCGCGAGAAGGGGCGCTTGATAGTTGCGCAGAGTTCAAATGCCCTCAAACAGGTGTGCGCATGGGGAGGCGGTCAACTGCCGTTTCTAGTCAAGTCTTAGCGGCCGTGCCGCCACTCTGCTGAATAAGCTGGTGCTGATACTGGGTCAGACAAACGAAAGTTATTTGACTTTGGTATCGATGATTCCGATATCTGCCGGGTCAATATCGGAGAGGCGCTGATGGACATCGACCAGATCAAGACCTTCCTTGCAGTCGCCGCGCACGGAAGCTTCCTCGAGGCGGCCACGCAGGTGCATGTCACCCAATCGACAGTGAGCGCGCGCATCCAAAGCCTGGAGCAGCAGTTCGGCACGCGCCTGTTCGTGCGCAACCGCGCCGGTGCCAGCCTGACCCATGCCGGCGAGCGCTTCCTGCGCCATGCCAAGACCCTGCTGCTGACCTATGAGCAGGCGCGCCATGAGGTCGGCCTGCCGAGCCGTTTCCGCGCCAGCCTCACCCTGGGCGCGCGTATCGCGCTCTGGGACAGTCTGCTGCCACGCTGGATCGGGCGCCTGCACTCGCGCATGCCGGACATCTCGCTGAATACGGAGATCGGCTTCGAGGAGGACCTGATGCGCCGGGTCATTGCCGGCACCATGGACCTGGCGCTGATGTACAACCCGCGTCAGGCCGCCGGCATCGAGGTCGAGTACCTATTCGACGAGACCCTGATCCTGGTCGGTCCGGACCCCGAGCGGCGCACACTCGACGACAGCTATGTCTACATCAACTGGGGGCCGACCTTCTTCGCCCAGCATCGCCAGGCCTATCCGGAGCTGGAGCGCCCGGCGCAGACCGCCAACATCGGCTGGCTCGGGCTGCAGCTGATCCTGGCCAACGGCGGCACCTGCTTCGTGCCGGAACGGGTCGCGACGTCTTATCTCGAGGGCGGCTGTCTGCACCGCGTCCACGGCAGCCCGAGCCTGCGATTGCCGACCTATGTAGTCTATCCGACCGTGGGCGGCCGGTCGGTGGTCGAGGCGGCGTTGGAGGCACTGCGTGCGCTGATCGCCGAAGAGCAGGGTGAATCGGCTGAGACGACAGACTGAGACCCGGTCTGAACGCGAGTCCCACTCTTTCAGGCCCATCCATGGATCTCGTGATGCGACTCGAACAGCGGGCGGTCGTCAGCGCAATCCACCCCGTTCCGCGAGGGTTATTGGATCTGGATGACCGCGTTGAGTTGGGCGTTGAGTTGGGCGGGGTGAAATGTAGAACGGCTGTGAACGGTCCATCCGGTTATACGGGTGTCTACAGAACGGGCTTCCCCTAGAGCCGCCGCCCCCAGCTTGGCCTGCGGCTGCAGTGCCTGCCCGAGTGCCGGAACCGGGCCATGGGTAGAGCTGGCCGTTGGCTCAGCGCTGAAAAGAATCCCGCGCCGCTCGGGCCCCGCCGCTCGGCTCCCAGGCGGCAAGCGGATCACAGCTCCAACCCGAATCCCGAGGATGATCCGATGCTGGTCAACGAGAACCGTAAAACGGCCAGACAGCGCGCCTGGCGCCTGCTGGAGGAATCGGTGGTCACCTACCGCGGCCAGCCGGTGGGGACCGTCGCCGCCCATGATCCCGAGACCGAGGCGCTCAACTACGACCAGGTCTTCACCCGCGACTTCGCCATTTCCGCCTTCGCCTTCCTGCTCGACGGCCGCCCCGAGATCGTACGCCACTTTCTCGCGACGGCCGTGCGCCTGCAGAGCCACGAGCGCCAGCTCGATTGCTTCAAGCCCGGCGAGGGGCTGATCCCGGCCAGCTTCAAGGTCACCGATAACGGGGAGGGCGAGGAACTGTTCGCCGATTTCGGCGAGCACGCCATCGCCCGCGTCGCCCCAGTGGATTCCGGCTTCTGGTGGCTGTTGACACTGCAGGCCTATGTGCATATCACCGGGGACCACGCCTTCCTGAATCAGGTGTCGGTGCAGCAGGCGATCCGGCTGCTGCTCGATCTGAGCATGACCAGCCGCTTCGACATGTTCCCGACCATGCTGGTGCCGGACGGCGCCTTCATGATCGACCGGCGCATGGGTGTCTATGGCTACCCGATCGATATCCAGGCGCAGTTCTTCGCCGCGCTCTGTGCGGCCTCCGATCTGCTCGACGCCGACGAGCCGGCGAACGCGCGCTATCGGGCCGCCCTCGACGAGCGCCTGCCACATCTCGCCCATCACGTGCGCACCTATTATTGGCTCGATCTCGAGCGGCTGAACCAGATCTATCGCTACGGGGTCGAGGAATACGGACCCGCCGCGGTCAACAAGTTCAATATCCATCCCGACGCCATCCCTGACTGGCTCATGGACTGGCTGCCGGAGACCGGCGGCTATCTGGTCGGCAACGTCGGCCCCGGCCGGCTCGACTATCGCTATTTTGGCCAGGGCAATCTGCTCGCCTGCGCGGCCGGCCTGGCGACCGAGGAGCAGGCCGCCGCGCTGATGCAGCTGATCGCGCAGCGCTATGACGACCTGATCGGCCAGGTACCGCTCAAGCTCTGCTTCCCGGCGCTGGAGGGCCAGGACTGGCGCATTCTGACCGGCTGCGACCCGAAGAACCGCCCCTGGTCCTACCACAACGGCGGCAACTGGCCGGTGCTGCTCTGGCTGCTGGCCCTGGTCGGTCTGCGCACCGGTGCCGATGAGCTGGTCGAGCGCGCGCTGAGCGATGCCGAGCGGCGTTTGGTCCAAGACGACTGGCCTGAATACTACGACGGCCGTCGCGGCCGCCTGGTCGGTCAGCAGGCACGCCGGCATCAGACCTGGAGCGCCGCTGGCTATCTGGTCGCCTGCCAACTGCTGGAGCGCCCCGAGCGGATCGAGCTGCTGCACCTGGGCCGCTCGGTGGAGGGGGCCAGCTGCGCGGCTCCGGTCTGATCCCCTGGCGCCCAGCGCCGGCCCACGTCTATCCGACCGGCCCGTGCTGTTGCTCTGGGGAGAGAGGGACTTCGCCTTCCAGAAACCGGAGCGCGATCGCTTTGAGTCCCTGTTTCCTGATCACGAATTCATTCAGGAAGATGCCCCGGAGGCGATCGTCGGCGCGATTCGCGACTGGTCAACGAGGACGTTGAGTAACCGCGACGAGAGGCTGTAACAGTAACAGCGGCAGCAGAACTGTCAGACACGCTCGGCAACAGGGGTTGGCGAGTGTTCGGTCACGCCTTGGGCACCCTGATCCTGGGACACCTCATCGCTGTCCTCGACCGTGCGCGTAAAGCGCAGATGGGCGATGTCGGGCGGGAAGAACATCGCCCAGTTCCACTCCAGATAGAGCCGCGCCTTGCGCGCCAGGGTCGGGATGTAGAGCAGGTAGAAGCCGCGCCAGAGCAGCCAGGGGATGAACCCGGACAGGTTGATGCCGTAGACCCGAGCGACGGCGCGGTTATGGCCGATGGCCGACATCAGGCCCTTGGGCTGGTAGCCGAACGGGCGGGTCGGCTCGCCGCGCACCTGGCGGGCGATATTGGCCGCAAGCTGTGGCCCCTGGCGCAACGCGAACTGCGCCGTCGGCGGGCAGGGCGTTCCATCGGGCACGGTCGTTCGGCACCGCCGCACAATCGCCAATGGCCCAGACGCCCGGCAGATCAAGCACCGACAGGCTGCGATCGGCCTCGATCAGCTGCGGCGGCCGGGGATGCAGAAGCTCGAGCACAAGCTGAGCGCATCCCGTCCCGGTTGGTTGGTAGAAGCTGGCGATCGGGAAGCGCCTCAGGCATGAGCAAAGCCTCCCATCGGAGGCTCTTGGGCTGCGGCGGCGATGAACGCGCGCCGCAGACCGAGATCGGCGCCATGAACGGGGTAAAGATTGGTGTTCATGACGGCTTACTCAGAAGAGTGGGGCACCGGTCAGCTGTGCGCGAGCCTTAGCTGCTGCCGCACTTGCCCTCGCCACACTTGCCTTCGCCGCCATCCTTGGAACCGCATTTGCCTTCTCCGCACTTGCCTTCGCCGTCATCCTTGGCGCCACACTTGCCCTCGCCACAGCTGCCTTCGGCCAGCTGCAGATAGCCGCTCTCAAGTTGCTCTGTGACGAAGGGGTTGTCGCCGGCCTGGGCCAGATTGGCGACGCTCAGGCTGCCGACGAGGGTGGCGCCGGCCATCAGGGCAGCGGGGGTGATGATCTGCTTGGACATGGAATCACTCCGAAAGAAATAGGGTTCATAGACTGAGAGCCCTGACGGCAGCCCCGGCCGGCTTGCACTGGGTCAGTGGCTCTCACTCGCTAAAGACCGCGGTGGTCGGTGGAATCTTTCAGCCGCTGTTGATGCCGATGGGCTGATCACACGCACGGCCTGCATAGAGGCGCGCGATCGCTGAGGATGACGCTTTGATGAAGCCCTAGACTTAAACGGCCGGGGTGAGCCTAGCGTTGATCGCTGGCTGCAATGATGTTGTGCCTGAGCCGGTCCGTTCTCTGTAGAGTCCTGTCAGTGAACATCCTAACCGAGGGCCGGAGAACAGTATGCAAGCCACCACCCAAGTGCACTTTCCTGACCACGACCTGGAATCGGCGCCGAAGGATGCGCTGCCTGCACTCACCGACGCCGAGCGCCGTTTCGGCATGCTGCCCAACCTGCTGCGCAAGATGGCCACTGCGCCCGCGCTGCTGAAGGGCTACTTGGCCCTTGGCGAGCTGTTCGAGCAGACCTCGTTCTCGCCCGCGGAGCAGCAGGTGGTGCTACTGAGTGTCAGCCGCGAGAACCGCTGCGACTACTGCATGGGGGCGCACAGCGTGCTCGCGGACATGGCCGGTGTCCCTAAGGCGGTGACCGACGCGCTGCGTGAGGGCAAGCCCTTGCCTGATGAACGACTCGAGGCCCTGCGGCGCTTTACCACCGCAGTGGTCTCAGCGCGGGGCTGGGTCGATGAGGCAGAGGTCGCCGCGTTTCAGGAGGCCGGCTACGACGCGCAGCAGGTCTTGGAGGTGATTTTAGGGGTCGGCATGAAGACTCTCTCCAATTACACCAACCACATCGCCGGTACCGAGCTGGATGCCGCTTTTCAGCATCGTGCCTGGCCGGCGAGTGAGGCCGATGCCTGAGGGGGCCGGGGTGTCGAAAAGCCCGAGCATCAACCTCGGTCGGGAGCACAACGCCGAGTCCAGAATTGCGCTCGCACAGCCGACACGTGATGACGCCTTACCCCGGCTTTCCGGTCACCGACCTCCAGCTCAAGCTCACCGATGGCAAGCTCTGCCTCAGCTATCGGATGCCGGTGCTCTCGCCTGATCGGATTCAGGTGCCACTGCGCACGGTCACCAACGAGCATGCGATCCTGCTCGGACTGGGGCGCATGCGCGGGGATTCGGTGCAGATGGTTGATCACGAGGGCCAGACACGGCTGCGTTGGTCGGGATATCTGGCCGAGCCGGTTGGCCATAACGGTGAACCAGAGACTTCATCTGCCGTTGCTCAGTTCGCCTGGTAGACCGCCGTTTCGGGGTGAAACGCATACCAGGCGAACTAGAACAGCGTCGTGGCCGGCAACGAATGCCCCTCGGCATCAAAGGCCTGTGCACTCGGCTGTGCCCAATCGAAGCGCACCTCAATCGGCGTGCCGCCGACCTGATCGGAGACGCTGCCATTGGTCTGCGAGAGCTCCGAGAACGGATACGCCTTGAACTGTCCATTGACCTCAACCCCGAGCACCCGCTCCTTCGGGTGATAACGCTTGGAGCGCGCGCTGACCGGGAAATAGAGCTCATCATGGCGGCTGTAGCCGCCATACGGAGCGCGGTCATAGTCGCGGCGCTCGCCGGTCTGCGTGGAGAGAACCTGGGTCTGTGGATGGGCACGGCGCCAGGCGCCCCAAGTCGTGTGGGCCAGGGGTAGCGCGGCCAGCTCGGTCCCGACCAACGGGCCGGCGATGGCCTGCTTGGCGATCTGGCTCCAGAGGCTCTCGGTCTGGCGATCGTAGAGCAGCAGGTCGCTGTTGTAGAGCAGCCCGGAGACGCCGAAGCTGAGCGCGCGGCCCGCCTGCTCGGCGCGGAACGCGATGCCTGAGCCGCACAGGGGGCAGTAGGTGATGGCAATCGGCTCGCCCTCGATGCGGTCGTTGACGATCTCATGCCAATCCATGATCTTGATCGGATAGGCCCGGGCCTCGCCTTGGGCGACCAGCCCCAGGACTTCGTCGTCACGGGCGAGAAAGTCCACGGCATCGGCTTTGATGAAGCGCGGCTGGTCGATGGCGGGAATGCCATCGCGATCCGGGCCGCCGGCGTGGATCTCCTCGACCGGAACCAGGCTGTTGCCGAGATCAAAGCCATTGAGCTGTCGTGCATTCGCGGCGCCGTCTAGCAGCAGACTGGAACCGAGGGCGACCAGACCAACGGCAACGAGCGCCGGGAATGCTGAGCGGAGGCGTTGAGTCATGCGGTGGCTCCTCGGTTCGCCGGGGTCGGATCGGATCAGGCGTACGCGGTAGCTCCTTGGCTCGCCGCTGTCTGACTGCATCAAGCGCGCGCAGCGCTGAACCTTGCCGCTGTCTGACCAGACCCGGCGCCGCGCCGATCCAGCCAACGCCCGATCCAATCATCGACCGACAGATAGCGCCCGGCGCCGATGAAGAACAGCGCCACCAGCATGATCAGATAGGTGGCGGCGAACTCGATGCCATTGTTCAGGATCACCAGACTGCCGTTCTCGGTCAGCCACTCATAATTGCCATGCTCGCGTAGGATCTCCTTGGCACGGTCCAGGCGCTCAACGGCGCCGATGGTGCGCTCATTGGCGAATAGCGAGCTGCTGCCCTCGGCGATCGCCAGCCAGCCGTGCTGCCAGTGCACCGTCACCATCGCCACGATCATGGTCACGATCAACGGCACCGAGATCAGCCGCACGCCAAGGCCAAACACCAATAAGACCGCACCAACCGTCTCGGTTGAAGCGGCCAGGAACGCCATCACCGTTGGGAAGGGTAGGCCCAAACCCCAGTCCGGATTGCCAAACCAGGCCACCGTGCTCTCGAAGCTGGCGAACTTCTTGGTCCCCGCCATCCAGAAGATCGGCGCCAGATAGAGCCGCAACAGCAGCGGCGCGATGAAATCGACGCGGCGCGTGGCGTCGAGTCGGCTGCGAGCCTGGGTCAGGAGGTGGATCACCATGGGGATATACTCCGGCTGGGTTGCTGAATCGCTGATAGCGAACAAGACCCGATCAGCGCGGTTGATCTTTCGCGGAGGATGGCAGGATGTCTGAAGCAAGCGATCCGAGCGCGCTGCCCACGCGGGAGCCGTCACCTCAGCAGAGCGCTGATCAGGCGGCTGATCAGGCGGCTAAGCAGGCAGAGGGGCGGACACACCAGGAGCCGGTGCACCCACTGCGCCAGATCTTCGACCACGCCAACGATGCGATCCTGCTGATCGACCCCGAACACGACCGCATCCTCGAGGCCAACGCGCAGGCCTCGCGCATGCTTGGCTACGATCCGACCGAGCTGACCCGCGAGGTGCGCATCTCCAGCGTGCATCCGCACGAGATGGAGCGGCTGCGCCAGTTCGCTCAGGATGTGAAGACCTGCGGCCAGGGGTGGACCGACGAACTCAGCTGCATGCGCAAGGACGGCCTTCAGTTGCCCTCCGAGATCTCCGCCTCGGTGGTCCAGGTCGATGGGCGCGACTGCATCATCGCCATGGTGCGCGATGTCTCCACCCGCAAGGCGGCCGAAGAGGCGCTACGTCGCAGCGAGGCCCGTTTCCGGGCCTTTGTCGAGAACGCCGGCGATGGCTTCTTCCTAGTCGCCAGCGACGGGCGGATCATGGATACCAACGCCCGTGCCGCCGAGATGCTCGGCTATCCGTGCGCGGAGGCGCTGATTGGCCGTTCGGTGCTCGAGGTCGATGTGGGCCTGACGCCAGACACCTTCGCGCAGCTCCTCGCCGAGCTCGAGATCGATCAGCCCCGATTACTCGAGAGCCGGCATCGGCGGCGCGACGGCTCGGTGTTCCCGAGCGAGGTCAGCCTCTGTGCCCACGGCGAGGCGCAGGCGCCGAGCTATATCGCCTTGCTGCGCGACATCAGCCAGCGCAAAACCGCCGAAGCGGCCATCGCCCGCCTCGCCGAGATGGGCGAGTTCGCGGCGATGATGGTGCACCAGATCCGCAATCCGCTCTCCACCATCCGCATGGCGCTGGATTATCTCGGCAGCCAGACGCTCGGCGACGCGCCGAGCAAACGGCTCAGGCTGGCCCAACGCGAGTCCGACCGGCTCGGTCAGTTGCTCGAGGATGTCTTGGCCTATGCCGGCCGGCGCGCCTCGTCGGCAGAGACGGTCGCGGTCGACGCGCTGGTTCGCGAGCTGCTACCGGCGCTGCAAGCACTGCCGTCGGTGGCTGATCGCCCGCTGCAGGTCGACTTGGGACTGCCGCAGACCGCGACCAAGGCGATCCGGCGCAGTTGCGCGAGGTGCTGATCAACCTCGTGGTCAATGCCTGCGAGGCGGTCGCCACGGGCGAGCCGGTGTCGCTGTGCACGGGCCGGCAGCCTGGCACGGCGAGCCCGATGATTGAGGTGCGCAATGGCGGTGAGCCCATCCCGCCGGAGGCGCTCGAGCGCATCGGCCAGCCGTTCTTCTCGACCAAAGACGCCGGCAATGGCCTCGGCGTGGCCTATGTGCGGCGGGTTGCCGCCGCGCATCACTGGGCGTTCTCGCTCGAGTCGACGGCCGAGACTGGCACCATCGCGCGGCTGTTGTTGTAGCGGCAGCGCAGCCAACGCCCAACTCGCGCGGTGTCGCCGGTCAGCTCAACGCCCCTGAGGTGGCCATGTATCTCGGCCCCTTCCCACGCCCTGGTCGCGCGGCCGGTTATCGGTGCGCGGCGCAAATCGCATCGGTCATGCGGTTTGGCGTTTCCAGCCTGTCGCGCAAGCCTCTTATAGTTAACGGCAGTTTTTTCTATAGTTAAAGGGCATTTGCAGCACTAACTCGGGGGTGATGAAGATGACCCGCAGTCGTCGCATCGAGATTCCGAACACGACGCTGTTGCGCCGGTACTTACAGGAAGAAAAAGACCCCACCGTGCGCCTGCGGCTGACCTTGCTGAACCTGCTCGCCGAACTGCCGCCCTCAATCACGTTGGCGCAGATCTGCGCGATGGTCGATGTGCCCGAGCCGACCGCCTATATCTGGGTGCGTGCCTGGCGTGAGCGCGGGTATCAAGGCGTCTGCCATCCGACCGAGCGCGGCGGTGAACCCGGACGACCACCGTCGCTCGATGACGGCGACTTGGCTGCCTTGAAGGCCC
>JAAAOQ010000272.1 GCA_009908845.1 Gammaproteobacteria bacterium
TGTGTCGATGGATGTGTCCGTCCTCAACATAACCCACGGACGTTGAGGACGGGCAGGTCAAAACATCATGTCTAGCCGGGCATTTTGATAAGGCGTCTTAGAGGCGCTCTCAAGACGCCCGCTTGACTTGCGCAAATATCTGATTTCGAAGGCCGCAGAAGTCATTCTGTTAGGGCTTCTTGGTCGTGAAAGAGCGCTATTGTTGAGCGGGGCACGGGGCTTTTGGCGAGGCGATGATCGAAGGTCCAGGCGCCTGACCGACAGCCGCCCCACACTACAACCGCCCCAGATAGGTATAGCCGTACAAGCCCGCCTTGAGCTCGGAATAGAGATGCTCCCGCGTCTCGCGGTCGAGCCCGGCGTCGTCGAGACGACGACGGTATTGGGCGAGCAGCGCGCGCGGCTCGAAGTGCACGGTGGTGAGCAGCTCGTCGGCCGAGTCGCCGTGCTCGAGCTCGAGCAGGCGCCAGCCGTCGGGCTGATCGGTGTCCAACTCGACGGCGACGGCATCGGTGTCGCCGAACAGGTTGTGCATGTCGCCAAGGATCTCCTGATAGGCGCCGACCAGGAAGAAGCCGAGCAGATAGGTCTCCTGCTCGGGGTCGAAGGCGTGGACCGGCAGGCTCGCCTCGATGCCGTCCTGATCGACGTAGTGGCTGATGCTGCCGTCGGAGTCGCAGGTCAGGTCTTGGATGACGCCGCGCTCGGTCGGCGTCTCGTCGAGCCGTTGTAATGGGCAGATCGGGAAGATCTGGTCGATTGCCCAGACGTCGGGCAGCGATTGGAACAGCGAGAAGTTGCAGAACAGCTTGTCGGCGAGCAGGGCGTCGATACGCTCGAGCAGCTCGCGCTGGCGGCGGCTCGCATGTGATAAACGTGGGCGCAGCGCGCGACAGCAGGCGATGTACAGTCCTTCGCCGCGGGCGCGATCCTCGAGGCTCAGCTCGCCGGAGGCAAAGCGGGAGCGCAGCCCGGTCACGGCGCGCTCGGCGTCCTCGTAGATGGCAAGCGCTGGGGCTTCGGTGGCATCGATGAGTGCACGCTCGAGCTGTTCCAGTTCGGGTGCACCCTTGCCGTTTCCTGATGGGGTTTCGCCAGCGCTTTGATCGCCGTCGCCGGCGCGCTCGCGGTCGACGACATCGGTGATCAGCACAGCATGATGGGCAGTCAGCGCGCGGCCGGACTCGGTGATCAGGTCCGGCTCGGGCAGGGAACGGGCGGCGCAGAGCTCGGCGAGCGTGCCGACCAGCGCATCGGCATAGTCCTCGGCGCGGTAGTTCATCGAGCAGTAGGCACGGGTGCGGGTGCCTTCGTAGTCGATGCCGAGCCCGCCGCCGAGGTCAAGGGTGTCGGGCGCGGCGCCGAGATCATGCAAGGCAGCGTAGAACTGACCGAGCTCGCCGACTCCGGCGCGGATGTCGTCGAGGCTCGGGATCTGCGAGCCCAGATGGGCGTGCAAGAGCCGCAGCCAATGGGCCTTGCCCAGCCCCTGCAGGCGCTCGACCAGCGCAAGCAGCTGCCCGGCCGACAGTCCGAACTTGGCCTTGTCGCCACCGCTGTTCTGCCAGTTGCCGGCCGCCGCGGCAGCAAGCCGGATACGCACGCCGAGCGCTGGCTCGACGTCCAGCCGTGCGGCCTCCTCAAGCACGAGGTCCAGCTCCGAGGGTTTCTCGATGACGATCTTGACATCGAGCCCGAGACGGCGCCCGATCAGCGCCAAACGGATGTACTCGCGGTCCTTGTAACCGTTGCAGATCACCGGCTCTGCGGGCGGCACCAGCGCGAGGACGGCCATCAGCTCCGGCTTGCTGCCGGCCTCGAGCCCGAGCCCGCCGGCCGAGAGCAGCGCCTGCACGACGCTGCGCTGCTGGTTGACCTTGATCGGGTAGACCGGCCGGTAGTGTCCGCGGTAGCGGTGCCGGTCGATCGCGTCGGCGAAGGCGGTCTGGAGGCGTCGGACGCGGTGGCGCAGGATATCATCGAAGCGCACCAGTACCGGCAACGAGAGCCCGACCGCGCGCAACCGTTCGGCGAGTGCGACCAGCTCGATGCGGGTCTGCGATTGCGGATGCGGTCGCGCGCAGAGATGGCCGCCGGGACCGATCTCGAAGTAGCCTTCGCTCCAACGTGCGATGGCGTAGACGCGGTTGCAGTCGGTGTTCGCTCGGTCCATCAGGAGACGCTCGCTCGGGCTAGGCCGGCCACCACTGATCGTCAAGTGTCTGTTCCGGCGTAAAGGGGCAGCCCGCCGGGAAGCTATGCTCGGCGAGGCCGGTTTCACTGGCGGCCTCCAGGATGGCGTCGCCATAGGCCTCTTCTCGAGCTTGCGCGAGATGCCGCTGGAGGCTCGGGTTGCGGGCAAGATGCCGCCGCAGCCGCCGGCGTTCCTCCTTGATGGTCAGCTCCCAGTGGCGGCTGCGTTGGCCGGGCTGGAAGCGCCATTTGAGCAGGTGTGAGAACAGGACGGCGAGACGGTCTTCGAGCTCGCGCAGCTCGTTATTGCCCATGCTTTCGATCTCCTCGGCGATGAGCTCGATATCGGCTTGATCGAGCCGACCGGAGCGCAGGAGCTGCGCTTGCCGGTTGGCCCACTCATGAAGGTCGGTGTGATAGAGGTTTGTCATGGCCCTCGAGACGCGCAATGGATGGAGGCGGAGTGAGTCGGTGTCGGCGTTGGCCTGAGTATAGCTGGCACCGTCTCGCGTGCGAGCGAAGCGGCTTGGCGCTAAACACTGGCCGCGCCCGTGAGTGGCCTCGGCATCGTCGGCAACGGTCTGGGCTTGCCGTCAACATAGGCGATTTCTGTCGCCGCCCGTATCAGCCTTGCTGGGCCGTTTGCTCGCCTTCCTCGTCGCGCCGTCGGCTGCAGAACCCACCTATGGTCCAGCCGGCGCCCCTCGAAAGCAAACGGCGATCCGGCGCACTGATTGACACGCGCTTTTCCGGTGATCGCCTTAACGCTCGGTAATGCGCGGTTACAGTCCCGGTAACGAACGAGCCGTTATCCTGTGCGCTGAAGGCTGTTCCAGTCGGGTTGACGCGATTTTGGGGGATGAGGTCATGGCAATGAGCGATGAGGCGGCCGCCTCGGGCAGTGGGGCGCAGCAGGCGTTCGGGCGCCTGCGCGCCGATCTCCTTGGACGCATCGTCGGTCAGGATGCGCTCGTGGAGCGTTTGCTGATCGCACTCTTGGCCGATGGGCATCTGTTGGTCGAGGGCGCCCCGGGCCTGGCCAAGACCACGGCGATCAAGGAGCTGGCGCTGCGGATCGAAGGGGATTTCCAACGCGTGCAGTTCACCCCCGATCTGTTACCAGGGGACCTGACCGGGACCGATGTCTATCGGCCCGAGACCGGCGATTTCCATTTCCAGCCCGGGCCGCTGTTCCACAATCTGGTCTTGGCCGATGAGGTCAACCGCGCGCCAGCGAAGGTGCAATCGGCCCTGCTCGAGGCAATGGGGGAGCGCCAGATCACCGTCGGCACGCGGACCTACCCGCTGCCGGAGCCGTTTCTGGTGATGGCGACCCAGAACCCGATCGAGCAGGAGGGTACCTATCCGCTGCCGGAGGCGCAGTTGGACCGCTTTCTGATGCATGTGCGGGTGGCCTATCCAGACCCGGCCACCGAGCGCAGTATCCTCGATATCGCACGGGCGGAGGCACGCGGACAACTGCGGACGCGCGCGAGTGCGACGCCGCTGCTAAGCCGGGATCAGGTCCTCGCCGCGCGCGAGGAGGTCATGGCGCTGCATATGGCCGATAACCTTGAGGAGTATCTGATCCAGCTGGTGCTGGCGACCCGTGATCCGGCCCCGTATGACGCCCAGTTGGCGCGCATGATCGATTACGGAGCCAGCCCGCGCGCGACCATTGCGTTGGACCGCTGCGCCCGCGCCCGCGCCTGGCTGCGCGGCGGTGAGTACGTCACCCCGGATGATTGCCAGGCCGTGGCTTACGATGTGCTGCGTCATCGGGTACTGCTGAGCTATGCGGCCGAAGCCGAGGGGCTGACGCCGGATGCGTTCGTCGCGGGGCTGATTCGTCAGGTGCCGATGGTCTGAGCCCGGCGCGATGTCGACCCAGGAGCAGCGATGCCGATGAATGACGAGGCCCGAGTCTATCGAGTGCTGACCGATGACCTGCTGGCCCTGCGCGCCGCCGGGCAGCGGCTGCAGGCACCGCGCTCGCGGCCGGCGCGCTCGGCGCTGGCCGGCGCGCATCGCTCAGGCTTTCACGGGCGCGGCATGGATTATCGCGAGTCTCGGCATTACCAGGCTGGCGATGACATCCGCAACATGGATTGGCGCATCACCGCTCGCAGCGGCCACCCGCATGTGAAGGTCTTCGACGAAGAGCGCGAGCGGCCGATCGTTGTGCTGGTCGATCTCGGTGCGACCATGTTCTTTGCCTCTCAAGGGGTGTTCAAGTCGGTGCAGGCGGCGCGGCTGGCGGCGTTGATCGGCTGGTCGGCGATCGCCCGCGGCGACCGCATCGGCGGTCTGCTCTTCACCAGTGCGGCACAGGGCGGCGAGACCGCCGGGCGGCATCAGGAGCTCCCATCGGCAGGGGGGCGCCGCGGACAGATGCGTTTGATCCGAGCGTTGGTTGCGGCCGGTGATCCGGAGCCGGGCTTTGCCGGCACTGCAGCGAGTGCGGCCGCAGCGGGGAGCAGCGATGACGACGGGCTCAATGCCGCGCTGATGCGGTTAGGCCGCGTTGCTCGGCCGGGCAGCCTGGTGTTTCTGCTATCCGATTTCTTCGGCCTGGACGCCGAGAGCGTGCCGCATCTCAGCCAGCTCGTTCGCCACTGCGACCTGCATGCGGTGCAGCTGGTCGATCCGCTCGAGCTGGCGCCGCCGCCGCCCGGGCGCTACGGCGTCAGCGATGGCCGCCGCCACTGGGTGATCGATACCCGTGTCCGGGCGGAGCGCGAACGCTACGCGGAACGGCTCTCGCAACATCATGAACGGGTCCGGCAGCGAATCACGGCCAATGGGATCGGGCTGACGCAATGCTTGACGACCGATGATCCGAGCGCTTGTCTGAGCGGGTTGTTCGCGGCACGTACTGCAGACCGCCGCGCCGGAACGGACGGGATTGCGAGCGCGGGCGCGGGACAGAGCCCCGCAGCAAATGGTGCCGCAAGAATGGGTGCTGCAAGAACGGGTGCCTCAGCAAGAGTTGCTGCAGCAGACGGCGCTGCCGTCAATGGCTTTACAGCGGGTCAGGGTGTCGCGAAGGCGCCTGCTGCGAGTGACCGCATCCCGAACGGCGGAAAGGGGGAAGGCCCGCCTGCTGGGCGCTCATCTCGGGTCAGTCTCCTACCATTCGGGAGGTGGCGGCGGTGACTGGGCAGCCCAACCGCTCGGACATCGGCGAGAGGCCGGCGGAGGGCGTCGCAACCGACGGGGCTAGGCCATTCTCACCTGTCGGTGAGCAGCTCGACCTGCGCGATATCCATCTGCCGGAGCAGCCCGGGTTCTGGCCGCCGGCACCGGGCTGGTGGCTACTGGCGGCGGTGCTGCTCGCGGTGCTGATCAGCAGCGGGCGCTTGGGCTGGCGTGCATGGCGCCGATGGCGGCGCCGGCGTGTACTGCTCGCCGAGCTCGAGCGTCTGCGCGCGGACTTGGACGCTGGTCCAGCGCTCGCCGCCGCGGTCTCGGCCTTGCTCAAACGGGTGGCGCTAAGCCGCTATCCGCGTGCCGAGGTCGCACCGCTCACCGGCGACGCCTGGCTGGCCTTCCTCGACCGGACCGGCGGTGAAGGGCGCTTCGCTGAGGGGCCTGGACGGGCACTGGCGGATGCGCCCTACGCACCGGATGCCGCGGCCGTCGATGGTCCCGGCTTACTGGCGGCGGCTCGCAGTTGGCTGCTGAGAAACAGCTGATCCAACCCATTGTATTGCGATGCGCGCTGATTGCTGGACAGGATAAGCCCGTTGTCATCGAACGGTTCGGGCGCGTCTTGTCCGGCGATCCGACGAAATGGCTATAACGCAGCGGGGCGCCGCGCGGGGCGTGCCCTGGGGGTCGTAACGCCCTGCACGAGCAGGGGCGCTTGAGGTTCGCTCAGAAATCGCGAATGCAAGCAAACGGTTATGCACACGGGGAAGCGGTCAACTGCCGTTTCTAGGGTCACGAGAATGAGGGAGCCTGCTGAATGAACGGCCTGCTTGCCGGACTTGGGCTGGCCGATGTGCGGCTCGAGCTCGCTTGGCCTTGGCTGCTGCTGGCGTTGCCGTTACCGCTGCTGGTCCGGCGGCTGCTGCCGCGCGCCGAGACGGCGGACTCGGGCGCGCTGCGCGTACCCTTCTACCGGATGTTGGGTCAGCCGGCGGAAAGCCCTGGGGGCGGCGGTTTGCGCTGGCCGTTGGTGTTGGGCGCGCTGGCCTGGCTGTTGCTGGTGGTTGCAGCGGCGCGCCCGCAATGGCTGGGTGATCCGGTGCCGCTGCCGTTGGCTGGTCGTGATCTGATGCTCGCGGTCGATATCTCGGGGTCGATGACTGAGGACGACATGATGATCGGCGGTCGGGTGGTCGATCGGCTGACCGCGGTGAAGGCTGTTGCCGGCGACTTCATCGAGCGCCGCGAGGGCGACCGGATTGGGCTGATCCTATTTGGCCAGCAGGCCTATCTGCAGACGCCGCTGACCTTCGACCGGGCGACCGCGCGCACCCTGCTGTTCGAGTCTGCGGTCGGGCTGGCCGGGCGGGAGACCGCGATCGGGGACGCGATCGGGCTGGCGGTGAAACGGCTGCGCGATCAGCCCGCCGCAGAGCGGGTGCTGATCCTGCTCACCGATGGGACCAATACCGCCGGCAGCATCGCCCCGCTCAAGGCCGCCGAGCTGGCCGCCGAAGAGGGGATACGCATCTATACGATCGGGGTTGGCTCCGATCCGCGAACCGGGCTCGGGGCCTTCTCTCTGAGCTTGGGACGCAATCCGCTCGACGAGGAGACGCTGTCGGCCATCGCCGATGTCACCGGCGGTCGCTACTTCCGAGCGCGTGATGTGCGCGAGCTGCAAGAGATCTATTCGATGCTGGACGAGCTCGAGCCAGTCGAGTCGGATGAACGGACCTTCCGCCCGGTCGGTGAGCTGTTTGCCTGGCCACTCGCGGCATCGCTGTTGCTGAGCGCGCTGATCCTGGTCGGGCGTCTTGGTTGGCAAGAGAGGTTGATCGCCAGGTGAGGGCGCGTGATGAATGAGTCGATGAGCCAGTTTCATTTCATCGAGCCGCTGTGGTTTCTGGCGCTAGCCCCGCTGGGCTTATTGCTCTGGGTGGCCCGGCGTGCCGACACCGCAGGCTCGGCTTGGCGTCGAGTGGTCGACCCGCGCCTGCTTGCGGTGCTGCGCGGGGGCGGCAACGGGCAGGAGCGGTGGCGGCCGTTGGCTCTGCTCGCGGTCGGCTGGTCGCTCGCGGTGCTGGCGCTGGCCAACCCGACCTTCGAGCGTAAGCCGGTGCCGGCCTTCCGACCGGATGCTGCGCGTGTCGTCGTGCTCGATCTGTCGCGGTCGATGCTGGCTGCGGATCTGACCCCATCGCGACTCGAGCGTGCGCGCTACAAGGTGGCCGATATCCTGACCCGCAGCGCCGACGGGCAAGTCGGGCTGGTCGCCTTCGCCGGCGATGCCTTCGCGGTCTCGCCGCTGACCGACGATGCCGAGACGATCCGAAGCATGCTGGACGCGCTCTCGCCACAGGTGATGCCGGTTCAAGGCAGCCGCCCCGACCTCGGCATCGCGCTCGGCCAGGCGTTGTTAACGCAGGCCGGCGCGCGCAACGGTGAGGTCATCTTGTTGACCGATGATGCCGGCGGCGCATCCGCCCGGGCCGCGGCGCAGTCCTTGCACGAGGCCGGGTATCGGCTCGGCGTCATCGGTGTTGGCACCCCGGAGGGCGCGCCCGTCCCCGGTGTGACCCGGTCGAACGGCCCAGTGATCTCGCGGCTTGAGCCGGACGCACTCGCGCGGCTCGCGCGCACTGGGGCGGGTCTCTACGCGACGCTAACCACCAGTGATGAGGACCTCGACCTCGTGCTCAGCGAGCCGGGTCGGCGGTCACACGCTGTTGCCGAGCGAGACCCGCAGCTGGCAGAGCGGTGGCACGAGCTCGGGCCTTGGGTTCTGCTGCCCTTGGTGCCGCTGGCGGCGCTCGCGTTTCGGCGTGGCTGGCTGATGGTGCTGATCGTGTTGGTCGCCCAAGGCGCGTTTCTGGTGCCGATGCCGGCACGCGCGTTCGGTTGGGCCGACCTCTGGCAGCGCCCGGATCAGCAGGCGGCCGAGGCCCTGTCTGCCGGCGATGCCCAGCGCGCGCGCGAGCTCGCACGAGCCCCTGCGCGTGCCGGCAGCGCTGCCTATCGGCTCGGCGAATTCCAGGATGCGGCAGAGCAGTTTGCAGCGGGTGAGCGTGCGGTCGATCACTACAACCGTGGTAATGCGCTGGCTCGCAGCGGCCGACTGGAGGAGGCGATTGCGGCCTATGATGCGGCGCTCGCGCGTGATCCGTCGTTGGCCGATGCCGAATACAATCGCGCGCAGGTTGCGCAGGCGCTGGAACGACAGCAGCGCGCGCAGTCTGGCCAGTCCGGAGCGGATTCAGACGCCGACTCCGGGGAGCCGGCTTCCGCCGAGGCTGACCGGCAGCAAGCCCAATCGGGCGGCGAGGCAGGTGGTGAGCCGGGGGCGACACCGGATAGCGGCCAGCCCAAGGACCCAGCGGACAGTTCAGTTTCGAACGAGCGGGCGTCCGATCAGCCGACAGGCCGGGAGCAGGCGGCTGGTGAACAGGATGCCGCTGGGGACTCTGCATCCGATGCGCCGGCGCGGCGAGCCTCGCCTTCTGCACAGGGTCAGGCAGGTAAACAAGGCGATCCAGACGCATCGCTTTCGCGCTCGAACGAGGAGCGCGCGGCGGAGACCGAGGCCGGGTCCACTGCACTGTCGAATCAGCAGAATGCGGCTGCTGCTCCACAGGATGGAGGTGCCAGGGCGCGCTCCGAGGTTCAGGATGCCGTTGATGCGGCAGAGGCTGAGCGCGCGGCAGCGGATTACCGCGAGGAGGCCGCGAAGGCGGGTTCAGGCACCGCTCAGGGTGCTGAGGATGCGCCATCGGATGCCAGCCCGGATGCGCTCGGGGCATCGGCAGAGCGCACGGCCCAGGCGCGCGAGGCGCGGCAGGCGGCCGAGCAGTGGCTGCGCCGCATCCCCGATGATCCGGCCGAGCTGCTGCGGCGCAAATTTCGCTACCAGTATCGGGAACGCCCCGATCAACCGGATGCGCTGGCCAGCGGCGAGCCTTGGTGAGTTTGGCGAATGGGTGGCCTGACGATGAGGGGACCGAAGCCGATGAGCATGCATTGCCGAATCACCGGTGAAGCGGTGAGCTTGCGTTGCGCGATCCCTGACGCCCCGGCTCCCAACGGGAGGCCGGTCGGGACGCCAGCCGTAGGGGCCGTGGGGAGGCTAGGCGAGAGGCTGAGCGGGAGACCGGGTGGGAAGCCAGCCGTGCAGCCACCCGGCAAGCCAGCCTGGGACCCAATTGGGGACCCAATTGGGGAGCCAATTGGGGAGCTAGGCGAGAAGGCCCCGGGGAAGCGGCGCGGTAAGCGCGCCCTGCAGCGGCCTTGGCTCTTGATCACCACCCTGGTGCTGCTCTGCAGCCTGGCCTCGACCGCACTGGGTGCGGTTCGGGCTTATCTGGACCGGGAGCAGGTCTACGAGGGCGACCAGGTGCGTCTCACGATCGAGGCACAAGGACGGACCCCGGACAGTCAGCCGGACCTGGCGCCGCTGCGGAAGGACTTCAGGGTCGGTGGTACCGGGACCTCGCGTCAGACGCAGATCATCAACGGCCGGCGCTCGGATCGGACGAGTTGGCAGATCGCCTTGGAACCAAAGCGGCTCGGCACGCTGAGGATCCCGGCGATCGCTGTCGGCAGCGAGCGCACGGAGCCACTGACCCTGAAGGTCGAGCCCGTCCCGGCCGGCGGGCTTGGCGCGCCGGGCGACAAGGTATGGCTGGAGGTCGAACTGGGGGCCGATGCCGACGAGCTGATCGTGCAGCAGCAGGTGCCGCTAACCGTTCGGGCCTACAGCGCGCAGCCGCTGATCGATTACGCGATCGAGATGCCCGCGGTGGACGGGGTGATGCTGACCCGTATCGGCCGTGACAGCGGCCATCTCACGACCCGTGCGGGCCGGCAGTACCGGGTGATCGAGCGTCGATTCACCCTAAACCCGGAGCGCAGCGGCCCACTTCGGATCCCGCCGATCACCTTTCGCGCGGAGCTGAAGGCTGTGTCGAACGGTCGCGGGGCCAGAGCTCCAGGTCTCTCCGGGCTGTTCGATGACCCGATGTTCGACCGCATGCTGGGTGGGATCGGGCCTGCGCCAGGCCTGGGGGTGTTCGAGCGCGGCGAGCCTGTGCGCGCGCGGAGCGAGGCTTTGGAGCTCGAGGTTGCACCGGCGCCGGCGAGCTTCGGTGGGCCGCATTGGCTGCCAGCGGCTGAGCTCGAGGTCCAGGACTCCTGGAATCCGGCCGACGGCGGCGAGGTGCCGCGGCTGGTGGTCGGCGAGCCGGTGACCCGCACCTTGACATTGGTCGCGACAGGATTGGCCGGCAGCCAGATCCCCCAGATCGAGGTCCCAGTGCCGGATGGGTTTCGGTTCTATCGGGAGCAGCCCGAGGCCGAGACACGCAGTGATGGAGAGACCTTGATCGGCGTTAGCCGGCAGCAGGTCACCTTGATTCCGACCCGCGGGGGCGACCGGGTTCTGCCGCGAATCGCCGTGCCCTGGTGGGATACGGAGCGTGCCGAGGAACGGACCGCTGTGGT
>JAAAOQ010000154.1 GCA_009908845.1 Gammaproteobacteria bacterium
GGACCAGATCGGCATCAGCGGCCTCGTCCTCCACGAGCAGGACCGTGAACACAGGCTGGTAGAGCATCATAACGAGGTCTCTCCTGTGTCATTCACTGAGCAAGACCGGCAGTCGCAAATACCCGCCAGTGCCCCCGTTCCCGTGCTCCTGATCGAGGATGACCCGGGTGATGCCGCTGTATTCATCAGCCTGCTCGAGCAGTGCCCCGAACGCTTCGCTGTCACGATCGTGGAGCGTATCGCGCAGGCCTTAAGCAAGGCGGATGGCGGCTACGCGCTCGTCGTGACCGATCTCTTGCTGCCTGACTCGACCGGCATCGAGACGGTGCGCAAGGTCCTCGAGCGCTTCCAGGATACGCCCGTTGTCGTCTTGACCGGCGTGACGGATACAGGCCTCGGTCTGCAGGCCGTGCAGCTCGGCTGCCAGGACTACCTCGTGAAGGGGGGACGCGACCCTGATGCCCTCCCGCGCACGCTCCGCTACGCGATCGAGCGCAAGGCCTCTCAGGTCGCGCTGAGCGGGAGCGAGGATCGGTTCCGCCGGCTCGTCGAGCTGTCGCCTGATGCCATCCTGCTGATCACCGAGACCCGCATCAACTTCGCCAACTCGGCAGCAAAGGTGATGATCGCAAGCCGCGACGGGCAAGACCTCACCGGCCTCGAACCGAGCTTTCTGGGGCACCGCGACAGCCGGGTCACCGAGCTGATCGACGCGATCTTCGATGGTCGACAAGAAGCCGGTCACTTGACCGACTGTGACCTCAGCACGCTGACTAACCACCGCCTGCTGGCCGACCTCAGCGCCGTTCATATCCCCTATCACGAAGGCCCCGCGATCCAACTGATCATCCGCGATGTCTCGGACCGCAAGAGGGCTGAGCGCCAACAGCGCCTGGCGGCGGCAGTGTTCAACACCACCGCCGAAGCGATGATGGTCACCGACACCAGCCGCTGCATCATCGCCATCAACCCGGCCTTCACCGAGGTCACCGGCTACAGCGCCGACGAGGTCCTCGGGCGCTCGAGCGATCTGCTCGCATCGGGCCGTCATGACCCGCCGCTCTGGGGTCAGATACAGGCCGCGCTCGATCGCGGAGGCCATTGGCGCGGCGAGGTCTGGAATCGGCGCAAGGACGGCACCGCCTACATCCAACGTCAGACGATCTCCCGGGTCGATGACGAACAGGGCGGAACCAGGAGCTATGTCAGTGTCTTCAGCGACATCACCGCAGAGAAGCGCGCCGAGGAGGCCCTGATCCATGTCGCCAACCATGACGCGCTGACCGGGCTGCCCAACCGGTCACTGCTGGAGGACCGTCTCGAGCAGGCATTGTCCCAGGCGGCGCGCAGCCGGGCCCACTTGGCAGTGATGTTCTTCGATCTCGACGGCTTCAAGGCGGTCAACGATACCCACGGGCACATCGCCGGCGACCGGCTCCTGCAGGCCCTGGCGCAGCGTTTGCTGCAATGCATGCGCGGCAGCGACACCGTTGCCCGGGTCGGCGGCGACGAGTTCGTCGTGCTGGGGCTCGATATCGAGGATCGGGGCAACGCCGCCGAGGTCGCCTCGAAGCTTCTGAGCACGCTGCGAGAGCCGTTCGACCTCGGCAACGAGATCACGGCTCGAATCGGCGCCAGCATCGGCGTCGCGCTCTACCCCGATGACGGCATCGATGCGTTAGCCCTGCTCCATTGCGCCGACCAGGCGATGTACCTCGCTAAGCGCCGCGGCAAGCAGCAATTCGCTTTTCTGCGCGATAACGGCTCGACTTTGATATAGCGCCGGCAGATGAGCGCCTCGCATCCGCACCGAGCCACGACAGCAACCGCTGCGCTCGCAAGGTACCGGCAGGAAACGGGCTTACGCGCCTGTCCCGCTCCGAAACCGCCGTTTCCGTTTCAGGCCTCATCAGCTCCAGCGCGTCAGCGACCTATTCGGTCCGGGCTGGCAGGTCAACATGGACCTCAGCTCGAGCAAAGCACGGCGGGATCGCGTTGAAAGAGCATCGCCAGCAGACGCATGGCCTCACGGTTGGTCCAGGAGCCGGCCAACTCCAGGGCCTTGTCCAACGGCAGCCAGAGCACCTCGGTATGCTCGGTCGGATTGATCCGGATATGGCGCCGATAGGGCAGGCGCAACGCGAACCAGTGCTCGCGGTTAAAGCAGACGCCTTGGGCGTACCGCTGACGCCAAGTCTTGATGATCGGAAACAGCCGCGACTGATGCAGATCGATCAGCCCGGCGGCCCCGAGTAGGCCGGTTTCCTCCTTCAGCTCACGCAGCGCCGCTCTGCGCGGCGACTCGCCTGGCATCAGGCTGCCGGTGACCGACTGCCAGAACCCGCCCGGCTTGACCCGGTTGAGCAGCATGAACTCGCCGGCTGCGTTGAAGACCACCACCAGCACCGAAACCGGGCGCTTGAACGACGTCGTCGATACCATCGCAACAGCCCTCTCACGTCATCAGTTACACGCAGGAAACCGCCCCCAATGGATCAGATTGCTTATGCAATTGGCACAACTGCCGCAATACCGAGCCGACGAGAACGGACCCAACCTCGGGCCGGCACGGACGCAACCGTCGCTAGGCGCGCAATTTGATCCGCAGCGCCAGCTCCTTGAGCTGCGCCTCGTCCACCGACGACGGTGCATCGGTCAGCAGACAGGAGGCCGTCTGCGTCTTCGGGAACGCCATCACGTCGCGGATCGAGTGGCTGCCGGTCATCAGCATCACCAGCCGATCCAGGCCGAAGGCGATGCCGCCGTGCGGCGGGCAGCCGTACTTGAGCGCATTGAGCAGGAAGCCGAAACGGTCGTTGGCCTCCTCATCGGTGATCTTGAGGAGCCGGAAGATGCGGCGCTGCACCTCCTCGCGATGGATACGGATCGAGCCGCCGCCGAGCTCGGTGCCATTCAGCACCAGGTCATAGGCGCGCGACAGGCACTCGCCGGGCGCATCCTCGAGCTGGTCGAGCTGCTCCTCCTTGGGGGCCGTGAACGGGTGATGCAGCGCGGTCCAGCGTCCGGTATGGGGCTCTTTCTCGAACATCGGGAAGTCCACCACCCACAGCGGCTGCCAATCGTCGCTCATCAGCCCGCGGTCATGGCCGAGCTTGACCCGCAGCGCGCCGAGGGCCTCGTTGACAACGCTGGCCTTATCGGCGCCGAAGAAGACCAGATCGCCGTCCTCGGCCTCGGTGCGGGCCATGATGCCGTCGACCGCGCGATCGGGCAGAAACTTGAGGATCGGCGATTGCAGCCCTTCGCTGCCCTTGCCGGCCCAGTCGTTGACCTTGATGTAGGCCAGCCCCTTGGCGCCATAGATGCCGACGAACTGGGTGTAGTCGTCGATCTCCTTGCGTGTCAGCGCGCTACCCTTGGGCAACCGCAGGGCCGCCACTCGGCCTTCGGGATCAGCGGCCGGCCCGGCGAAGACCTTGAACTCGACCTCGCCCATCAGGTCGGCGATGTCGACCAGCTCCAGCGGCACACGCAGGTCGGGCCGGTCCGAGCCGAAGCGGCGCATCGCCTCGGCATAGGTCATCCGTGGGAAGGGGTCGGGCAGCTGCACCTCGAGCACGCTCGCGAACAGCTCGCGCACCATCTGCTCCATCAGGCCAGTCAGCTCGGCCTCATCGAGGAACGAGGCCTCGATGTCGAGCTGGGTGAATTCGGGCTGACGGTCGGCGCGTAGATCCTCGTCGCGGAAGCAGCGCGCGATCTGATAGTAGCGGTCCATCCCCGACATCATCAGCAGCTGCTTGAACAGCTGCGGCGACTGCGGCAGCGCGTAGAACTCGCCTTGGTGCAGACGGCTCGGGACCAGATAGTCGCGCGCCCCCTCGGGGGTTGATTTGGTCAGGATCGGCGTCTCGATATCGAGAAAGCCGTTGGCGTCTAGGAAGTTGCGCAAGGTCTGGGTGATGCGGCTGCGCAGGCGCAGGCGCTGCTGCATCTCGGGGCGGCGCAGATCGATGTAGCGGTAGCGGAGCCTGACCTCTTCGGAGGCATCGGCACCGTGCTCGTCGAGCTGGAACGGTGGGGTGTCGGCCGCGTTGAGCACCTCGAGCGACAGCCCCAGCACCTCGACCTCGCCGGTCGCCAGCTCCGGGTTCTCGGTGCCCTCGGGACGGCGGCGGACCCGACCGGTGACCGCGAGCACGTATTCGCTGCGGATCTGCTCGGCAAGTGCAAAGATCTCGGCCCGGTCGGGATCAAACACGACCTGGACCAGGCCGCTGCGATCGCGCAGGTCGACGAAGATGACACCGCCGTGATCGCGGCGGCGGTGAACCCAGCCGGAAAGGCTGACTTCGCGGTCGATGAGCCCGCTGTCGAGCTCGCCGCAATAATGACTGCGCATAGCGTCCGATCCCCGTGTCACTGCCTGTCGGCCAATCTGCCCGGCCTGCCGGTCAGCGCCCGATCGACTCGACTGGCGCGTTGGGTTCCGATAGGCGGGGCGCGGACAGCCGACGCTGCCCGAAAAAGCCGTTCAAGATAACGGCCGGGACGGTCCTTAGCAAGCTAAAACACGGGCAAGACGAAACGTCGGCCGATCGATCCACGCGGCGGCTCGGACGCAGAGGGGATCGCGCTTTGCGCTACCTTGTCGTCAAACGATGGCTACGAGCGTTTCACTCACCGCGGCGGCCATGCGCGTGAGGCCAGGCTGATCCCGCAGACGCAACCCGACCAGCTCAGACCATCTGGCACTGAAGTGGACTGGCAATGCCGGCAGACTCGGCGCCGGCCACCCTGCAGCGGCCGGCCCAAAGCTGACCTGGCCGCTGCCGAGCTGGCCTCAGGAGCCGGCGGAAGCCGCCGTCGACGCCGGCTTGGACTTGGGTGGAGGCGTTGCGTCGGCCCCCTGTTTGCCCTTCGAATCCTTGCCCTTGGAATCGGCCGCTGCCGTTTCCTTCGGCTTCTCAGTCTTACCGTCCTTGCCCTGTGCAGGCTCGCCGTCCTGATGCAGGTTCTTACGCTTGTCCTTGTCCCCTTTGAAGTCGGTCTCGTACCAGCCACTCCCCTTCAGCCGGAATGCGGCAGCAGTGATCTGTTTCTCGAGTGCGGCAGCCCCACAAGCCGGGCAGTCGGTCAAGGGCGCGTCACTGATCTTTTGCAGGGCCTCCAGCTCATGGCCGCAGTCCGCACAGCGATAGGCATAGATAGGCATCGTCAAGCTCGCCAGATAGTGGATCGATAACCGCGCAAGTATGGGGTTTTGGCAGCGATTTTCAAAGCCTCGAGCTCACCGCAAGCGAAGGACTTCCCGCAACCATCCCGCAACCAGCTGCACGACCTCTGACGCTGGGCGCTGAGAACAGGGCACTCGAGGATCAGGCTGCCCCCCATTCGTAGCGCCCATTTCCAACCTGCACAGCCGGTTGCTCCGGAAACCTGGCAAGAAATGCCTGACTCCGTTGAGTCTTCTCCCTGACCAAAAAACGGCCCAAAAGACTCTATCAAAACGGCAACTTGACTGACGCCAATGCCTGACCTCAGAGGCCGCTGAAGTCATTCCGTTAGGCATTCTAGGTTACTGTTTGTGTTGGCTAAGAAACCCTAACAGAGGCCCTCTACGGCCTAACAAATCAGCCGCTTGTGCAGGCTAGCCGGGGATTTTGATAGGGCGTCTAAGAACACAATGACTCTCAGTCTTTACGGGCTGATGCCTCGAGCAGTTCCCGCAGGTACCGGAACAAGCGCCGCGGCGCCTCCGGTCGGCCGCGCTCGGTATCCTTGCGCGCCGCACGCACCAGGCTGCGCAGTTGCTGGCGGTCGACCGCCGGATAGGCGTCGATGAGCTCGGTCAGCACCTCGTCGCCCCCTTCGATCAGCCGCTGTCGCCAACGCTCTACCTGATGCTGACGCGCGGCCGCGGCCTGCGCCTGCGACTCGCGCTGCGCCAACAAGGCTTCTAAAGGCTCAGTGTCCTCGCGCGCCAGACAGTTGGCGATGCGCTTGTAGTGACGACGGAGCGCGCGCTGATCCTTGATGCGCGCGGTCTCGTCCAGGGCGGCCCAGGTCGTCTCGCCGAACGACAGCGCCTCGAGCTCGGCTCGCGGTAGGCCGGCGAGCTGCTCGGCCAAGGTCTGCAACGCCTGATGCTCGCGCTTGATCTGGCTGCGGCTCGGCCTATCGTCGTCGACTGGCAGCCTGTATTCATCCTCAGGCTCCGAGGCGGCGTCTGCAGCGGACTCAAGCCAGTCAGGCTCGGTGGGACCAACGGGCATCGATTCTCTCCGTTCTCTTCTCGGTTCTCTTCAGGTGCGGTCATCCCAGTCAACCCAAGCTGTTGTCTGCTCTGCGCAGCGGCCAACCGCGGTTTCGAGCTCATGCGGCAGGCTCGCCAGGTCCGAGCCGCGCGAGCAGCTCGGAAAGCTGAATGCGACCACCCTCGAAATCGAACCGCCGTACCCGTTCGCCCACGGCATCGAGCAGAGGACGCAGTTCGGCGTCGACCGTGCATTGCACCAACTGCTCGACCTCGACGCGGGCACGTAGATTACGCCCTGCCAATAGCCCATCCAAACGCAACAGCTCCGCTCTCAGGGCGGCTCGGCCCATCGGCTCTGCGGCTTCCGGGATCGCGCCTTGGCCCTCTGGACGATCCTCGAGGCCGCAGTCGGTGTCCAACGACGCGATCGATTCGAGCGCACGTCTCATCGCCGACTCCAGCGCCGCGCATGCCGCCTCCCCTTCAACATCACCACTGTCAACATCAACACAGTGCTCGAGTTGCCGCGCGGCGATGCCCACCTGCGGGATGCCGAGCGTCAAGGCGACCCCGGCCAAGGTATGCGCCGCTTCGGTTGCCGCTGTCCGCTCGCCAGCCTCCAGGGAGGCCCGGATCATCGCCGGATGCTCACCGAAGTGCTCGGCGAAGCGCCGCAGCCGCCGACAGTGGGCGCCCGTCTCTCCGTCATCGGGCCGACTCAGCCCCGGTGCCAGCTCGGTACCGGTTGAACCCGGGGCGGTGCGTGTTTCAAGGTCAGCCGTGACGGGCGCTTCCAGCGACCGAGTCTGAGAGACAGCGTCCGGGACCTGCTCGGACGCCTCGAGCCCTTCCGAGCGCCGCGCTGCAGGCCGCCAGAGGCGCTGCAACGCCCGTAGGAGCTGCCGATGGTCGACGGGCTTGGCGAGATGTCCGTGAAAGCCCGCCTCAAGGCAACGCTTGCGCTCACTGGCGCCCGCATGGGCGGTAACCGCGATGATCGGCAGCTGAGCATAGCCTGGAATCGAACGGATACGCTCGGCGGTTTCATAGCCATCCATCTGCGGCATCTGGAGATCCATCAAGACCACATCGACCGCCTCGCGTGCACGCAATCTCGCAAGCGCCTCGATCCCCGATGAGACGATCAGCGGTTGTGCCCGGCCGCGTTGCAGCAGCGCCGCGATCACCTCCTGGTTGAGCGGCTGGTCCTCGACCACGAGTACCCGCATACCCTGCAACGGGCGCTCGGAGGCCAGGCGCTCGTCACCGACGCGCTCAACAGGCCCCTGTCCGCTGCCTGCCTGCGGCGAAGCCATCGGCAACGAAAGCGCGAACGAGAAGCGGCTGCCCACGCCGAGCTGGCTCTCGAGCGCGATCTCGCCACCCATCTGCTGCACGAGGCGCTGCGAGATCGAGAGCCCGAGACCTGTGCCGCCGAAGCGCCGGGTGATCGACGCATCGGCCTGGGTGAAAGGCCGAAACAGACCCTTGCGCTGTCCCTCGGCGATACCGATACCGGTATCGCGCACAGTCATCTCGAGCCGCACCCTGCCCTCTTCTGCGCCCTCTTCGGCAGGCTCACAGGCGACCTCGAGGCAGACCTCGCCCGAGGGCGTGAACTTGACCGCATTGTGCAGCAGATTGACCAGCACCTGACGCAGCCTGGCCTGATCGCCGACGACCCAGCAACCCTCGACACCCCGTTGCTCGGTCCGCAGCTCGAGGCCCTTTTCGCGCGCGGCCAACGCGATCAGGTCGCGCGACTCGGTCACCAGCTCGCCGACATCGAACGGTGCGGCCTCGAGCTCGAGTCTCCCCACGTCGATCTTGGAGAAGTCGAGCAGGTCGCGGATCAGGTGCATCAGTGCGCGCGCAGCGCGCTCGGCCTTGTCGACATAATCACGCTGGACCGCTTCGAGCCGGCTCTCGCTGAGCAGATGCAGGAAACCGACGATCGCATTCATTGGCGTCCGGATCTCATGGCTCATATTGGCCAGGAACTCGGATTTCGCCCGGTTCGCTGCATCCGCCTTGCGCTCAGCGCTCCGCAGCACCTCTTTTTGGTCGCGCAGCTGTGTGTTCGACTCGGTCAGCTCCCGCGTTCTGTCCTCGACGCGATCCTCGAGCTCGGCCTTTGCGGCATTGAGCTCATCGTTCGCCTCCTCGAGCGCCTGCGCGTAGGAGGCCTGCATCGCACGTCGTTGCTCCTCGAGCAGATAGAAGCGGTCCGAGATCGTAAAGGCCAGGATCACGGCCTGCCAAACCGAGCCGAACTGGGTCACCCAGGCGGTGAAGAAGTTGGTCGGTAGGACCCCGAAGACCGTCAGCGCATAGATGAACATGCTGCCGAGGAAGACCGTCCAGGCCAGCGAGTAATAGCGCGCCGGACGGTAGCCCTGCAGACTGATCTTGAACCCCACCGCAATGAAGAGCACGACGGTGAAGACCAGCGCGACCGCGAACGGCAATGCCAGGTCATAAGGACCGAACAACGCCAGTAGGATGCCGGCGAACGCGGGCCAGCGCAGCATGCCGAGCACCCGATGGATCTGCGGTGCCTTGGTCGCGGTATCCAGGATCGAGCGGCTGAAGCGCACCCCGAGCAGATAGGCAACACAGAGGAAGATCGGTAGGCTGACATTGGCCCACCAGGGATGATTGGGCCAGAAGAATTGGAACGAGAGCCCGTTGAGCGCCAGTTGGAAGGCGATATAGCCGAGGATGAACGCCGCATAGTTGGCGGCATTGACGTCCTGGAGCCGCCAGGCGTGATAGAGGTTGTAGATCACCAGCATCAGCAGCGCTCCGTAGTAGAGCGCAAGCATCCCGGTCTCGATGCTCAGGCGTTCGAAGGCCGCGTTCTGGGAGAGCAGATCCAGCGGCAGGTTGAGTGAGCCGACCGTCTCGACGCGCAGATAGACCGTCACTGGTTGTGAGGGCTGTAATTGGACCGGGAACAGGAAGGTCCGAGCCGCTACCGGGCGCGCGGAGAAGAGCTCGCGATCCCCGGTATGGTATTCAGTCACACCGGACGACGAGACAATGTAGAGGCTCACCCAATCCAGTAGCGGATAGGCGAGGTCGAGGTAGTAGGTCGCAGGATGCTCGAGCCGGTTGTCGATCCGCAGCCGCGCCCAGACCACGCTGCGCTCGAAGCCGAGATTCGGCGTGGTACCGGTCGTCGGCACGAAATCATCACGGTAGGCCGCCGAGCGCACCGCCTCCAGGGTCAGCGAGCCGTCTGGGTCCGACAGCAGCTCCAGATGACCGATCGTGCTGTAACGCGCTTGATCGCTGGCAACGAGCAGCGCCCCACCCTTGGGCCGATTCCCATCAGCCGCCCACGACGGAGACACCGGAGCAAGCAGGATAAGCACCAGCAGTGCCAGCGATGCGAGGGCGCCCCAGAGTCGGTTCATCGAGCCGTCCCTCCCCGTTTAGGTCCCTAGAACCCCATCGGCTGCATCTCCCAGCGGCGCAGCGACAGCTGACCGCAACCACTTCTGGCGGCCTCATCCAACGCCCGGGTTGCCAGTAGCGTCATCTCTTGCGGGCGCACACGCATGGCCGGATCGATGAGGACGAAATCGGCACTGACCCCGCCCACGCTCGCTGTAAGAGGTCGACGCGCGGCACCTTCGCCATGCTGGAGCCCGAGTGCCGCGACCGCATCGATCAACGCCGCGCCGCGCGCCGAGGCGGTGGCGACATCGGCATGCGGCAACAGCAGCGCGAACTGCGGCCCCCCGTAATGCGCGCACAGATCGAGCGGCCCCGATGCCTTGGCGGCAGCGGCGTAGCCGACCTGCTCGACCGACCGCTGCAGAGCCGAGCGCCCCTGTGCTTGGGCAACCAGATCGAAGGCGTCGATGCCGAGCAACAGCAATGAGAGCGGCGCACCCTCAAGCTGCGCGCGCGTCGTCTCGCGCTCGAGCACCTGATCGAAGGTCGCCCGATTGGGCAGGCCGGCAACGGTGTCGAGATTGGCGAGGGCCTTGAGCCGATCGCGGCTCGCCTTGAGCTCCAGATGCGTCTTGACGCGGGCTCGAACGGTCAAACGCTTGATCGGTTTGGTGATGTAGTCGACGGCCCCCACCGCGAAGCCCTTGGCCTCGTCCTCGAGGTCGGTCTTCGCGGTCACGAAGATCACCGGGATCTCGGCCAGCTCTGGGTCCAGCTTGAGCAGCCGACAGACCTCGTACCCGTCGACCTCCGGCATCATGATGTCGAGCAGGATCAGATCGATGCGCTGGGACGAGGTGAGCTCGATGGCCTCATCGCCGGAGATCGCGAAGAACACCTCGTATTCGGTGCCGAGCGCCGCCGCAAGCACCTCGATGTTCTCTGGC
>JAAAOQ010000202.1 GCA_009908845.1 Gammaproteobacteria bacterium
GATGATCTACTCCGTGCTGATCGTCACGGTCACATACGTGCTCGTATCGTTCGCGACGATGGTGGCCGTCCGGCCGGGCGGAGTGGACGGAACCGTCTGGGAATGGATCGGCACCCGCGGCCCGGCCGGGGACGGCGAGACGGGCTTCGGCGAGGCCGTCAACCGCATGATCCCCTACGGCGGGCTGCTCGTGACGCTGGCGGCCGGTCTGCTCGCGAACCTGTTTCTGGTGCGTTGGCTGGTCGAGCTTGCCGAGCGCGTGCTGGATCGCATTCCGCTGGTCAAGAGCCTGTTCCAGGGCCTCAAGGATGTCGCACGCTTCTTTGCGCGCACCGGCGATCAAGACCTGGGACGTCCCGTCGTGGTGACCCTGCCGGTTGGCGATGCGTCGATCGCGATGGTGGGTTTCATGATGCAGGAGCATGCCGATCTGCCGCTAGTGGAGGGGGGCGACGAGGGACAGGATCTTGTCGCCGTCTACTTGCCGATGAGCTATCAGATCGGCGGGTACACCCTCTACCTCGAGCGCAGCCGGGTGCGCCCGCTGGCGGTGGGCGCCGAGCAGGCGCTGCGCTCGGTGATCACCGGCGGGGCCCTGACCGAAGGCGCTAGTCCGCCGGATCATAGCGGCTCGATCACCCCGATGGGGCGGCGCGCTGGGGACGAGATCAAGCGCTCGGGATGAGCTGATAGAGCGGCTGATATAGGGGTTGCAGCAGGCCCCGGGCGCGCGCAGCTGCGTTGCGGTGTCATTAGGAAGAGGCCATTCAACCGGTCAGCCGCAGCCGGGCCCGCACCGGCAGGTGGTCGGAGGCGGCTCGGGTGCTCGCGGTGCGCACGGCCTCGAGATGCTCCAGGCTTAGTCCGCTCCCGTGCCAGATCCGATCCAGCGCGAGTAGGGGCCAGATCGAGGGAAAACTGGCGCGGTTCGGGACCGGCGAGAGCAGTCGTGTGAGTGGAGCGAGGCGGGAATGGCCACGGCGCCATTCATTGAAATCCCCGAGTAGCACCGTCCGAGCGAGCTCAGCTGCGGCGCTGGCTGGTGCGCGTGCGTCCAGGGCAGCGCTGACCTGAGCGATCTGGCGCCGTCGCTCCCAGGGCCGCAGACCGAGGTGGGTCGCCAGACAGCGCAGCACCGGCGCCGTCGAGTCGGGGCCGAGGCGCAGCCGGGCGTCGATCAGTCCCCGCGGCTCACGACCCGGCTGGCTCAGATCGATCAGCCGGTGGCCGGTGATCGGGAGCCGGCTCAACAGCGCGTTGCCATAGTGGTGCGGGCCGCGGCGCATCGTATGCCCGAGCAGCGCCTCGTAGCCGTGCTCGAGCAGACGCTGCAGCAGGATAAGCGGCTCCGGGCGCGCCGGCGTCTCGACCTCTTGCAGGGCGACGATGTCAGCGTCCAGCGCAGCGATGGTCTCGGCGATGCGCAGCGGGTCCTGACGCCTGTCGCCGCCGACGGCGCGATGGATGTTGTAGGTCGCGACGATGATCGGCGCCTGCATGCTGCGTTGGATCGGGCTGCTGCGCGGGCCGAGCTCCATCAGTCATCAGCGCCTGCGAGCCAGCGGCCAAGCCAGACGACGCCGACGAGCGCGAGCAGGATTGCGACGATCAGCGCCAGTGAGCGCATATCGCTGCGACCGAGCAGGGTCAACAGTCCTTCGGCGAAGAAGGCCATCGCGATGACCGCGGGGCTCATGCCGAGCACCGTGCCGAGTACATAATCGCGGAAGCGCACGCGCATCGCGCCCGCAACGAGGTTGAGCACCACGAAGGGGGCGACCGGCACGATGCGCAGGGTGACGACCGCGAGGATGCCGCGCTGGGTCAGACGTTGGCGCAGATCGGCGAGCCGGCCCCCCAGACGTTTCTCGACCGCGCGCGCGCCGGTGTAGCCGCCGATCCCATAGCTGGCGATCGCCGAGAGGGTCGCGCTGACGAGGGCGACCAGCGCCCCGCTCACCGGCTCGAATACCAGCGTCGTGACCAGGATCAGCAGGGTGACCGGTACTGCCGCCAGGCTGGCGAGCACGAACAGGACCACCGCGAGCGGGGCGCCCCAGATCGAGTCGCTCAGCGCGCGCGCCGCTTCGGCAAGGATCGCCGGCTGCAGCCACTCACCGATCGGGGTCCAGCGCCATGCCGCGGCTAGCGCGATGAAGACCAGTAGCGCAGCGATGCCGATCCAGGTCCGCCAGCGTGCGTGAGGCTCGTGCTCCTCGCCAACCACCACCTCACTGACCAGCTCGGCCGAGAGCGGCTGATCCGGATCGATCAGGCGCTCATCCGGGAGCTGGCGGTCCCATTCGGGATCGAGCTCGTCGCTGAGCGGTTCCAGGCTGTGCTCGGGGGCCGGCTGCATCGCGTCGGTCTCGGTCTCATGGCCCCGCTCGGTGTCTTGAATCCGGGCGATCGCCCGCGCGGTTGCGCTGGTCTCGGCTTCTTGTTGCGCGATGAGGCCCGGCTCGACGGCCAGGAACATCGCCAGCAGTCGCTGGCGCAGCCGCCGGATCGCACGATGCGCGGCTTCGCTGTCGGCGACGATGCAGAGATCGCATTCACTGTCGAGGCCCATCGAGCGGTTGCTCAGGTTAGACGAGCCGATGCGCAGGATACGGTCGTCGGCGATCATCAGCTTGGCATGGACCATCATGCTGGCGTCGCCAAGCCCGTCGACTGCCGGATAGAACACCCGCAGACGCTGATATCGGTCCGCTTGGCGTAGGCCCTTGAGCAGCCGTGCCCGGATCAGATCCATCGTGTGCTGCTCCAGCCAGTGACCGGTCTCGCGCGGTAGTATCAGGATGATCTCGGGGCCTTGCGGCTGTTCGAGGGACTCCCCCAGCGCTTCGGCGATGCGGCGTGAGGTCAGGTATTGGTTCTCGATATAGAGCCGCTTCTCGGCGGAGCGGATCATGTCCAGGTAGAGCTGTTCCGACTCCCGGGCCTCGGGCTGCCCGTCGAAGGCGGGCAGCGTCCGCGCGATGCCGACCGGCATCGCCTCCAAGAGCGGCTCGAGCCCGGCCGGCCAGGGGTCATGCGGGGGGTCATGCAGTGCCCGCTCGGCAGGCGTGGGCGCATTGGCCTGCTGGAGCACGGGCGGACGACCGCCGCCGGCGCGCTCCCAACGGTCGGCGAAGAGTTCACCGAGCGCGATGGCGGCGGCGCCGTCGACCAGGACCTGGAGATCGTGGAACGGCGGATAGGGGTCGCCATCCGGGTCGCAGCGGCGCGGCTCCTCGGCCTGGTGCGCATTGGTGTCCCAACGCCATTTGCTGAGATCGAATCCGCCGCAGTAGGCCAGTGCACCATCGATGACGACCAGCTTCTGGTGCTGGCTCGCCATCAGCGGATGGTGGCCGTCCTTGATGAAATGCAGGCGCGGATGGCGCTTGCTGGAATCCTTGCCCCAGGGGGCCTCGCCGAAGAACAGCGGCTCGCGCTCGAGCAGATAGATCGGGGCATAGTCCCACAGCAGGATGAAGACCTCGAGCTCGGGGCGGGTCTCGAGTAGCCGCACGAACAGGTCGCCGAGCGCGGTCGGCCAGCCGTCGCCTGGGTCGGGACGGACCAGCTCCACCCGGCTATGGATGTCCCAGGCTGCGATCGCGATGCACCGGCGCGCCGCGATCAGGCTGGCGCGCAGCATCGCGAAGTAGCATTCTCCATCCACGCAGACGCCGAAGCGGTCGGTCGTTTCGACCCGCCAACAGTTCTGTCCGGGCTGGAGTGCGAAGGCGTCGTTTTGTGCCGATGGCTGCATGAAACAGGCCTATTGCAGCAGTCGCTGTGGCCAGGCGTCGAGGTCGCCGTCGATGCCTAAGACGCGAAAGCGCACGAAGATCGATTCGGACAGCCAGCCTTCGCGCCGGGCCGCGCGCAGCGTCTGGTGATGGGGGGTCTGGTGGTAAGCGAACTCGCGGACACGTTCAATGTTGTCCCAGAGACTGAAGGTGGCCAGCGTCAGCAGCGGATGCTCGCCGAAACCGATATGGAACCGGCAGCCCGCAGCCGTGCGCAGATGTTCGCGGATTGCCGGAACGCTGCGCCAAAAGGCACGCATGCAGCGGCGGTGAACCCGGGCATGGGTCAGTACGACGATCGGGCCGTCGCCCGGTTGATTTCCGGTGTACTGGAAGGGCTCTTCGCCGTCCCAGCGTCCGTGCCCGGAGATCGGCTCTAGCTCGATGTGCAACTGCTTCCGGCTCGGGCCAGCGATCCGCTGGTAGAAGCGGCTGTGACGCAGGCGGCGGTCATCGGCCGGGTCGGGCAGCGCGCTCATCAGGCAATAGGTGCGCGGATCGGGCCAGATCGAGAATCCATCGCCGCCGCCACAGCCCATCAGGCGCACATCGCCTTCCGGTACATCGTCGCCGATGAACAGGCGACGAAAGCCCATGAACATGAACGCGACCGGGCTATAGCTGCGCGGGTACTGGAAAAAGCTGAAGGTGACGCGGTTGGTCGGCATGGTTGTAAGGCACCGTACTGGCTGCCCTCAATGAGCGGGTGCAGCTCCATTGATTGAGCCTGGCAGACCGCACGGGCATCGCTGGACCAGCGCCGTCAGCGGGGCGGATCCTCGGTCTAGGCGTCCGACGAGACCAGCACCCGCGCCATCCCCGGTCCGAGCCAGAACTCGAACGGGGCCGGCAGCTCATCCATTGGCCAGTCCGGCGACAGGTCGCGGATCGGTCCGGGTGATTGGAGAAGATGGCGCAGATCCTCGACATAGAAGCGCTGGCGTGCCCAGGGGTCCTTGTTGATCACCAACAGGGCCTGACCAGGACCGTCGGTCGCATGCTTGCGCATCACCAGGATCGCCGGGTCCGGGTGATCGAGCCGCTCGATTCGGCCCTCGCCGTCGAGCACCGGCACCTGATCCTTGATCGCGTTGACCTGTCGGATGAAGCCGGTGAGATCGACGTTCGGCTCCTCCCAGTCGTCGGGTGTGGTCTCGACCACATCGAGGCGCTTGCGGAAGCCGTACTCGAAGCCGATCGGGATCATCACGCCGCTCGCGAACAGTGCCGTGAACAGATAGCGCTGGCGCAGCGCATCGATGTTGCTGTCGAACTCCTCGAACATGCGCCGGGTATCGTGGCTCTCCGGGAAGCCGATCGAGGGCGCGATCTGCCGCGTCAGCTCGTACTGCTCTAGCAGCCAGTTGCCGTGCAGGTCCCACCACTTGGCGCTGTTGAAGATGGCGTCGAAGCCGGCCTCGGCGGTCTTGCGGGTCTGCTCCGGCGTGCAGCCGAGGGTCTCGGCGACGAAGATCGTTTCTGGATGGTTGTCGCGGACCGCCGTGATCAGGCGCTGCCAGAGCTCGGCCGGAAGCTGATAGGCCGCATCGCAGCGGAAACCGCGGAAGCCGAGTGTGATCAGGTGCTCGACGATCTTGACGAAGTAGGCGAGCAGGCCGTCTGGATCATCGGCCTGCTGCAATGCGCGCTGATGGTCGAACTGGGACAGGTCGCGCCAGACCACCTTGTTGCCGTTGTCCTCGATGCAGAACGGATGCTGGATACGCCCGTGCTGACGCACGAACCAATCCGGGTGCTCGCGCACCAGCGGGCTGTCCTCGGCGCAGTGGTTGATGACCAGATCGATCATCAGGGATAGGTCCCGCTCGCCGGCGTGCTCGGCCATCGCCTGGACCTGGGCGTCGGGTTCGAACTCGGAGTCGGCCGAGACCAAGGCCGGATTGATGGCGAAGTAGTCGGCGATCGAATACAGGCTGCCGGAGCGGCCGAGCTGCTGGACCGGGTTGACGAAGACCCAGTCGAAGCCCATCTCCGCAGCGCGATCCAGATGCGGGTCCCATTGGTCGAACGGCCCGGCCAAGAGTGGGAACAGGTTGTAGATCTTCATTCGGCTTGCGGCGTTGCGTCCTCTGCCGAGCGCTCCTGCTTATAGGCCTTCTCGAACTCGCCGGCGCCTTTCTCGACGACGTTGACCGCCTTACCTGTCGTCTTGCCGGCCCAGGAACAGGCCTCGATGGTGGTCGCTGCAAGGATCAAGATCATCGTTGTGAGAATGCGTTTCTTCATCTTGTGATCGCAGAATGGACTCCAGATTCGACAGGCCACCAGTATAACGGCTCAGTCACATCGAAGCCTTCCGGCAGCGCTGCTGCGGACAGAACGGCTGCCATGAATCCGCTGGAAGGCAATTTGACTGAAGTGGCTGTTTCTGTATTCGCCTACGGAGAGTCTGGCGGGGGCTGAACGGGGACGAGCCCTGTGCCGGCTTCTGTCCGGCGATCAGGCGGAACGGATCAGATGGAAGGGATCAGGCGGAAGGGATCAGGCGGAATGGCGATATCGTGCCGCCTATCGGCCAGGCTTATGGGGTCTGCTCAGGGCGCTGCGGCCGTGATCCGTTCGATGAACCGCGCCAAGGTATCGGCATAATCAGCGGTGTTGGCCAGCTCATGCCCGCCGCGCGGAAGCACCAAGCGCTTGCAGTCCCCGGCCAGCGCCAGGGTCTCCTTGGCATCGACTACATCATCATCCTCGGCGACCAGGATCAGGCCGGGTGCTGAGCCCGTGACCGGCGCCTGCTCGAGGGGCCGATAGGCGCGCGCATCGTCGGCACTCCAGATGAAATCGGCATCGACGTCGAAGCGCTGCAGCCTGCCGCCATAGCGCGCCAGCGTGGCCGATGGCCGCAGGGCCGGATTCAGCCCGATCCAGGGCAGACCGAGCCGCAGGCCGAGCCGGCGCGCCCAGAACCCGCCGAGGCTGCTGCCGACCAGCAGGTCCGGCAACGAATGCGTCGGCGAATCAGGTGCTGAGCCAGTCGATGGGTCGGGTGATGAATTGGGCGACGAATGGGTAAGAGGCAGCGCCGCGGCGGCGCGCTGATAGTCCTCCGGCCGGTAGCCGCCTTGGGTGTCCAAGCAGAGCACCTCATGGCCCAGCGTGCGCAGCAGGGCGACCTTGGGACTTTGGGGCTTCGGGCCGCTGGCGAAGCCGTGCAGGTAGAGGATCTGGGCCATCGACAATCCCAATGTTTGCAGCGGGCAGGGCCTGCAAAGGCTCGTCGGCACCAACCGGTCGCTGCGTTTCGCAGTGCGATCCTCTATCTTCTCCGGTCCGATTGCCGATGCCTTGCTCAAAATTCAGCTTAACAGGCCCAAATGAAGACCGTCCTCGTCACCCGGCCGCGCGAGCAGGCCAAGCCCTTCGCTGATGCGCTGGAGCAGGCCGGATTGCGCGCCCTGCTGTTCCCGACCATCGCGATCCGCTGCATTGATGACTGGACCTTACCCGATCCGATTCGCTTTGCCGGGGTCTTCTTCACCAGCGCCAACGCCGCGCACTGCTTCTGCGAGCGACTCGGCAGAGAGGCCCCCGAGCACCTCGCCGGTCTGCGCCGAAGTCGGGTCTGGGCGGTCGGTCCTGCGACCGCGTCGGCGCTCGCGCAGTATGGTGTCGAGACCGAGCCGCTGCCAAAGCGGGCCGATGCGGTGCATCTGATGGCGGCCATCGACCCGGCCGCGATCGCCGGCCAGTCGTTTCTGTTCCTACGCGGCTCCCTGTCGTTGGGCACCATCCCGGCGGTGCTCGCCCAACATGGCGGGCGCTGCACGGCGCTGACCGTCTACGAGAATCAGCCGCCGGCGTTGGAGGAGGCAGCGCGGATCAAGCGGCTGCTGCACAGCGGCCAGCTCGACTGCCTCTCGTTCACCAGTCCATCGACGGTCGAGAACTTCTTCAAGGCGATAGGCGGCACCGAGGTGCCGGCCGGTGTGCTGATCGCCGCGATCGGCACGACCACTGCTGCAGCAATCGAGCAGCTCGGGCTCGAGGTCGATATCCAACCGCCGGTGTTCGATGCGCCGAGTCTGGCCGAGGCGATCGCGGCCCGGCTTGGGAGGCCTCGATAGCGCGCGTCAGCAGTCGAGCGACTGGCCTGCGATCGGTGATGATCCGGCGGATTCGACGGGGCCTCAACGCGCGGCGAGCGCTCGGGCTGGAGGTCCGATCCGCGCCGGTGGACAGATGCCGGTTCCCGTTTCAGGATGACGCACCCGCGACGCTGCGAATCTCCGTTCTCTGACTTGCCGCCTGCATGTTCCGCTTCATCCACGCCGCTGATACCCATATCGACAGCCCGCTGGTCGGGCTCGATGCCTATGAAGGCGCCCCGGTGGAACTGCTGCGCGGCGCGACCCGGCGGGCCTTCGAGAACCTGGTCGAGCTGGCGCTCGAGGAGGCGGTCGATTTCGTCCTGATCGCCGGTGACCTCTACGACGGCGACTGGCGCGATTTCAGCACCGGGCTCTTCTTCACCCGCCAGATGGCGCGCCTGCGCGAGGCGGCGATCCCGGTCTACGTGATCGCCGGCAACCACGATGCGGCCTCGGTGCTGACGCGGCGGCTGGACCCGCCCGATAATGTCCATTTCTTCTCGACCCGCCAGCCCGAGACCCGGGAGCTAGAGCAATTGCCTGTGGCGATCCACGGGCGCGGCTTCCCGAACCGGCAGGTGCCGGAGAACCTGGTCCCAGACTATCCGCCGCCGCGCCCGGGCCGCTTCAACATCGGCCTGCTGCATACCAGCCTCGCGGGCGCGCCGGGCCATGCGACCTACGCGCCCTGCACGCTGGCGGATCTGGCCGCTAAGGGCTATGACTACTGGGCGCTGGGGCATGTGCATCAGCCGCAGGTGCTCGCGCGCGCGCCCTGGGTGATCTTTCCAGGCAACCTCCAGGGTCGGCATGTGCGTGAGACCGGCGCGCGCGGTTGCCAGCTGGTGCGCGTCGATGAGGCGCTGCAGGTCGTCGATGCGGTGCATCGCCCGCTCGATGTGGTGCGCTGGGCACGGCTGGAGGTGGACTTGACCGGGATCGATGCGCCGGAATCGGCGCTGGTGCGTGTCGACGATGCCCTGACCCGAGCGCTGGACGACGCCGACGGTCGGCTGCTGGCGACGCGGCTGGCGCTGGCCGGTCACACCCCGCTGCATGGGGGGCTCGCCCGGAGTCTGCCGGCATGGCGGGCCCAGTGCCAGGCGCGCGCGCAGATCACCGGCGGCGATCGGGTCTGGATCGAGGATCTCGAGCTCGCCACCGCGCCGGTCTATGACCTGCAACGGCTCGCCGAGCGCGATGACCTGACCCGGATCCTGCTCGCGGGCCTCGCCGCGGCCGAGTGCCCGACGTCCGAGCCAGCCGCTGGGTCAGCCTCCGGGCCAGCCACTGAGCCAGCCTCCGGGCCAGGAACTGGGCCAACCGCCGAGGCGCCGCCCGAGGTCCGCGACCTGCTCGGCATCCTCCCGGCCGAGATCCGCACCGAGCTCGAGGACGCGCTGACCGCCGAACAGCGCCCGGCGCTGCTCGCCGAGGTGCGCGCCCTGCTGCTCGAATCCCTGCGCCATTCCGGGGGAGACAACGGGGGTGACAGCGGGGGTGAGCCTTGAGATTCGCCCGCCTCGCCGCGCCGGCGTTCGGGCCGTTCACCGATTTTGCGCTCGATCTCTCCGCCGGCGGCGCCGACCTGCACCTGATCTTCGGCCCCAACGAGGCCGGCAAGAGCTCGCTGCTGCGCGCCATCGGCGACCTACTCTATGGCATCCCCGGCCAGACGCCGGACGGGTTCGTGCACGGCTACCGCGAGCTGCGCATCGCTGCGACCCTGGAGGATCGCGACGGCCGCCGGCTGGCGATCCAGCGGCGCAAGGGCAACAAGCACACCCTGCTCGACGGCGACGGAGCGCCGCTGCCAGACGACGCACTGAGCGGTCTGCTCGGCGTCGTCGACCGGGATTTCTTCACCACCGTGTTCGCGTTGGACTCGGACCGTCTGCGCGAAGGTGCCGCGTCGCTGCTGCACGGCCGCGGCGACCTCGGCGAGGCCCTGTTCTCGGCCAGCCTCGCCGGCACCCCGGTGCACCGCATCCTCAAGACGCTGGAGGACGAGGCCAAGACCCTGTTCGACGGCCGCAAGAGCAAAGGGGTCAGCATCCGGCCGGCGCTCGCCGAGCACAAGGCGAGCCTGGACGCCAGCCGCGCGGCGATGGTGCGCCCCGACGCCTGGGAGCAGGCGCTCGCGGCGGTCGCCGAGGCGCAGGCGGCCTGCGCCCGGCTCGATGACCAGGTCGCGCAGCGCACTACCCGCCGCGACTGGGTGCAGCGCTGTCTCGACGCCTTGCCCGTGATCGGCGCCCTAGCCGAGCAGGAACGCCTGCGCGCTGGGCTCCCGCCGCTGCCGGACCTCGGCCCCGGCTTCGTCGAGCAGACCGAGCAGGCTTTGGCTCGCCGCGATGCGGCGCGCGCCCGGCTCATGGAGCTGCAGCGAAGCATCGATCGGCTCGCGCATCGCGTCGACGAGAACCAGCCCGATCAGCGCCTGTTGGTGCGCGCCGGCGAGATCGAGGCGCTGCACGAGCAGCTCGCGGTGCAGCGCGAATGGCGCAACGAGCGCGCCGCGCTCGAGGCCGAGCGGGCCAGCCTCGCCGCCGAGCTGGCCGCCGGGATGCGCGAGCTCGAGCTCGATGGCGAGCCGGCCGCGGTCGAGCAGCTGCGCGCCGGCGCCG
>JAAAOQ010000126.1 GCA_009908845.1 Gammaproteobacteria bacterium
GAGAGGTTTTGACAACGGTTATGGACTGGCGATGCTGCGCGATCGCGCGGAGACACTCGACATCGCGTCATACTCCGACCTCGCGCAGCACTCCGCTCGCCTTCGGCTTGGCGTCGACAACGAATTCCAAACCCGGCCCATCGATGGCCTGCAGCCCTTGTTGCGGCGCTACGGTATGACCTTTGGTGCGATCGAAGCGGTCCCCGTGGTCGATCGCGGCGAGCTCTACGGCCAGGTCCTTGACGGCCGCATCGATGTCGCCTTGGTGCATGAGGCCGATGGCGAGATCGAGGCCTTCGATCTCCTGCTGCTCGATGACGATCTCGGCTTCTTTCCCACCTACGATGCCGCACTGCTCTACCGCGATGACGCCACCAGCGCCTACCCCGCCTTGAACGGCGTACTCGCTCAGCTCGCTGGTGCGCTCAGCATCGAGCAGATGCGCGAGCTGACCCGCCGCGTCAGCCTGCGCGGTGAAGACCCGCGCCAGGTAGCGCGCGCCGAACTGATCCGCCTGGGACTGCTCGATGGCGAGGCCATCGAATCTCCGCGCCAAGCCTTGAGGCTCGCCGTCTCCCTGTCGGCCAACGCGGATGGCGAAGCGGGCAAGGTGCTGCGCGTACTGCGGCGCTCGTTTCCAACCCGCAACGTACAGCTGCTGCGCTCACCCGATCCCCTCGGCGCCGTCGAACAAGGCAGCGCTCGCCTGGCATTGGTCAGCGCGCCAGCCTTCTTCTCACCCGGCGCGGTCGATCCGAACACCGGCCAGCCGCCACGACGTGCGGGCGTTGAAGCCGTGGCCTTGGTCGGGATCAGTTATCTGCAGGCCTTCGCCCTCGAACCCGAGATTCAACGTCTCGACGAGGCCAAATTCATCGCCACCGGTCCCGAGGGCTCCAGCGGCTATCGCGCCGCGCAGTCGATCATCGATGGCCTCGGCTTCTCAGCCGCCTTGCTGCCGGTCGAGGGCGACACCCCGGACGCCTTAGCCGAGGCGATGGTCGAGAGTGAAGCGGACGCCGCCATCCTGATGCAACCGATCGGCAACTCGACCGCGCTCGCCCTGCTCGAGCGCGGTCTGCCGCTGCTGGGCATCAATGATTGGAGCCAAGGCAACAATCGCATCGCGTTTCCCTATCTGCAGCCAGCGCAGCTGACTCCGGCAGACTATGCACCCTTCTTCTCCGGCAGCGCCGAGGACGGACGCCCGGTGTCTGGATTGCGCACGCCCGTCGAGACACTGGTCACGCAACTACTGATCGCCGGCCCCGCCCCTGCGATCGATGCGGGTCTTGGCAATCAGGGGCCGGGCGCGACCTTCATCCCCAAGGCCTTGCCAATGACGGACCTCTCAGTCAGGGCCATCAACGCCGCGCTCGCGCCAAGCGAGGAGATCTACCCGGTGCTCCCGCAAGCGCGGGCCTTGGCACCACAACTGCCGCAGCCGCCTGATCCGCTGAATCCCTCGCCGGGGGCCTCGCTGCTGACAGCGCTGGTGATTTTGATGCTGGCCTGGATGCTGTGGTTGTTGGTGCGGTCCGAGTGATCAGCGCTCTGGCCGATGCCGGGTTCTTCATCGCCCTTGGACTGAGGCCGTAGAACCATCGCAAACAATCAACCTCACGGCGGGGGAGACTCGGTTTTTCCATGGCTGTTTTACCCGACGACCGACACTCTCCATTATGGATTCAGCGCTCACCATCGTGGATTCAGCGGTCAACCATCGCGACGCTTGGCCTCTCGATGCTCGTTACGGTCAATGCGGACGAAGTCATCCTGCGCAACGGTGACCGGCTCACCGGCGACGTCATCCGCCAAGCGGGAGACCAGCTGCAGCTGCAGACCGACTACGCAGGCGAGATCAGCATCGACTGGGAGCAGGTGCGCGAGGTGCGTCTCGACGAGCCAGCACCGGCACTGCTCAGCAACGACGCTGTGATCACCGTCGCGGCCATCGTGCGCGATCAGCAGCAGCTGCGCATCCAGCCGCCACGCCCGAGCGAGCCCCTGTCGCTGCCGCCCGAGGCGATCCAGATCATCGAGCCCGAGCCTTGGGAGATGGGCAATGGCTTTGACCTGAGCGGGATCATAAACCTTGGCATACAGGACGCGACGGGAAACTCGGAAAGTACCGAACTCGATCTCGACCTCGAACTCAACTACCAGCGTCGTTGGCATGAATGGCAGAGCTATGGCCAGCTCGAATACGACACCACACGCGGTGTCAAGACGACCGAGAACTGGACCTTGCTGAACAAATACACGCGACGCTTTCAGGGGTCGTCGTGGTATGGTGCCGCGTGGCTGCGCTTCAAGCACGATCGATTTGCCGATTTACGCTTACGCTATCTTGTCGGACCCGCGATTGGTTATCAGTTCGGTGGCAGCGACAGCATCCGTTTGAGCGCTGAGGTGGGTCCGATCTATCTCCGCGAAGACTTCTACGATCAACCGGACCAAAGCTCCTGGGGGCCTGGCCTGTTCATCGATTACGAGCAAGACCTGATCAATGATCGGTTGCAGTTCTATTTCAACGGCATGGGCTTTAGTACCATCAGCGACCAGACCAAGGGTCTCTGGGTCTCGTGGACAGGGCTGCGAGTGCCGCTAGTCGGTGGCTTCATCGGCAGCATCGAATACGAGATCGATTACGACGGCGAACCGGCTGAAGAGACCAAGACAACGGATCAGACGCTGCGCTTGAAGCTCGGGTATCAATGGTGACCCGTTGCATCCAACCGATCGTCCGCCCGCTCGCCTCCAGCGAACGCTGGGGTGCCGATTGACACTCTCTGGCCGAGGAAATCCTCATGTGTACATCACTCGTCTATCGTGACGCGGCTGGAAATGCCTATTTCGGACGCACGCTCGAGCTGACGGTTGATCTGCCCTATCGGGTCGCCTGGTTTCCGACTGGCTTCGCGATGCGCTCGCAGGTCGCGGATCATCCGCCGCTGAGCGTCACGACCCGCTATGGCGTGCTCGCGGTGACCATGCCGGCGCGGCTGCCGACCCAAGACGCGTCCATCGGTCCGGCGGATCTCAAGATCTTGGAGGGGCTAAACGAGCAAGGGCTGACCTTCAGTCTGCTGTCCTATCCGTTGGCGGCCGGGGTTGAGACGCCAGTCCCGAATGAAACCGCAGTGCTATCGGCGTCCGATCTCGGGCTCTGGGCGCTAGGCCAGTTCAGCACCGTTGCTGAGGTGAAAGCCGCGCTCGCGACGCAACCAGTGATGCTGGAGGCCCTCGCGATGCTGGGCGGCGTGGTGTCACCCTTCCATTATCTGGTGAATGACGCCAGCGGTGCCTCCTTCGTCATCGAGTTCCACCAGGGCGAGCTGTCGGTCTACGACAATCCCGTTGGCGTGATGACCAATGCGCCGCGCTTCGACTGGCATTTGACGAATCTCGACAACTACACCTTCCTCAGCAATGTGGATCAGCCAACTGCAACCTTCGGCAGCTACCTGGCAGCGCAGCCGGATTCGGGCGTCGCGACCTCGGGCCTGCCCGCCTCCAACACCTCGGTCGGGCGCTTCGTGCGCGCCGCGTTCTACGCGCAGTACACCGAGAAGGCGGATACGCCAGAGCGGGCGGTGACGACGCTCGCCCATGTGATGAACAACTTCGACCGGCCGCGCGGGGTGACGATCGATCTGCCCGAGGCCGAAAACCACCGTCTCGAGGTCCAGGGGCTCGATGAGCCGCGCGCTGAGGCCGTTACCGAGTTCACCTGCTGGACCAGCCTCTCCGATCTGGAGCGCAAGCTGTTCTTCCTACGGGCTTACGACAGTTTCAATTACAGCCGTTTCGACCTCGCGGCCCTCGCCGGAGCCAATCATCCACTCGTAATGCCGTTCCAGCAGTTAGGCAAGGATGCCGCAGAGGGCACAGCGGCGCTGTTAGCGTCTGCCTTGGATTAAGCCTTCCGCTCGCGCCGATGCAGCGCCTGACTAAAGGTCCATCGCATTCGTCGGCCGCAAGGCGCGGCCTTCACCCCCGGCTGATCGGCCGCCAAGTCTTGGTGGGGGCGGTGCGCTGAGCTGCAAAGAGCGCCTGCCTCGATGCGACGAATCAGGCTTAGGCTAAGGCGCTGATTCGGTGAGGCTGTTCTTGTAGATCCAGCCGTCCTTCATGATCACCACAAAATGCCGATCGGGATCAGCAACCAGCGACAGATCCTTGAGCGGATTGCCGTCTACCAGCAGCAGATCGGCCAGCGCGCCCTCTTCGACCACGCCCAGCTTGCCCTCATAGGGACTGCGCGGGCCGGACAGCGCCAGCAGCTCGGCATTGTCTGCGGTCGCCATGCGCAAGGCCTCGGCTGGCGTGTACCAGCGCGCCATCACCGCCAACTTGGCGCCCTGGCGCTTCGCGTTCTCCGCATTGAACAGGATGTCGGTGCCCCAGGCGGTCTTGATCCCGTACTGCTTGGCCAGCCGATAGGCGCGATCGGTGCCGGCGTACATCGCCAGCTGCTTACGCCGGTTCATCGAACCCTCGGCATAGGGCGATGGCTGATCGTCAATGAACGGCTGCAGGCTCCACCAGAGATCCCGCTCGGCGATCAGGCGCACTGTCGCCTCGTCCAGCAGCTGGCCGTGCTCGATACTGGCGACTCCGGCCTCGATCGCTTGACGCACGGCGCGCGGCGTGTAGGCATGCACGGCGACATAGGTGCCCCAGTTCTCCGCCGCCTCGACTGCGGCGCGCAGCTCAGGCACTGTGTACTGGGTGACATCGAGCGGATCGTAGCTCGAGGCGACGCCGCCGCCGGCCATCAGCTTGATCTGCGAGGCGCCCAGCGCGAGCTGCTCGCGGGCGCGTTTGCGCACCGCATCTGGGCTATCGGCAATCACTGCGGCGCCGACCCGCTCGCTGAACGAGAACGCATCCGGCGCCGCCGGCAGCTCGCTCGGCAGGCGGAAGTCGCCATGACCGCCGCTTTGGGAGATAAAGGCACCCGCCGGCCAGATCCGTGGCCCCGGCACCAGCCCCAGATCGATCCCGCGCTTGAGCCCGAACACCGGACCGCCGAGATCGCGGATGCTGGTGAAGCCGCGCATCAGCATGTCCGCCGCCGCCCTGGTCGCGGCGACATTGAGGAAACCGAGATCGCTGGTGAGGATGGCTGGCTGCGACAGGGTGGCGTACATCACATGGGTGTGCGCATCGATCAGCCCCGGCATCAAGGTGCGGCCAGCGCCCTGGATGCGGGTGGGCTCAAGCTCGTCTGGCGGCACGATCGGTTCCGCCGAGATCTGTGCGATTCGGTTGCCGACCACCAACACCTGCATCGGCTCGGTGAGCTGCTCGGCGGTGCCGTCGAAGATGCGCACCGCCTCGAACAGGACCCCGCGCGGAGGTGTTGGGGCCGGAGATTCGGCGCTCGCGGTCATCGAGACTGTAAAACACATCAGGATCAAGAACGCGATTGGTCGATGATGCCACATGGTTGAAGATCAGAGGCCGTCGGTGCAATGCGTCGTGCGATCACCAGGGATTTCGCTATGATCGCCGAGATGAAGGGGCAGTTTAACAGTCCAGCCTGCCGGCTTGTGACGCCTGCCCGGCACGCTAGCCTTGAGACGACCCCAGGAGTTGCGGCAGGCCATTGCGGCGCTCTCCAGACTCATGCAGCAACCAGACGGATCGATCAATCACGCATGAAGAACCGCCTGTTCCGCGTGAATCCAGGGCAGCTCGTTGCTGTGCGCATGAATCCGAGGCAGCCCTCCGCTGTCGGCACGATGCCGTGGCAGCTTGAATCTCTCGCTTCGCTGCTGCACTGGCGGCCCTGCTGGAGACTGGGCTGGAGACTGGGCTGGAGACTGGGCTGGAGACTGGGCTGGATGCTGCACGCGGTGCTTGTCTGCATCGCCATCACCACCCCGGCGCTCGCCACCAGCGCCACCGCCAGCTTGCTCAGCCCGCCCGACACCTCCTCGCCACGCGCGACCTTCGACAGCTTTCGCCGGCTCACCGATCAGATCGCCGAGCAATATGCCGCGTATCGCGAGTCACCCAGTGCGCAAAGCCAGCAGACCTTCTTGCGCGCCGTCGAGCAGGGCAAGCAATTGATGGATCTGAGCAACGTGCCACCCGCGGCGCAGCATGAGATCGCCACTGCCACCATCATCTGGCTCTGGGAGATCATCGCCCGCGTCGATCTGCCCGAGGCCGACGCGATCCCGGAGGCGAGCGATTACGCCAGTGAGGGTCCGCTCGCCGACCAACCCCCGCGCTGGCGCCTCCCGGACACTGGCATCGTCATCGCGCGCGTCGAGGAAGGTCCGCGTGCGGGTGAGTTCCTGTTCAGCCCGGAGACGGTCGCCTCGGCGCGCGGCTATGCCGAGCTGGCGCGGGGGCTGCCCTATCGCCGCTCCTCGCGCGTTGACAACGTCAGAGACCTCACCGCCACGGCGCTCGGCTTCTCCGGCTGGATGCTGCCGCCGCACCTGATCGAGCGCCTGCCCGACTGGGCGCGGCGGCCCGTCGCTGGCCAGGTGCTGTGGAAATGGGTCATCCTCGTGGTCAGTCTGGCACTGACCCTGGTCCTGCTCGGGCTGGTGCTGCGCTGGGCGCACCGCCGTGCCTGGGATGCCCGCCCCGCCACCTTGCTGCGACGCCTGAGCGCACCACTCACCCTGCTGCTCTGGATGCCCCTGCTGCGCGGTTTTCTCGATGACCAGGTGCAGGTCACCGGCCTGGTGATCGCCTGGCCCGACTATCTGGCCGAGCTGACCCGGGTGCTGGCCCTGATCTGGCTGGTGCTGCTGGTCGCGCGCTGGATTCCCGAGGCGCTGATCGCCGCGCCAAGGCGCAATACCGAGCGCGCGGATGCCAGCCTGATCCGCTGGGGTGCGCGCGTCGTTGCGCTGTTCACGGTGCTGGGGCTGGTGTTTGCGGCGGCCCAGGATCTCGGGATTCCGGTCTATGGCCTGGTCGCCGGCGCCGGGGTCGGCGGCCTGGCGATCGCGCTCGCGGCACGGCCGACGCTGGAGAACTTCATCGGCGCGTTGAACCTGTTCGCCGACCGACCGATCCGCGTCGGCGACCTGTGCCGGTTCGACGAGCGCCATGGCCAGGGCTGGAATCCGGTCGGCACCGTCGAGGCGATCGGCCTGCGCTCGACCAAGATCCGCCAGTTCGACCGCTCGCTGATCACCATTCCGAACGCCGATCTGGCCGAGCGTAACATCGTCAACCTGAGTGCCTGTGAGACCTTTCTGCTGCAGCAAAGCCTGCCGCTGCGCTACGAGACCAGCGCCGATCAGCTGCGCTATGTGCTCGCAACCCTGCGCGAGCTGCTGCACGCCCATCCGATGACGGTTCACACCGAGGAGTCTCCGATCCGCGCGCGCTTTCTCGGCTTTCGCGACCAGGCGCTGACGCTGGAGCTGCGCGCCTACATTCGCACGAGCTCATACCCGGAGTTCCTGGCGATCCAGGAAGACATCATGCTGCGCGTGATGCAGGCGATCCAGCAGGCTGGGACTGGCTTTGCGCTGCCGGCGCAGACCCTGTACATGGCCCGCGACAGCGGGCCCGATGCCGAGGCGCGCGCGGCCGCCGAGCAGCGCGTGCGCGAATGGGCTGCCGCGCACGAGCTGCCGTTTCCCGACATGGACGAGGCGCAGCGCAAACGCATCACCGACACCCTGGACTATCCGCCCGAGGGCTCGCTGGGGGCTGACCGAGGCTAAATTCTCACCATGGTCGGGTCGCCGCAGATCTGCTTGAGCGCTATCCGTTTGGCGCGTGCACGCACGCGTTGTGTGAAGCGCGCCCGTGCGGGGGGCTGACGCGAATCTTCCGCCTCTACGGCTCGCTTGCTCGCGGTGCGGGTGGCTCAGAACCAAGAGAGCACCTGCTCCCGCGGGATGATCAACAGCAGGCTGACGGCAAACCCAATCACCAAGAGACCGATGCAAAATTTGCTGCAGATGAGCCCCGAGAGCCGCGCCGCATTCGAGCGACTGCGTGACCGGCATGCGGGCAGGCTTGCCGGTCGCTTCGAGCCCCGCGACGCCGATGTCTTTTGGCTGCGCATCGAGCGCTGGTTCGAAGATGCGCACCGGCCGCTGCTGGGCCTCTATGGCGAGCGCGATGACGCCACAGCGCAGGCCGATGCCATCTTCGATTGCGTGGTCGAAGGCTACCTGGCCCGCCCTGAGCCGCTGCGGTTGCTGGACCTCGAGCGCCAGCTCACCCCCGACTGGTTCGAGCGGCCGAACATGATCGGCTACGTCTTCTATCCGCAGCGTTTCGCCGGCACCCTGCGAGAGGTCCAAGGCAGACTCGATTACCTGCAAGAGCTGCACATCAGCTACCTGCACATCATGTCGCTCCTCAAGCCGCGTCCGGGCGAGAACGACGGCGGCTACGCCATCATGGACTATCGCGCCATCGACCCCGCGCTCGGCACGCTTGCGGATCTGCGGGCGCTGAGCGCCGGCCTGCGCGAGCGCGGCATCGCGCTCTGCGTGGACCTGGTGCTCAATCATACGGCCGCCGAGCACGACTGGGCAGCGCGAGCGCGAAGCGGCGACCCGCAGTATCTCGCCTACTATCACACCTTCAGCGAGCGCGCGCTGCCGGATGCGTTCGAGCAAGCCCTGCCCGAAATCTTCCCCGACCAGGCACCCGGCAACTTCAGCTTCGTGCCGGACATGGCCGGCAGCGGGCGTTGGGTCTGGACGACCTTCAACCGCTACCAGTGGGACCTGAACTACAGCAATCCGGCGGTGTTTCGCGAGATGCTCGCGATCATGTGCTTCCTGGCCAATCAGGGGGTCGATGTACTGCGGCTCGATGCTGCGCCCTTCCTGTGGAAACGGATGGGCACGAATTGCCAGAACCAGCCCGAGGTGCAGCTGCTGATCGAGGCGTACCGAGCCCTGATGCGCGTCATCGCGCCAGCCGTGATCTTCAAGGCCGAGGCGATCGTGCCGCCCGACGAGCTGCTGCGTTACATCGGCGTCGAGGCCACGGCTGGCCGGCGCTGCGAGCTGGCTTACAACAACCAGTTCATGGTCAACCTGTGGAGCGGTCTTGCCACGCGCAAAGCGACCTTGGCGGCAGCGGCCATGCACATGGCGCCGCGGCTGCTGCTGGGCGCAACGGCCATCCACTACGTGCGCTGCCACGACGACATCGGCTGGGCCATGAGCGATGAGACCCTGTGCGAGATCGGCGAAGACCCGCAGGCGCATCGGCAGTTCCTCAATGACTTCTACACCGGGCGCTTTCCCGGCTCGTACGCGCGCGGAGACTATTTCCAATTCAACCCCGCCACCGGCGATACCCGGATCAGCGGCACCACGGCGTCGCTCGCTGGGCTCGAGCAGGCCATCGAGCGCAACGACGCGGCCGAGATCGACCTGGCCATCAGCCGCGTCCTCCTGATCTACGGCCTGATACTGAGCCGTGCGGGGATACCGCTCATCTACATGGGCGATGAGCTCGGCTTGCCGAACGACCCGAGCTATCTGGATGATCCGGAAAAGGCGCACGACAATCGCTGGCTGCATCGCCCGCGGATGGACTGGACAAAGGCCGCGCGACGTCATGATCCAGCGTCGATCGAGGGGCGGCTGTTCTTGGGGATCAAGCGACTGATCGAGGTGCGTCGCGCCCATCCGCAGATGCACAACTTCGGTCTGTTTCACCCGCTGTGGAACGACAACGCCCATGTGCTCGCCTTTGCCCGCCACCGCCATGACGGCCATCTCCTGGTGCTGGCCAACTTCAGCGAGCAGCCGCAGTCGGTGCAAGGTGACCTCCCGCATCATGCCGGCTTGACCGGGGAGCTGATCGACCTCCTGAACGATACCCTCGCGAGAGAGGCGAACGGCCGCATCCAACTCCCACCTTACGGCCTGCGCTGGCTTGCCGGCGAAGGTCGTCTCTGACTCGAAGCCGGAGCCAAAGGGCGCAGCGGCACAGGCCTGCTCACTGAAGATCAGCTAGCGCTGATCCAGCGCAGCAGCGCCTGGGTGGAAGGACGCAACGGCCAACTGTCGCTGCATCATCACGGGCGCCATCGCCTGAGCGACCGCAAGCTCGCTGCGCTCACGGCCGTGCACAATATTGACATCCGCTGCGCCGATGGCACGATGGCGGCCGAGCGTTTCTTCGGGCGAGCACACCCCGCCCTGGTCGAGCGGCTCGTCCTGCGCGTGCCCCTGCCGACGCGACCGCGACGACGCCGAACGCGCCCGACCAAACCCGCCTACCTCACGCCGGTCGCGGCCTGACGGCGATGGCCGGAATTATGAGCAAGGCCCTCAGCAACGTCGATCGACCGACGGCCGCCGTTGGCGACTACCAGGCAGCGCAGCCGGACTCCGGGGTCGCAACCTCAGGCTTGCCTGCCTCCAACACCTCGGTCGGGCGCTTCGTGCGCGCCGCGTTCTACGCGCAGTACACCGAGAAGGCGGAGACACCGCAGCGGGCGGTGAC
>JAAAOQ010000077.1 GCA_009908845.1 Gammaproteobacteria bacterium
GTGCCGCTGTCGCAGGTCGCCGAGGTGGTGATCGCCGATGGGGCGCCGATGCTCAAGAGCGAGAATGCACGCCTGAACGGCTGGACCTTCTTCGAGATCCGCGGGCGCGACCTCGGCAGCTGGATCGCCGAGGCCAAGCAGGTGGTGCGCGAGGAGGTCGACTTGCCGGCCGGCTACTCGCTCACCTGGTCCGGGCAGTATGAATACATGGAACGCGCGCGCGAACGGCTGAACCAGGTCGTGCCGGTCACGCTCGCGATCATCTTCCTGCTGCTGTACCGGACCTTCCGCAGCGCTGGCGAGGCGCTGCTGGTGATGCTCTCGCTGCCGTTCGCGCTGGTCGGCGGCTTCTGGCTGATCTACCTGCTCGGCTACAACCTCTCGGTGGCGGTCGCGGTTGGCTTCATCGCGCTCGCCGGTGTTGCCGCCGAGTTCGGCGTGGTGATGCTGGTGTATCTCGACAACGCCCTTAAGCAATGGCGCGCAGAAGGTCGGCTGAACACGGTCGACGACCTGAAGGGCGCGATCGAGGAGGGCGCGGTGCTGCGCATCCGGCCCAAGGCGATGACGGTGGTCACCATCTTCGCCGGTTTGCTGCCGATCATGCTGATCGGCGGGATCGGCTCCGAGGTGATGCGCCGTATCGCCGCGCCGATGGTCGGCGGCATGATCACCGCGCCACTGCTGAGCCTGTTCGTGATCCCGGCGATCTATCTGCTGTGGCGCCAGCGCGGGCTGCGCCGCGGGGAGCCGTCGGAGGAGGGCGCCGCAGTGCGTGAGGCTGAGATGGTGCCAACGGGCTGAGCGCCTGCGTTGCTGCAACCGTAGCCCGTGTCGTTCGGCTGGGCTGCGGGCAGGTCAATCGCCAAGGCTAGGGGTATCCTGGAATCCAGATGCTGGCCGTCGACGTGGTAACGGTTGATCGTCGGGCAGTCGGCGTTAAGGCGCTGATTGCATTGTTCGCAGACCTCGCCACCTGTCTTCGCCGCGTCCTGCGGCCGATTCAAGGAACGAGCTTAGGGCTTGCGCGCGCTGCGCTCAGCGATCCGCAACAAGGCTCTCAAGGCCTCGTTAACGGCGGTGCTATCAGGGAATGCCTGGATCAGATCGGGGTCGATGCGGACGATGTTGGAACCTTCGGCCATGCTCGTCGCGTACTTTCCGCGTTCAAAACCGGCGGGAAAATCTTCGCGACGATACTCAGGGCGCAGGTCGTCTTTCTGGTCGTTGGCGTCAGCCATGTTCGTAGAGTTGTCGTTCAGATCGGGTCGCGGCTCTGGCGCTGATGATGCGCATCACGTCGTCTCGCTCGCAGTGCGCGACGGTCAACAATCGACCAGCAACAGAGATACCGAAGGTGATCCAACGGGCCTCGCCAATCGAGTGGTCCGGATCGGCGCCAGTGGCGGCAAACGGGTCCTTAAAGACCGTGCAAGCCTCCTCGAAGCTGACGCCATGCTTACGCAGGTTGGCTTCAGCCTTCGCGGCGTCCCAGTCGCAGTTCATGGCTCGATTCTAGCAGGCAGCAGCGATGTCGAGTAACTGCGTAGGCTATATGCCATTTGCGACGACGGTGATGCCTCGCCTCCGGAGATGTCATCGACCCTGCCGACGTCCTAGTCGGGCGAATTGACTCCGGCTTTGACGAGACCTTGGAAGGTCGAGTAGGGCTAATCGCGCGCGGCGCGTCCATGAGTGTGCTTGACCGGATTGAAGTGCATATGGTCCATGTGCCGCGCGGGCAGTACGATACATGGAACGCGCACGAACGGGTTGAACCAGGTCGAGCCAGTGACGCTCGTAATCATCTTCCTGCTCCCGCTCCTGCTCCTGACCTTCCGCAGCGGCGGCGAGGCTCCACTGGTGATGCTCTCGCTGCCGTTCGCGCTGGTCGGAGGCTTCTGGCTGATCTTTCTGCTCGGCTACAACCCTGGCGGTGGCGGTGGCGGTGGCGGTGGCGGTGGCGGTTGCGGTCGGCTTCATCGCGCTGGCCGGTGTCGCCGCCGAGTTCGGCGTGGTGATGTTGGTCTATCTGGACAATGCGCTCAAGCAGTGGCGCAAAGCGGGGCGGCTCAACACGGTCGACGACCTCAAGGGCGCAATAGAAGAGGGCGCGGTGCTGCGCATCCGGCCGAAGGCGATGACGGTCGCCACCATCTTCGCCGGGCTGCTGCCGATCATGCTGGTCGGCGGGATCGGCTCCGAGGTGATGCGCCGCATCGCCGCGCCGATGGTCGGCGGCATGATCACCGCCCCGCTGCTCAGCCTATTCGTGATCCCGGCGATCTATCTGCTGTGGCGCCAGCTAGGGGTGCGCCGCGGGGAGCCGTCGGAGGCGGTTGCCTCAATGCGTGATGCGGAGGCGGTGCCGACGGGTTGAGGATCGCCGGCGTTGCCGAAGCGCTTGCAGGGCCTGGTCGGGTCGGTCGGATTCCGGAAAGCCGGAATATGGCGTAAGCTATTCGGTAACGATGCAGCTTGCAGAGGTATTGAGGATGGAACTGGTAAAGCTGGGAAAGAAAGGCCAAGTGACCATTCCGCGAGCGATTCTGCGGACGGTCGGCCTGACCGGGGATGCTCCGCTGCTGGTGGAGACAACAGCCGAGGGCGCGATCTTGTTGAGGCCGGCGGCCGTCTATCCGGTCGAGATCTATTCCGAGCAGCGTGTTGCGGAATTCGAGCGCGAGAACGCGGTTCCCGACGAACTTGCAGCACGGGTCCGCGCATCGCTGCGTCGAGGCGATTGAGTTGCGCTTGTTCCTGGACGCGAACATCCTGTTCAGCGCCGCCTACCGGGATGGCAGCCCGGCGCTGCTGCTGTTCGAACTCGCCGCGGCAGGACGATGCCAATTGATGACCTCAGCGTTTGCGTGGGATGAGGCGCACCGGAACATCGCCCTCAAGTGTCCGCACCGCTCGCGAGTGCTCGCTGGGTTGCGGAAAAAGCTCGACTACGCGCCGGTGCCGGATGCCTCGGCGATTGCTCGCGCGGTGAAGCATGGTTTACCGGAGAAGGATGCGCCGATCCTCGCGTCGACCGAGGTGGCAAAGGTGGATATCCTTGTCACCGGTGATCGCACCCATTTCGGGCACCTGTACGGTACGGTTGTCAGTGGTCTACGGGTGCTGACGTTGAGCGAGACCTTGGCACGCTTGCTCGAAGACCGCTAAATCGCCGACTTCTCCGAATCAGGATGACGATGTCGATGGCGGTACAAAACTGTAAGGCATCCTTTTGACTCGACGGCCATGTCGGTATCCCTCTGGCAGCGAGCTCAAGTCCAGTATGGAGATGCCTGCTCGCCACCGGCATCACGCCCCCCGGTCGCGACCAAGATCGTCGGCCCGGATCTGACAGGAGATCGAGCGCATCGGCCAGGCGATCGAGCGCGCGGTGACGCCGATCGCGGGCACCACCTCGGCGTTCTCGGAGCGAGTCGCCGGCGGGCGCTATTTCGAGGTGCGCCCGGACCGCTGAGCTTCATCCACCGTTTCGGTGGCTGCTGGGGCCCGACTGTTCGAGTCGCTGCCCCTGGTCTGTCTCAACCGCGACGCGGATAGGCGCATCATCGCCTTCATCACCGAGGCCGCTCCCGTCGAGCAACCCTTGACTACATCGGTGAGCCGCCGCGTCCGCACCCCGTCCCCGCGCGCCCCTGCGCTGCGCTGTCCTGCTTCGCTGGGTACCAGCCCGAACCATCCCGGTTCGGTCGTTCGCTGCGTCAGCGCAGCTCACCCACCCGCCTGGGACGATGTGCCGGAGCCGATGCCGGACTGGGACCTCCTACTAGCCCGAGCTCGACTTCGAGCCCCTTTGAGACTGGGATCAGCGCGTCTCCTGGTAACCGCCGTCTCTCTCGTGAAGGAAACGGTGCAGCCCCCCGCGTCTCCCGGCAGCTCGCTGCGCCTCCGGCGTCCGTCAGTCACGCTTGTTGGGTGTTGACTACGCATCCCACCCCCGCCACTTTCTTCCTCCGGCCAACCTGTAGGCTCAGGGAGGTTTGGATTTCCTATCCGCTCGAAAAACCTGACCGACTGAGTATTGGCTTGAAGCGGCTCAGACGAGCAGTTGCTGCAGGATTACGTTCGAGGCTCGGGATAGAAACGCTTATCAAGCACCTGCTCTGAGGGATAGGGGCAGTGCTCTGGGAAGTTCTCCAGCGGCAGACCGGTCTCGTCGCAGGCCAGCTCGACGGCATCGGGATAGGTCGCCTCGATGGTGTCGGCGAGAACGCCCTTCAGCCCGGGCGATTGCTTCAGGAGATCGCTCAGTTGCTTGCGTTGCTCGACGATGGTCGAGCGCCAGCTGCGGCCGTCGAATTCGCGCCAGCGCTCAGAGAGCTGGCCATATTGGTATTCCCACTTCAGCAAATGGGCGAGCAGGACCAGTAAGCGGCTGCGCAATTCGCGCCGATCGCTCTTGCTCATATCGCTCAGCTCCTCGAGCAAATGCTCTAGATCGAGCTCGTCGAAACGGCGTTCACGCAGCAGCTCGGCATTGCGCTGTGCCCAGGCGGCATAGTTGGTTTGGTAAAGCGTCGCGAGGTTCGTCATGGTATGTTTCCAACAAGGCCCTTGATGAATTTGGACAGCTAGGACGCTACCGCCATGTAGCGTTCTAGCCTTATCATGGGAACGGTTGGCTGCAGGGTTCTGGTTCGTCCTGGCTGGCTTACGTGATTGTACAACCAAGCCCTTCGAAATCGCTCTTTATGCGTTCCATCCAGGGGTCCACCTCACCACGTCAACACCATGGAAGGCGTCTGGTCGCTGCTGCGCTCCTGGCTGCGCCTACACCGTGGCATCTCACAGAGGCATCTACCGTTTTACCTGAGCTTCTTTCAGTTCGTGCACAACGCGCGGGTGCGGCGCAAGGGGCTGCTGCCGGGGCTCTTGGGCGCACTGGTGACTCAGTTGAGTGAAACACATAAAGAGCGTTTTTTAAAAGTAATCAAAACCACCCGGGTAGGGGCCAATCACCAGAGACATCACGCTGCCCGTTGACGGATCGTGACCGATAGGTCGACGATTCTAGGCCCAGTGCGTGCGCGATTCCACAAGCGGTCACGTTTCGTCGGAATCTGCGGTCACGTTCGTCGGAATAGGCAGTCGGAGGAGGGTGCCTCAGTGCGTGATGCGGAGGCGGTGCCGACGGGTTGAGGATCGCTGGCCTTGCGACAACGGCAGCCCGTGCCACTCGGCCGGGCCGGGCTGGGGTGAAGTAAGCCTCTCAAGCACCGTCTGCCGCGTTGACCGCAGCCGAAAGGAAGGCGAGCAGATCGAGCTAAGCGCGTCGGAGCGCAATGCTGTACTCGCTCCAGCGTGCATCGGACGAGACCGCCGTCATGCCTTCGATCCGTGCTTGTGCAATGATCAAGCGGTCGAACGGGTCTTCGTGGATCCCGGGAAACGCAGCCGTCTCGATCGCGTGCGCCTCGTTGATCGTCAATAGGGCCGCACCCGCGGCAAGACTTTGGTCGCGGAAGTTCAAGGCGTCTCGCTCTTTCCACGCAAGCTGATCAAACAACTGCCCGCCGGTGGCTGTCAAATGAGGCGAGCACCGGGAATCTATCGGCTATAGTCTGACACGCGCGAAGTATGCCTCGTGGTCATCAACCAGCTTCACAGGCTGCCGCATCATGCCCTCGGGGGCTGAGGCTACTGCTGTTGCTGGTTCAGCATTCACCTTTGAGCGAAGAGACGAGCACTCATGCAAGCCAATCTTGACCCACAAGACTTTAAGCAAACCGTTAAGGATGCATTAGTCGAGCTCTTGACCGAGGAGCCGGCTGTGCTTCGTGACCTCTTTGCGGAGGCATTGGAAGATGCGGTGTTCGCCGATGCGATACGCGAAGGGCGAACAACGCCGATGACAACGCGTGAGTCTATGCTCGAGGTATTGGAGGGCGCGGGTTGAAGGTCACTTTTCGGTCGAGCTTTCTGCGTGACCTGAAGAAGATTCGGGACCGAGCCGTGCTTGCTGCAGTAAAACTGGTGCTCGAACAGCTGGAAACTGCTGATACGCTGGAAGCAATCCCTGAATTAAGAAAGCTCGCCGGCGCATCTGGCTTCTACGGCATCAAAGTTGGAGACTAGCGAATCGGGCTGTCCATCAGCGATGGCGTCCTCGAATGCGTGGCGCTGCCTTCATCGCCGCGACATCTACAAACGCTCTCCATAAGCGAAGTCCATCAACCTTCTCGCCAAACTCGCGCTACCCACCAATGCTTGTGCGCCTGGGGACAAGCTTGCGGTCTATGCCGCGCTTGAAGACGAAGAATTCGAACGTTACCAGCAGCTCTCCCCTCAAGAAGCCATATCGAGGTGCGCCCAGACCGCTTGGCCGCTGCGCAGGTCGGGCTCAGCGTCGACGACATCAACCGCATCGTCGCCGCCGCCATCGGCGGCATCAGTCTGATAAGGCGATTTCCGCTTTTAGATATACCGATCTATGAGATACTTCGGATCATTTCTCAGGCACAGACCTCATGCCTATGTCCCCGGATTCTCATGCTCTGCCGGCCGGCACCCTGACAGCCGAGCACATCGAAGATATCAAGCTTGCGGCCTCGAAGATGAAGCGCGTGGAGCGGCGTGCCTTTCAGGCCGCGATGGCTGAGAAGTACTGTGGCGCGAATCCGCGCCGGGCAGAGGCGCTGTTCGGCTGGAGTCGTGCGGCGGTCGAACTCGGTCTGCATGAGCAGCGCAGCGGCTGTGTGTGTGTGAGCGCTCAACCGCTCGTCTGTGGTCGCATGAGCTGGGAGCAGAAGCATCCGCAAGCGGCGGCGGCGTTGTGGGAGATTGCCGAAGCGCACACGCAGCAGGACCCAAGCTTTCGCGGCGCGTTATCGTACACACGCCTGACCGCCGCCAGTGCCCTGAAAGCGCTGAAGGCGCGCGGGTTTGCCGACGCCGTCCTGCCCGCCGCAAGCACCATGGCCGACATTCTCAATCGCAACGGTTACCGGCTGCGCCCAGTGCTCAAGGCCAAGCCCCAAAAAAATTCCGCAGACCGACGCCCTCTTCGCCAACCTCCGCGACAAGGACGACGGCGGCAACGACCCGAGCATCCGACGCGTGAGCATCGATTGCAAGGCCACGGTCAAGATTGGCCCGTACTCGCGCGGTGGCAAGACCCGCGGCGCGAACCAAGCCGCCGATCACGACATGGGCTGCAACGAAAAGTACACCCCCTTCGGCATCGTTGACGAAGATCGCGGCGAGTTGGCCGTGCACTTTGGCCGTTCAGCCAAGACCAGCGACTTCATCGTCGATCGCTTGGAGGCCTGGTGGCAACGCCTCCCCGCCGAGGAGCGCGACGGCTGTACGCTCCTGCAGATCAAGGCCGACAACGGCCCCGAAAGCAATGGGCAACGCACGCAGTTTTTGCATCGGATGGTGCAGTTCGCCGATGCGATCAACACACCGATCCAACTGCTCTACTATCCGCCGTACCACAGCAAGTACAACCCCATCGAACGCTGCTGGGGCATCCTCGAACAGCATTGGAACGGCGCTCAACTCACCGATGCTGACACCATGCTTGAATAGGCCAAGAGCATGACGTGGAAAGGGCTTCACCCGGTCGTTGAGTTGTCACGCGAGGTCTACGCCAAGGGCGTCAAACTCACCAAGAAGGCCATGCGCGATGTCGAAGCGCGACTACTGCGCAACCCCGATCTGCCGAAGTGGGATATCCTGATCAAGCCCGCCTGCTCGGTATAGGTTTTTCCGGAAATTACCTAAGTATCTAGCCAGCTCCACCCCTGAGGCTACAGTTGGATTAGCATAATCCAGCAACCGCAGCCCTGAGGGGAGGGACCGACGAGGCCTTGATCATCGGTTGACCCAAAACAGAGTGTTTCGGTAGGCGATCGGCGCAGCTTGATGAGTGGCAGGAGCGCTGGGGAGGCGTAGCCTTGGAAGTGGAAACCGACCGAGGGAAGCCGTGTTGCCAGATGCTGAGCATCTGATAGCTGAGCCAGAGCCCCGCCAGCGCGAGGGGCCGCAGCCTGAGCACCCGCCAACCGAAGCTAATCAGGTAGAGGTTGATGAAGAGCGTGATCGGGATAACGTCGGCAAGCACCGCCCAGCCGGTGGCGAAGCTGTGCCAGAGCGCGCTACCGATGCCAATCGCGCCGAGCAACAGGTTCAGCAGGCCGAGATCCCAACTGTTGCGCAGCCCGAACTGGGGGGCGGCGGCAAGCCGCGGGGCGGCAAAGACAGCGGCGATGACGAAGGCCGCATTCGTGATCAGGTTGATCGGCTCGGCAAGCAGTCCGGCGGCACCGGCGCGCTCGCAGTAGGTATCCAGCATCGTCATGCGCGAGGCAAATCGACTCGCCGATCGCCCGAACGGTTGACCCGGAGAGCGCCAATTCAGCGACACCGAACAGTCGAGCCAGATCTGCCTTGTGCTCGGCGAGAAGCTTCAAAGTTTGGTCTCTGTTCACGTTTTCGCCCTTTGAAGCAACGAAGTAGTGCATGACGCGGCTTGCATTTTGGTCTGCACTTTCGATGCAGAAGTTGGCATTTTCGAAGCTTTTATCGGTATCCCGGTCCGGATGATAACCGCCGATCAAGAGCGTCCAGGGAAGCTCCAGGGTATCGAGCAGCCAGCGCTGCAGCGCTCGGCATCAGCGTCATCGACGGGTCGTACTCGCTCAGGCTGGCTGATCGCCCCGGAACGCACTAGGGTTCGAGGCAGCCAAGATGTAGCCAAGATCGATCTCGATCTCGTCGAACGGTGGGATTCGTGCACGCTGCTGATGATCCATCGTGGCGATGGCGCGATAGCGGCCAGCCTCAAGTTGATGGGCAACAAGCTTGCGCTCCTCCGGCCAGATCAGCCAGTAGTAAGACACCTGGTGGCGTTGCAAGAGCAGCGGAATCTGTTGTGTGTCCTTACGCTCATGGCCAGGTGAGACGATCTCGCAGACCCAATCCGGCGGCAGGTCAATCAAGCCACGGGGCAAGCTCGACAACCGTGATTTACGCCATCCGGCCAGATCGTGGGCCGGGCACTCGTGCGGCTCGTAAGCAACGCTGGCCTCGGTGAGAATCCACCAGCCCTCGGGTCCGGAGCGACGATTGAATGGCCCGAGCTCCTCGCGCGTATTGCCTTGAGCCTGCGCGTGATACGGCCGCGTCATCGGGCGCCGGACGATCTCTCCGTCGATCAGCTCAACCTGCTCGTCGGCGCTGTGCAGCAGATCATCAATGGTTGCGAGCTTGAGAGCTTCCACGGTGACACCTTGGATCGATTTGGTGCGTACGAGGATACCAAGTCCACCGATTCCATGGCACGCTCTGAGCACTTGATAGCTAAGCCAGAGCCCCCAATGTCACGCAGTCCGCGCGGCTGCTCATCGACGACTGCCATATTTGCGTCATTCTCCTCGAGGCGACAGAGTCCAACACAACGCCGATCGCGGCCTTTGTCGAGCGGCCAGGAAGGATCCTTGTGGCGAATCACCCTTTTGTGGCGACGAAGTGGCGCATGACCCCGCTCGCCTTGTAGTGCGCCTCTTCGATGCGGAAGCCGGCCTCTTCGACGCCTTTCTCGGTATCCCGATTCGGATGACAACCGCCGGTCAACAGCGTCCAGGGAGGCTGCAGGGTATCGAGCAGCCAGCGCCCGATTCGGTTTTGGGCGTGGACGTGCTCCAGCATCAGCAGGCGGCCTTGCGGTTTCAGCACCCGACGGACCTCGGCCAGGCCGCGGCCGGGGTCGGATACGCTGCAGAACACCAGGCTCGAGACGACGGTATCGAAGAGCGCGTCGGGGAACGGCAGGTGCTCGGCCGAGGCGCACAAAAGCCCGGCCTCAGGCGCGCGCCGCCGGGCGCGAGGCAGGGCATCCGCGTTGGGATCGAGACCGTACAGCTCAACGCCGTCCGGGTAGAGCGGCAGCATCTGCCCGGTGCCGCAGCCCACCTCCAGCACCCGGCCGTGCGCCAGTCGGGCCAGCGATGGCCGCCAGCGCTGCAGGCCCGGCATCAGCGTCGTCGACAGGTCGTAGAGCCAGGGAATTTGCTCGATTCCGCGCATTGGATCGATCCTATTGGCTATGGTCGTTCGCACCCCTCCGGCTCAAGTGCTCAGGCCGACCTTCGGTAGATCGGGTATCTCGGCCTGCAGCACATCCTCGATCCGCTCAGCGAAGACGAGCCGGAGATCCTCGCGGACTGAATCCGGTAGGTCGTAGAGATCCTTCTCATTGCGGCTCGGTAGGATCACCTGCTTCAGGCCGGCGCAGCGGGCCGCGAGCAGCTTCTCCGTTGTCTTCTCCGTCGTTCGACAGGCAGTCAAGGCCGCAACACCGGCTCAGGTCCTTATGCCCCAGGCGTGTGGCATATCGACCAGCTGCACCCCGAAGTTCCACAGCTAGGGGCGTAACTCCCTGTTTTCCCTGACCCAGGATCTTAAAAAATGTCACAACAGTTGACTTGT
>JAAAOQ010000218.1 GCA_009908845.1 Gammaproteobacteria bacterium
TACGCCTGTGAGCACCGCCCTGCCCAAGGACATCGTTCTTCATGCCCTGCCGATGGGAGTCGCTCCAGTGTCGGTCGGCGCGCTCGGCAGGTTGCACCCATCGGCGGGTTCATGTTCGCCCTGGTGTTGACCGCCGCCGCTATGATCCAATGGTCTAATCCATTCGGCGATGGCGCGGTCCCAAAGGATGAGTCGGAACAGACTGGCCGGTGAATGAGACATGCTTGATGCCTAGATTCGTGATCTGATGCGAGGCCATGACAGGCTGGCACCCTGCTGTCTCACCGCAAACCGACCAGGCTGTGCGGCTGTTCCTGACCAAAGCCGAGACCGCCGTTATTGACCACGCCGACCTGGAAATGATGGTTCAGGAGGCCCTCAATTGGGCGAGGCGCTAGAACGCGTGTCGTGTTCCAAGAATGGCTGTGACCAATGCCGCCCCTGGACGATACGAGCCTCCCGAAACCGATCCTGGCCCAGGTGCGGGCGATCCTCGCTCGCGATGCGGATGCGGATCGGATGGCGCTGGTCTGGCCGGATCCAATCACGCCGACCGAGCGGCTGCAGCAGGTCGACGGCGTCGCGCTGCGGTTCGTCTGGTGTGCGTCGGAGCTGGCGATGCGCGAGCGGTTGGTCGCCAATCGGGGCGCCCCTGGAGTGGCTCCCAAGGCCGACCCCGAGGCCGACCCCGAGGCCGATCCTGAAGTCGCCCTCGAGGCTGCTGCCGGCGAGACCGAGCAGGCAGCGGGCGACCCACGTCTGGTGCTGCTGACGCCGCTCGACGAGCGGCGCCTGTCGCGCGATCTGCTGGCGCGGCTGTGGGGACATGCGCCGAAGCGGATCAGCCCCTGGCGGACGCTGGAGCAGCTGCTGCGGCTGCGGGAGATCGACCCGCGCCTGACGACCAAAGACTATCGCTGGATCAGCGCCTGCCTGCTCGAGCAATACGACCGCTACCGCGATCGGGTCCAGTTCGGCGAGGTGCTGGATTTCGATCTGGCATGGCGGGCGTTGGCGATGGCGCTGTTGGACCTGGACGGAGAGGGCCTGGACCTGGACATGCTGCTGGACTGGTCGCGGCGGCCGGATGCGGCGGCGCGGATTGCGGCGCTGCCGGAGCTGATGGCGCAGCACCTGGAGGACTGGCTGCGGCCGCGACTCGGGGAGCAGGTGCAGGTGGTGCTGGCGCTGTGGCGCAACGGGCAGGCCGGCGGGATGCTCGCGATCGGGTTGGTCTGCAGCCTGCTTTACGGGCGCGAGCGCCCTCAGAGCGACCGCCAGCCGAGCCGGTCATGGGTGTCCTTGTGCGTCCGGGCCGGACCTCAAACCGCTCGGGCGCAGGCTAGCAGAAGCAGGCTGTGAGCGCAGGCTGGACAATCGCTGCGACGGCAGTGCAGCGCAACGCCCGGCGCCGCCATCCGAACCGAGCCCGCCAGCCCCTTGCCGCAACTACGGGCATCCCGTACAGTCTTTCAGCATGCGGACTGTCATCGATCTAGACAAGGCACCGCCCACGCCGACGAGATCAAGAGGGCCAGGTCGTGAATATCGACGAAATCGCGGATGCAATCGAGCGAGATGCGGGCACCGAAGTCCCGGGCCTGCGCGAGGGCTTGGCCGAGATGCAAGCCGGTCTCGCGGGGCGCACCTACAACGCGGAGCAACTGTTGGTGAAAGCCGCGCGCGAGCGCTTGGGGCTCTCACAGCAGGCCTTTGCCGATCTCATCGAAACGCCCGTCGCAACGCTACGCGATTGGGAGCAAGGCCGATACGCGCCCCCCGGCGCCGCGCGCTGCCTGCTCGAGATTGCACTCCGTCATCCTGAGGTGGTGACGGAGCGGGCTGCTTGAAGAAAAGGGTGTGGTCGAGGATGAAGGCCTCGACGAACTCCGGCGTCTGCAGCAGCGCATAGCGCTTGCGGACCGCCTCCGAGAGGTCCTGGTACAGATCGCCGAGGAAGCGGGTGTCCCAGCCGGCGCCATCGGCGGCGCAGGTGAAGTCGTGCACGATGGCGCCGGTCTCGGGGTCCAGGCGCTGGAAGAAGTCGATCAGGACCTTGGCGCCGTTGGCCGAGACCGGCAGCCGCCACAGCGGGTTGTGGGCGCGATCGAGCAGCTCGGCCAGCGCCGGCAGCGGCTCCAGCTCGGTGAAGACCCAAAGCAGATAGTCGCGCTCGGCGTAGGTCGGATGGGCATCGAAGTAGACCGTGAGCCGGTCGCGCGCCTGCGCCAGCCCGCCGCGGCCCTGATGCGCCTGGTCGGCGGCGGTGGGGCCGGAGAGATAGGGGGCGTCGAGCAGCCCGTTGTCCTCCAGGAAGCGGACGAAGACGCCGGTCAGCACCCAGGCCGCGGCGGCCTGGGTCACCTGTGCCGCGCGCCAGTCGGTGAAGTGCTCGGCGGTGCGCTCCGCCGCCTGCGCCTGCTCGTACTCGGCGCGCAGGGCCGCCGCGCGCTCGGGCTCGGCCTGTGTGTAGTCGAGGATGTCCTGCTCCAGCTGCGGCAGCAGGTCCTGGAGGTCGGCGAGGAGGCGCTGGGGGTCGATCATGCTGCAGGAACGTTCTTCATGTCTTCGGGGACCGTCGTCGGCGACCGGCGATCAGGATTCGAAGACCGCCTAGCGTTGCACAGGGCCCATCTTATCCCGGCCGAGCAGGCGGTGAGCGCCTCGGAGCCCGAGCGGAATGCAGCCTTGCAGCCATGACCAGGTCAAACTAGTCTCAAGGAACTTGGTTCAACAGGCATCACGATGCAGCACGTCAATATCCATGAGGCCAAGACGCACCTGTCGCGACTCGTCGAGCAGGCCGCCCGGGGCGAGCCCTTCATCATCGCAAAGGCGGGTAAGCCATTGGTAAAGGTAGTGTCCTTGCAATCACCCGCGCCGCAACAGGTCCGGCGGTTGGGCTTCCTGCGCGGCGAGATCAGCGGTCCCGATGACTTCGACCGCATGGGTGACAAGGAGATCGAGGTCCTCTTCGGCGGCGACGCCGCCCCGTGAAGCTCTTGCTCGACACCCACCTATTGCTCTGGGCCGCGGCGCAGCCCGAACGCCTCTCGTCTTCGGCACAGGCGCTCATCGAAGAGGACGGCAACGAGCCATTCTTCGGTGCCGCAAGCCTGTAGAAGGTCGCCATCAAGAACGGGCTTGGCCGGGCGGATTTTCGCATCGACCCGCGGCTGCTACGTCGCGGCCTGCTCGACAACGGCTATCGAGAGCCGCCTATCGACAGCCGGCACGCCGTCGCCGTGAATGATCTACCGGCCCTGCACAAGGACCCCTTCGACCGCATCCTCGTCGCTCAAGCCGTTGTCGAGGGCATCCTCCTGTTGACCAGCGACGAGCTGGTGGCCCGCCATTCCGGCCCGATCCGTCGGGTGTGAGCCGGCAGCGCCGCTCGTTACCTCAAGCCGACGCCGCCTGCAGCCAGTGGCTCGGGATGGCTGCATGCTCGCGGCGGCCGGGGCCGTCCGGCACGCTGACGCCCTCGATGCGGGCGCCGGGGCCGGTGTCGTCGCTCGCGATTAATAGCAGCAGCGCGTGGCCGACCTCGCCCGCGGCGAGGTGCTTGGGCGATCATCGTGCGATCTGTTGGTGTCCGCCCCTATTGCAACAGCGCTTCCGCGACCGCCTGGTGAAACCGCTCCGCCTGTTCACAGCAAGCGCGGATGTCACCCCAATGCTGCGCCACCGCTGGCGCCGCACGTCTCTGGTAATCACGCTTGGTCTTCTTGATGCGCTGTGCCAATGGGAGGGCTTTGAGCCGGTCTTCCATCCCGCTCAGGCACTCGACGGGATTTGCGCGGATGGCATGGTCAGCCGGCAGCAGGGCAACAGCAACCCAGGACTAGATGGCCTTGGATGGAATGCATAGCAGGGTTCGAGGCCCGAACGACGAGATACCCAGCCAGCTCAGCACGACAGCATGCAGGGCATCAGCGGTATCGGCGGCGGGCGGACAGGGCTTGGCGCAGGGCAGTGACCCGAGCCTCGACTCGCCTTTCGCAATCCAGGAGCCGCAATTGGCATAGATCGCTCCACCGACATCCGCATCGACATGCAGCACGATCAGGTCGAAACCCTCCAGCGTCGGGTCATCCTCCAGTTGCCCGACGCCTTCTCCCGCCCGTTGGAGACACCACTTGAGGACACCACACCAACCACCGCCCAGTCTTGGCAGCGTCGGTTCCGGCTGCAGCGGAGTCACAATGGGTGCTTCCGGCAGGATCGCGGTGAGTGCGGACGTGATCACGACATGATCTGTCGTGCCCTCGGCCACGATGCCGATGCGCGGCTCAGACATTTGGCACGGCGCCCAGATCCCCCCGCAGCCAGAGGCGGGACAACGGATATTGTCGGTTCTGCTCGAGCAACTCCTGGGTCGGCCTGATGCGCAGGCATCTGGTCTGGCCTTGAGTCGTGCGCTCGACCGCGAACAGGCGCACCTCATCGTCGGCGAGATCGAGGCCGTCGAGCACCGCTGGATTATGGGCCGTGAAGAGCAATTGCCGGTGCGGATTGCTGCGTTCGAGCCAATGCGAAAGACTAGCGGTAAGTCGTGTCGCGAGCCTTGGGTTCAGCGCTTGGTCAAGGTTGTCGATCGCCAAGATATGCGGCGCGGCGTCGGACAGGCATAAGACCGCAGTAAACAGAACGTACAGGGCGCCTTCACTGGCGTCATAGGCGGTCAGCTGGTTCCTGCTCTGACTCATGAATCGGTCCTTGAATCTCAGCACGAGCCGGCCGCGCGGCACCGAACTCGACAAGAGTGCGCCGGGCGCATCGGTGGTGTCGAGATCATCCACCCAATCCAGCAGCTCGATGACGCTCTCGAACAGGTTCTCATCAAGCCCCGCCTGATCGTCTGCGAGTAGATCGTCCGTCGAGTCCTTGTCCAGTTGGCGCTTCAGCTCCTGAACGGCCTCGGCAAGTCGCCCGCCGCACAGTCCGACCGGGGCGCGGGCTTGCGAATCTGGCTCCAAGCCGCGCAGAACCGGCGTATTGGGGCAGTAGATCGCATAATTCTTGAGACCGCTCATCAGCTTTGCAGCAGGAGAGTCCGCTGGAATATCGACCAATCGCAGCGCAGCAAGCCCTGCCGTGGGCTCAAGATTCAGCGACTTGACACCGCGCGTGACAAGGTTGTCCGACTGACCGGCGTAGAGGTTTTCGGTCTTGAAAGACCAAGCGGGCTGCGGATCATTGAGGGGATTCAGCAAGGCAACCCGGTAACCGGCGCCCGCCTCGCTCTCGGCATTCAGCATGATATGCGGTGGGACGCGCGCCCCGGTGAACGCCGCCTTGTAGAGCGTCGGCGTTCCGGCCCGGACACCTCGATGCAACAGTGATTCATCATCCACGCGCCCAGCGGCCGCGGCACCTAGGATACCGATGGCCTCGAGAACGTTGCTCTTGCCGACGCCGTTGGCACCGATAAAGCAGTTGACTCGTCCTAAGTCCAGCGCCTCAGAGGCAATGGACTTGAATCCTTCAATGTGGATCGTGCGTAGCATGTTGACGGTGAGGTCGCGCGGTCTGTTTTTGCTCTTACTGGTGCCAGGAGCCAAGCGAGGCCCATCGCGATGTCATCCTGTCGTGCCGAGCTCGTCAAGTCGGCGCCGGATCTGCCTCTCAGTCTTCGGACCACCGGACGGCATGTCCCGGCCGTCACTAACGGCGCCCATCGGCGGCCGCCTGCAGCCATTGGCTCGGGATGGCTGCATGCTCGCGGCGGCCGGGGCCGTCCGGCACGCTGACGCCCTCGATGCAGGGGCCGGGGCCGGTGTCGTCGCTCGCGATCAACAGCAGCAGCGCGTGGCCGACCTCGCCGTCGGCGAGGCGCCGGCGTAGCTCGGCGAGCCAGCTGTCGACCAGGCCGTAGCGGCCGATGAGGCCGGTGTCGGCGAGCAGCACCGGGGCGCCGGCTGCGCCGTCAGCGCCGAGGATTGCGGCGGTCAGCTCCGGCAGGACGCGGTGCCCAAGCCCTGCAGGCGGGACCAGTCGATGCTGCCGGGCTCGGCCGCATCGGCCCGGAGCACGACCTGCCAGTCCGGTGACCGGGCCATGCCGTCGCAGAGCCGGCGCAGGTGGCGCAGGAGCAGCGCGTCGAAGCTGACGATGACGAGGCCGAAGCGCGCCTGCAGCCGTTGCGCGTCGCGCTGGGCGTCGGCGGGGCGCACGCTGGTCGAGCCCAAGCTCGGCGGCAAGGGTCACCGGGGGCGGCCAGGGGACGCCCCGATCCGGCGCTCGGCGCTCGCTGTCGAGCCGGTCCAGATAAGCGGCGAGGAAGCGGCGGCGCTCGGCGTCGACCGCACGGCCCGGCTGACACGAACCCTGAGGCAGGATCATTCTGGCGAGCTGATCGACGCTGGCCGGATGGCCGTCCGCGCCAGCGTCGACGCCGCCGTCATCGCCGTCGGCGGGCGCCGCCGGCGCACCAGTCCCCTGCCCGAGCCGGTCGCGGAGCTGCGCGATCAGCTGCGAGAGCTCGCGGCGGGTCTGGATGCCGACGCCGGTCATGCGCACCAGCTCGTTGCGGGGCAATGCGAGCAGCTCGCGAACGCTGTCGACATTGAGCCGGCTCAGCGTGTCCGGCGTCGACAGCGGCAGCAGGCCGATCTGGGTGTCGAACCGCGCCTCGGCGACCGGGCATTCGGGCGCAGCCGGCTGCGTCTCCCCGGCCGTGGGATGCCGACTCGCCGCGCGCGCAGCGATTCCTTGATGCCGGCCTCCTCGAGCGCGCGCGCGACCAGCTTGGAGGTCGGACGATCGACGGCCCGCTCATGGCCATTGCCGTCGAGTCGGGTCAGGGTATCGAGCAGGTTCTTGCGCGTGCAGACCTGCAGCCGGGCCGGTCCCTGCAGCCGGTTAACAACCTCGGGCGCGGACAGGAACACCAGGCCGGTGATGAACGGGATGTGCGCCTTGCCGCGCTTGGCGAGGGCCGCGCGCTGGGTCTTGAGCAGCGACGCCAGCTTCTTCGCCTTGCGCTCGGCGAGCAGCCGTGGGCTGTTGAAGACGCGGCGGCGGCCTTCGCAGGTTCAGACCCAGCTGCCGGCATCGCCGCTGATCGCGCCGGGATGGGACTTGATCTCGACCAGGTAGAGGCCCTTGGAGGTCACGACCAGGGCGTCGACCTCGTTGATGGAGCCGTCCTGCGCGATGAACTCGAAGTTCGCCCAGACCCGATAGGGTTCATGATCCGGCAGCTTGCGCCGCAGGAAGTCCAGCGCCTCTTGCTCCCAGGCGTAGTCGGAGGGGGGTGACCTGCTTCCAGAGTCTGTCCATCGGTTCTGCTGATTCAAGACCAAGCGGCGTAACGGACCCGCACCGCCTCTTCGCGCTCCTGCTCCTCCAAGGCGTTGTCGATCACGCTGAGCTGCGCGTCCAGCTCCGGCAGCAGCACATTCTCGAGCGCGCGGGCGCGGCGGGCGGTGCGCAGATACTCGCTGCGTAGCCGTTCCAGATTCCCGGTCAGCACCGCAAGACGGGTCGCGATCGGCATCAGCTCGGCGAAGACCTCGCGGCAGGTATCGGCCTCCGGGCTTTGGAAGACGGTGTTGAAGGCAACCAGGGCCGGATCGGTTGCTGCGGTAGAGGCTTCGGCCGTCTCGGCGGGCTCGGCCGGTTCTTCACTGGCCTCATCGAAAGCCATTGAGATCGCTGCCCTGTGCGGTCCCGCCTTCTTCGGCCCTTCTGTCTTCGGCGCCACCGGCTCCTCGATCCGCACGCCGAGCACCGAGCGGCTCGTGCAATGCAGCCGGCAATCGGCCTGGACTGGTGGATAGACCGACAGACCCTCGAGCCCGTGGCGACCGATCGCGGCGCGGAGCGACTCGCGCGCACGCTGCTCGAGTGCGCGCCATTCCCGCACCAGGGCTTCGTAGGTCTTGAGGTTAGCCAGAATCTCGGCAGCGAGGATCAGCCGCTTCTCGTCGAGGAAGCGATAGCCTTCCTGCATCCCGGCGCGATCGCCCTTCAGCTCCAGGAAGGCGCTCTGAGTCGGAACCAGGTCGCGATCACTCATGCCCGCGACCTCGGTCGGGTGACTGCGCCGCCGCGCCTTGATCCGCACCTTTGTAGACGCCCGTGCCGGAGCCCATGCCGGAGCTCATGCGGGCGTCCGCATCGACGTCCTCACCGTCGGCCGGGGCCTGATTGTCAGCCGCTGCCTCAGCATCATCGGACGCGTCAGCGTTATCTGATGCGTCCGCCGCCGCGAGATGGGTCTGGATCTGCTGGTTGGAGAGACGGGTCAGCGCATGCTGCGGCAGGCCGCGCAGCGCCCGCCAGCCGGCCTCCATGCTCTGCGCCAGCGTGCGGCGGCCGGTCTGAGCGACGACCTCGGTCTCGAAGCGCTCGCCGAAGGCGAGGTAACGCCGATCCTGCTCGGTCAGCCCGTCCTCGCCGACCACGCTGGCGAGCATCCGGGTCTGCTGCGCCTGGGCGTAGGCGGCATAGAGCTGGGCGGCCAGGGCCGGATGATCGGGGTCGGTCAGTCCGGCGCCGGTGCCGTCCTTCATCAGCCGCGACAGGCTCGGCAGGACCTTGATCGGCGGATAGAGGTCGCGGCGGTGCAAAGCGCGATCGAGCACCAGCTGACCCTCGGTGATGTAGCCGGTCAGGTCCGGGATCGGGTGCGTGATATCGTCGTTGGGCATGGTCAGGATCGGCAGCTGTGTCACCGAGCCCGGCCGCCCGCGGATGCGCCCGGCGCGCTCGTAGAGGGTCGCCAGGTCCGAGTACATGTAGCCGGGATAGCCCTTGCGGCTGGGTACCTCGCCGCGGCTCGCCGAGACCTCGCGCAGGGCCTCGCAGTAGTTGGTGAGATCGGTCAGGATCACCAGCACGTGCTTGCCTTCCGAAAAGGCCAGATACTCGGCGGCGGTCAACGCGAAGCGCGGCGTCAGCAGGCGTTGGGCGCTCGGGTCCGAGGCCAGATTCAGGAAGAGCACCGTGCGCGCCAGCGCCCCGCTCTGCTCTAGGCGGCTGCGGAAGAACTCGGCGCTGCCGTGCGGGATGCCGATACCGGCGAAGACGATCGCGAAGTCGTCGTCCCGCTCCGCGCCATGATCGGGTCCATGGCCCGTCCCCTGCGCGGGCCCGCGCTCAACCCGCTGCGCTGCTCGTTGCTCACCGCCGCGCTGGGCGCCCGGCAGGCGGGCATTGCAGGCGATGTCGACCGCGATCCGGTCATGCGGGAGCCCACCGCCGGAGAACAGCGGCAGCTTCTGGCCGCGCACCAGTGAATTCATCAGATCGATGACGGTGACACCGGTCTCCAGGAACTCGCTCGGGGCCTGCCGGGCGGAGGGCTTGAGCGGCAGGCCATCGACCCGAAACGCCTGCTGCGCTGCGACCGGCGGCCCGCCATCGAGCGGCCGGCCGACGCCGTTGAAGACGCGCCCGAGCAGGCCCGGCCCGACATGGAAGCGCAGCGGCTCGCCGAAGAAGCGCACCCGCGCGCCAGCGATGCCGAGGCCCGCGGTCGCGTCCAGCATCTCGACGGTCACCGAGTCCTGATCCAGCGCGGCGATGCGCCCGAGCCGCATCCGTCCGGTCCGATCCTCGACCTCGACCGCCTCGTTGAGTCCAACATCGACGCTGCGCTGCAGGAACAGCAGCGGACCGTCGATCCGCGTCGCGATATCCTCGCCGCTCAGCCGCGCATACATCGCCGTCTCTCCTGCGCCCATCGCCGTCGCCCACGCGCCACGTCAGGCCGCGCCCCGTCCGGCATTCGCATCCCCCTCGGTCTGCCTGGCCTGCTCGGTCTGCACGGCTTCGACCTCCTCGACGAGCCGATGCGCGGTCGCCGTCAGTTCCCGATCCAGCGCCGAGAAGCGCTCCCAGTCGCCCTCGCCGATCTCCTCGCCCATCCGAATCAAGGAGCGGAACACCGGCGCGCCTGCCAAGTGCTCGGGCGCGACATCGCGCTCGAGGAGCCCCTCGGCCTCCTCGATGAAGCGCCCGATCAGACGCATCATCACCGCTTGGCGCTGCGGTGAGGCGAAGCGGTCGATCGCCGAGAACGCGGACTGGCGCAGGAAGGCCTCGTTGACCAGCTGCGCGGCGAGCAGCGTGACCCGCTGCGGCGCCGGCATCGCGTCGCGGCCGATGATGCGTGCCATCCGTTCGAGGCGCGCCTCCGCCTCCAGCAGGGTCAGGAACCGCCGCCGCAAGGCCTCCCAGCGGGTGCAACCCTCGCGGTGCCACCAGCGGGCCAGGTCCTGGACGCTGTTGCTGTAGGAGCTCAGCGGGTCGATCGCCGGATAGAAGCGCGACTGCGCCCGGCGCACATCGAGCGCCCACAGGCCGCCGACGTAGCGGCGGGTATGGTTGGTCACCGGCTCGGAGAAGTCGCCGGACGGCGGGCTCACCGCCCCCATCACGCTGACCGAGCCCTGCCCGCCGGCCAGGGTCTCGACGCGCGCCGCCCGTTCGTAGAAATCGGCCAGGCGGCTGGAGAGATAGGCCGGATAGCCACCCTCGCCCGGCAATTCACCAAGGCGCCCGGAGACCTCGCGCAGGGCCTCGGCCCAGCGGCTGGTCGAGTCCGCCATCAGCGCCACGTCCAGCCCCTGATCGCGGAAATACTCGGCCACCGTGATGCCGGTGTAGATGCTCGCCTCGCGCGCCGCGACCGGCATGTTCGAGGTGTTGGCGATCACCACCGTGCGCTCCAGCAAGGGCCGGCCGCTGCGCGGGTCCTCCAGCTCCAGGAACTCCGCCAGCAGCCCGGCCAGCTCGTTGCCGCGCTCGCCGCAGCCGACGTAGACGATCACATCGGCATCGCACCACTTGGCGATGGTCTCGAGCAGCACCGTCTTGCCGGTGCCAAAACCGCCCGGGATCGACGCCGTGCCGCCGCGGGCGATCGGGAATAGGCAATCGAGGATGCGCTGGCCGGTCAGCATCGGCTCGTCGGCCGGCAGCCGCTTCGCGACCGGCCGCGGCAGGCGCACCGGCCAGGGATGCGCGAGCCTGATCGCATACTCACTGCCGTCTGCGGCCCGCACCCGGCCGACCGGGGCATCCTCCAGGATCTCTCCGGCGGCGGCGAGCGCGATCAGCTCGCCGGGCTGGGCGTCCGGCGGCAAGAGGCAGCGTTGCCGCAGCCTGGGCGCGGCCTCTGCCTCGTCGGCAGGGCCGGACCCAGCAGGGCCCGGCTCGGCAAGGTCTCGCTCGGGGCCTGGCTCAGCCTCCGGTGCGACCTCACCCAGCACTGCGCCGGGCGTGAGCGCGTCGCCGATCGCGACCGAGGGCCGAAAATGGAATCGGCCCGGCGCCCGCTGATGCAGTCCTGGCTGGACCCAGGCGGTCTCGGTATCATTCGGGTCGAACGCGATCGGCCGCAGCAGGCCGTCGAAGATCCTACCGAGGATACCCGGGCCCAGGCGCACCGAGAGCAGCCGTCCGGTCCCCTGCACCACCTCACCCAGCCGTAGCCCCGAGGTGTCCTCATAGACCTGGATCGTGATCTCGTCGCGGGCGACCCGGATGACCTCGCCCAGCAGGTGCTGCTCCCCGACGAGCACCGCTTCGCGCAGCACGAAGGCGCCCTCGGGCGCGGCGCGCAGCACCGGGCCGCTGAGCCAGGTCGCGATCGCGCGCGCGCTCATCGCGGCGACCTCGTTCTCTTTTGCTTGGCCAGCGCCAACAGCCGGGCCTCGATCCAGGCCCGATCCCGGAGCAGTCCCTCCAGACTCATATCCAGCACCGCCTGGTCGGCGGTCACCACCAGTCCGGCGGTGAGACCCTCGTCAAGGCTGAGCTTGAGCTCCAGCCTCAGCGCCCCGTCTGCCTCTGGCTTCGGCCCAAGCTCCGGCTCTGGATCGATCTTCAGCTCCGACTTTGGCCCAAGCGTTGAGCCTGGCTCCGGCCCAAACGCGGGCTCGGGCGTCGTCAGCGAGGTCGCACCGAGCGCGGACAGGGCCGCTTGCTGCTCGGCTGCGGTCCAGCCCGGCGCATAGCGGATGCTCCAGGCGCGCGGCGGCAGCCGATGACGCGCCTGCTCCAATGCACGCTGCACCCACAGCCTGCGCGTCGACACCTGCCGCCAGCGTTCCTGCAACCTTGAGCGCAGCGGCGGCCAGGCTGCGGCCAGCAGTTGCGCATCAGTCTGCTCATCGAGCCGGCGTTCGGCCGTCGCCCGCTCCGCGACGGCCGCGCGCACCAGCTCATCGGCCCGAGCGCGCTCGGCGACGATGCGCTGATGCAGCGCGGCACGCTCGCGCCGATAGGCCTGCTGCCGGATCGCCTGCGCCCGTTGGGCTGCATCATGCAGCAGCGCGCGGCAGGCCCGATCACGCTCATCCTCCACCAGCTTCAGCAGCGCCTGCTCGCGCTCGTCGAGGTTCATTCCGCCAACCCCAGTTGCCGCTTCAGGGCCGCTGTGCGATCGGCGGGCTCGCTGCGGCCTCGACCGTCGGCGATCACCAAACAACGCGGCGCCTGCGCGGCGAGCAGCGCATCGAGCTGCGCGGTCGGCACGGCCGCCGCATAGTCGGCGCTGATCAGGATCAGGTCCGGTCGCGGCTCATGCTGCAACCTCCGCAGCAGGGCCGAAACCGCATTCAGCGCCGGCGTACGGCAATCCGCGCCGGCCAGCCGCCAGGCCGCGGCACCGATCGCGTCGCCGATGAAGACGCAGTGGCTCGCCATGCGTCCGGCTCAGAGTTTGTTCAGGATCAGCACCGAGATGATGAGGCCGTAGATGGCCACACCCTCGGCCAGACCGACCAGGATCACGACCCGGCCGAAGATCTCCGGCTTCTCGGCCAAGGCCCCGACCGATGCGGCACCCACCGTCGCCACCGCATAGGCCGCACCCAAGGCGCCGATCGTGGTCGCGAGCGCTGCCGCGGCGAAGCCCCATTTCTGCACACTGGGCTCGATGATGCGCTCGGTGACCTCGACCATCTCGGTCTGCGCGAGGGCGTGCGGCTGCCAGAGGATCAGGCTCGCCAGCCCCGCCACGAGCAGGGCGCTGACGAAGAGGCTTGCCGCGACGAGAACGGACTTGTTCATGAGGAACCTCCGGATACCAGGGCAGGCGGCGCCGGCAGCGGCCGGAAGACGCGCCCGGTGCCCTGGAGAAAGCGATTGAAGAACTCGAACAGCACCAACCGCGTGGTCTGGATCGAGACCACCAGCCCCTCGAGCAAGATGATGACCAGGTTGCCGAGCAGCAGGATCAGCAGCGCGGCCCAGCCGGGCGCGGCCTCGGCCATGGTCACCACGGCCGCCGACAAGGCCGCGTGGGCCAGCGCGAAGGCGCCGACGCGCGCGAACGAGAGGGTATTGGTGAGCAGCTGCAGTGCGCTCTCGGCCAGATGCCCGACCGCCGCCAGCGCCCCGAGCAGCCGCTGCGCCAGCCAATAGGCACCGCCGAGGTACCAGCCCAGCCCCAGCAACGCGATCCAGCCCAGCCCCGCCTCCGGCCAGGCGAGCATCCCGGCAAGGCCCAGATAGAGCAGCAGCAGGCCGGCATCGACCGCGAGCCACTGGCCCAGGCGCCCCGCCTGCAGCGCCCCGAAGCCGGCAAGTAGCTGACCGACCGACAATAGCCCCACCGCGAACACCAACGGGACCAGGAGCACGGTCAGCGGATGCGCGAGCGGATGCAGCCAGAGCGCCGGGATCAGCCCCTCGATGCCGAACAGGCTGCCAAACAACAGACCGAAGACGGTCGCCGAGGCGCCGCAGAGCACGAGCAGGCGCGCGAGCGGGTGGCGGCGCATCAGCCAGAGCCCGAGGCCCATCAGCACCAGTCCCTGGCCGACATCGCCGAACATGTAGCCGAACAGCAGCGGCACCACCAGCGCCAAGAGCGGCGTCGGATCGGCCTCGTCCGCACCCGGCACACCGAGTGCCCGGGCGAACAGCTCGAACGGTTGCAGCCAGCCCGGATTGCGCAGGACCTGCGGCGGCCTTGCACCCGGCGGCGGCCGCGTGAAACGCAGCAGCGCCCGGGTTCCGGCCTGATCCAGGGCCGCGCTGATCCGCTGCCCGTCGAGATCGTCGGTCCAGCCGGTGATCCAGGACAGGTGCGCACTGGCGGGCTCTAGCCCACCGACCTGGCGGCTGAACCAGTCCAGCCACAGCAGGTCGCCGAGGCAGTCGCCCAGCGCATACTCGTCGAACAGCGTATCCAGCGTTGCATCATGCTCGACGATGCGCTCCGAGAGCTCGACGCGACGGGCTTGGATCAGGTTCAATGCGGTCGCTGCATCCCCCTTGAGCCAATCCGGACGGATCAGGATGCGCCCATGCTGCGCCTTGACCTGTGCCATCGCGCCCTCGAGACCCCGCCGAGGCCCGAGCAGAACCCAGCAATCCTCCTGTTGCCAGGGCACGCTGCGCGCCAACATCGGCAGCGGCAGATCGAGCCGGGTGTGCTTCGGCAGGATCGTGCAGAAGCTGCCGAGGATCGGCCCGGCCGCGGTCAAGCCCGAGAAGTCCAAGCTACTGCTGCGCAGCTGCTCGATGATCTGTCCGAGCCAGCGCAGGCCCATCAATTCTTCTTCACTGGCCTGGAGCTGATCGATCAGCGGATCGGCCTTGTGACGCCAGGCCGCGATGCGCGCGAGCGCCCGCTCCATCACCTGCGCCGGGGCCTCCAGCAAGGGTCCGTGACGCAGCCGCCCGCGCTGCCAATAGCGCTGATAGCGTCGGGCCAGGCCCTGGTAGCGGTCCAGGCCGGAGGTGATCTCCGCCAGTAGCTGCTCGCCCGCCTCCGGCCGCCGCAGCTCTAGCTCAACGGCGCCGGTCCGGGCCAGCTCGGCGAGTGTCCGCACCGCCTCGCGTCTTGGGCACAGCACCTCGAACCAGCGCGTCGCAACCGGCCGCAGCATCAGGCCGCCTCCTGCGCAGCGGGCGCAGCAGGCGCAGCAGGCGCAGCAGGCGCAGCAGGCGCAGCAGGCGCAGCAGGCGCAGAAGCAGGCTCGACGAAGAGCGCTCGGTCAAGCAAGGCGCCGCGGACCCGTTCCAGGTCGAGCGCCAACAACGCGAGGTAGATGAACGGCGCCGCCGGAGACAGTCCAAGGCCGTGAAAGTCGAGCCGCAGCTGCTCGCGCAGTTGCTGCCGGGCGTTCCAGGCATCCGCCGTCGTGCTGTGACGAAAGCGGCTCAGATGGTCCTGGATACGCTGCTCGACCGCCGCCAGGTCGCCACGCACCGCCACAGTCGTCGCTGGCCAGCGTTGCCGCCAAGCGGCGATCCAGTGCGGGCCCAACGAGCCGCCTGCAGCGGCCTCCAACAGCGGAGCGAGCTCCGAGCGCTGGACCCGCTCGGGCAGCAGCGTGCCCGCGTCATCGAGCAGCGACTGCATCGGCGCGAGCGTCAAGGCCCAGGCCGGCGCGGGACGGCCAGCACGCAGGTGCTCCAGCAATCCCAGCAACGGCAGCCATCCGGTCCAGCGCACCGCATCTGCCCAGGGAGCGGGCACGAAGTCGGCGACCGCCTCGATCTCCACGAGCAGCCGATTGCGCAGCACCGCTTCGATCTCCTGCGCCCGGCTCGCGGCTGAAAGCCCCTTGATCCAGTCCCGGAACGAGCCGTTGCGCGCCTCCTCGAGCCAAGCACCGAACCCGCGCGTACCGGCGAGCCGGCGCCAGTCGGCCGCATCCGGCAGCTCGCCATAGCGAGCCTGGATACGCGCCTGCGCGAATGCGAACCGCCGCTGCCGGGAGGCGAGTCTCATCGCGCTAATCGCCCCCGCTCCCATCCGGGTTAGCGTCCAGGTTCCCGTCCGGGCCCCCGTCCGTGAGCTCAGCGGCGAGCGCTGCGACGAGCGCATCGATCCGGGCGCGCGGCGGCGTGTCCGGATCAGGGCGCGCGCTCGCGCGCTGCGCCAGCGAATCGAGCGCGCGTTCGATGCCCTGATCGGCGATCCGGTGGGCCGCTGCGATACGCCGTTCTGACCGACTCTGGATCGCCCGCGCATCCTGTTCCGCCGCTGCAATCTGCTCGGCGGCCCGTTTGCGACAATCCTCCAACGCGCGCTGCGCCTCGGCCTCCGCCTTCAGCACCCGATTGAAGGCCGCATCGACATGCTCGGCGTCATCACTGGATTGTCGTTGCGTCATGTCCCGTTACCGCATTTCCCCTCTTACCCAATGAAGTGTAGACCACCAGTAAAACGATCAGGGATCACGGTCGGGAGGCGCCGACTCGCCGCCGTTCAGCCGCTTCAGCACCTGATACAGGGCGGCCGAATCAAGCTCGCCATCGCCCTGGCCGACCAGCGCGTTCAGCCCCTGCTGCACCTGCGCCGCTCCCGGCAGCGCCAGGCCGAGCTCGTTGGCCGCCTCGAGCACGATGCGCAGGTCCTTCTGATGCAGCCTGGCCTTGAAGCCGGGGGCGAAATCGCCGTCCAGCATCCGTTGTCCATGGACCTCGAGGATACGGCTGTTGGCAAAACCGCCGAGCAGCGCCTCGCGCACCTTGGCCCCGTCCACCCCGGAGACCTTGGCCAAGAGCAACGCCTCCGCGACCCCGGCAATGGTGTGGCCGACAAGCACCTGATTGCAGGCCTTGCAGACCTGGCCGGCGCCCTGGTCGCCGACATGGACGATGTTGCGGCCCATCCGCTCGAACAGCGGCCGCACCCGCGCGAAGGTCGCGGCCGGACCGCCGACCATGATCGACAGGGTGCCGTCGATCGCGCCCTGCTCGCCGCCCGAGACCGGCGCATCGAGCATCTCGATCCCGGCGGAGGCGAGGCGCTCGGCGATGCGCCGCGTCGCCGACGGCGAGATCGTGCTCATGTCGACCACGACACTGCCCGGCTGGGCGCCGGTTATCAGGGCCTCAGCATCGTCCGCGCCAGCGCCCAGGATCACCTGCTCCACATCCTCGGTATCCGCGACCATCGTGAAGCAGACCTCGCTGCGCGCGGCCACCGCGGCCGGCGACGCGCAGACCTCGGCCCCGGCATCGGTCAACGCCGCTGTCGCCTCGGGACGCCGCGCCCAGACCGCCAACGCATGACCGGCCCGCCGCAGATTGAGTGCCATCGGCCGCCCCATGATTCCGAGGCCAATGAAACCGACGGATAGCGTCATCAAGACTCCTTAGGGGTTGTCCGCGAAGAAACTGAACAGGCATCTCTCGCGAGCGAACAAAACGACCCGACCGGCTGGCAGATCGTGTTCAAGTTATTGACAGGCAAGCGCCTACGTCGTCTGGCTGCGATGCAACTCGGCAGCCTTGGGCGTGCTGAGGCAATCGCCTCACTCGGCGTCGGCGCTACTGCCGCCGCGCGTGTTGAACGACACCTTCCAATCGCTGGTCTCACCGACCGCCTTGCCCTGGGTCGGGATCGCGGTCAGCTCCAAGGTGCCAACCTCCGACACCGCCGCCTGCAGGCGCACCGGGACGACCTCGCTGCGCTTGAGCTTGTCCGCCGGCAGGCTGGTCTGGATCTCTTCGAGCTCCTCGAGCTCGTCCTCGGACCATTCCTCGAGCAGATCGCCGACCTGATCCTCGCGCCGAACGCTGGAGCCGAAGAAACGGAAGCGCACCGGCTCGCCGACCACGAGCCCAAACTCCTGCGGCGGCATCACCGGCTCGCTGCCCTCCTCGAGCCCGAATGGAACGACGCAGAGGGCATGCAGCTCCGGCTCCATGCCAGGGATCGCCGGCATGCTGCGCTCGATGCCGACATAGTAGGAGTGCGAGGTGCCGCCGCGGATGCGCACACCGCCGTGATTGCGGGCATACGAATAGAACGCCGCACCCCGCGCGACGGCCAGGTCCATGTCATGCGCCTCGAGCAACCGCGCCGCGGGCGCGTCCTCGGCCGCGAGCCATTGGTTCAGCACCTGCAGCACCCGGTCGCGCAGCACCTCGGCATTGAAGACGCCGCCGTTGAACAGCACCGCGGTCGGGTGCAGGAAGCTCGCCCAGTGCGCATGCTCGACAAAGCCCTCGAGGTCCTCGGTCGCACCAGCCTGCTTGCCGAGGAAGGCCGCCAGATGGCGGGTCACGGCTGGGTCCTGCGCAAAGGGCAGCCCCACCTTGGTCAGGGCGCCGCGGGCGCGCTGGGCCGGGCGCTCGTCGACCGAAACCTCGGGGAAGAAGCCCTCGATAAGCGTTTCGGTCACCTCATCGCGGGTGAGCTCGGTGCGGATCGAGCCACCGATCAGCTTGGCCCCGCGGCTCGGGACCACAATCGGATAGGCCTCGCGCTCGGCATCGGCCAACAGCGCCTCCTTGGCCTGCCGACAGCCGTGGGTGAGCGCCTGCAGTTGCCAGCGGTCGAGCTCAACACCGTTCTTCTTGAGCTTCTGCTTGACGACATGGGCTAGGGTCAGATCCATGTTGTCGCCGCCGAGCAGGATGTGCTCGCCGACCGCGACCCGGGTCAGCTCCAACGCACCGTCCTGCTCGGTCACCGCGATCAGCGAGAAATCGCTGGTGCCGCCGCCGACGTCGACGACCAGGATGATGTCGCCAACCTTCACATCATGACGCCAGCGCCCGACACTGTCGTTGACCCAGCTGTAGAGCGCCGCCTGCGGCTCCTCGAGCAGGACCAGGTTGTCGATGCCGACCGCCTTCGCGGCCTCGGCCGTCAGCTCGCGCGCGGCCGGATCGAATGAGGCCGGCACCGTGACGGTGACATCCTGCCCATCGAGCGGATCATAAGGATGGGCACCGTTCCAGGCCTCGCGCAGGTGACTCAGATAGAGCACACTGGCCTCGAATGGCGAGAGCTGCTGGACGTCGCTCGGCACCTCGGGCGGAAGGATCGCGGCCTTGCGATCCACATCCGGATGGCAGAGCCAGCTCTTAGCGCTAGCGACCAGCCGGATCGGCGTCGTGACACCCTGGCGGCGCGCATGCTCGCCGATCACTCGGGTCGGATCGCCGCCCCAAGGCAGGGTTAGATCGCCCGGTGTATGCTCATCCGGGTGCGGCAGGTAGATGAACGACGGCAGCAGCGGCCGCTCCTCGACCGAGCCTGCGGCGGTCAGCTGCGGGATCGCCAGGATGCGCTGGTCGACCTCCTCGCCTTCGCATTTTGCGATTTCGACATAGGACAAGGCCGAATGGGTGGTACCCAGATCGATCCCGATGGCATAACGCGCAGCGCTCACAGCTCTACCTCCGCTGGTGCGAGAATCCGAACGTCGCGACTGCTCGCGACCTGGGGCAGACGCACGTCCAGCGCACGCCAGCCCCGATGCACGAGCGATCCGGTGAACGGAGGCTCGCCGATGACCTGACCGGTTGGGCGCTCGGCCGAGGGATCGAAGCCCTTCTGCAGCGTCACCTGACTCCCCTCCGCCTCATCACGCACCGGCGCAATGCTGAGATGATCATCGAGGACACGGCGGCAGCCGTCGTGCACGACCCGCGCCGCAGCGCCGACCTCATGGTCCGAATACCCTGAGACCTCTTCCTGAAGGAAGTCCAGAAAGCGGCCTTCCTTCTGCAGCAAGGACAACAGCACCAACGCCGAATCCGGCCCCGATTCCTGCAGCACCGCCTGCGGTTGCGGAGGGGCCTCCACCGCCCGTTGCCGCGACGCCTTATTGGTCAGGGTCGATGCGCCGTCGATATAGAGGTCCGTTAGGCGCTGCGCGTACTCAGGGCTCACCATCGCCCAAAAGAAACTGTAGGACGCGATCGGCAGCCTCTTCAGTACGATCCAGGTCTCGCGCGCAGCAATCCCCAGCCAGTGGCGCGCGAGTTTCAAGCCTCGGATGGAAAGGCGCTTGGCCTCCTGCATCAGGGGCTGCAATCGTTGCATCAGGGGCTGCAATCGCTCAAACAGCGACGGCTTCTCATCGGTCATCTGAACGGTCCTCTCCTCAGGCAATAGGGCATGGTGCTGCCACAGCCTTCCATGTTACCGCGTCCGGTTGATTCGCATCATCCGCGGCACGCCGATCTGCCACCCCAGGCTGGCATAATCGGCTCGCCATCCATCCCGGTGTCGTTTTGGGCTCCCTTGAACAGAACCGATGATTGCACCCAGAGAAGATCATGTCCCGATGATCGTGAGCCCCGAGGAGCGCAGCGAGATGATCGCAGTCGCTGCCTACTTCCTCGCCGAGCAGCGCGGCTTCACGCCCGATGGTGCCGCCGATGACTGGCTCACCGCCGAAAGGCAGATCGACCGCCTGCTCGACGCAATCCGCCGGCAAGGGATCTCGCGCGCGCAGTTCGAGCGTGCCGGACTGCGCAATGCGCTACGGCTCTGGAACGAGACATCGCATCCGAGCGATCAAGGCTGAGACCCCCGAACAGACGCTCCCTTCAACCGCGCCCGGCCGGGAACGCGGCATCCGGCAACGATACCCTAGCGCGACCGTCAAGTAACACTGCACCGACTTGGCAATTGTCATTGCGATCCCGTAGTATCGGCGGCGTGAAAAATAACCGATAAGCGGAACGGACCTGGACTGAGGCCCGTCCCTGGGGGAACGAGCACAGCTGGGTCGACGCGAGTCGCGGCCGATGCTCGGAACCCATGATTACCATTAGCCGAGAGGGTGCCAATGCCGACCCCGAATGGGCAAGGCGCGGCGAGAACCCCCAAGCGCGGTCGCCGCTTGGGAGTCATGCTCGTCAGCGTCGTCTTTATCGCAGGAATCCTGTTCGCCGGGCTTTTTTCCACGGGCCTCGCTTACACCAATGAGATGGATTTCTGCGTCTCCTGCCACTCGCTTCAGATCCCATACGAAGAGTACAAGGAGAGCCTGCACTACAAGAACCAGTCCGGCGTCCAGGCCACCTGCGCGGACTGTCATGTACCCAAGCCCTTCATCCCAAAGATGATCGCCAAGGTCGTCGCGATGAAGGACGTCTACCACGAGATCGCCGGCACGATCGACACGCCCGAGAAGTTCGAAGCGCACCGCTGGGACATGGCCTCACGCGTCTGGGCGCGGATGGAGCGCAACGATTCGAGGGAATGTCGCAGCTGCCATGAGTTCTCGAACATGGACCTCTCCGAGCAAGGTCGCTCCGCGCGCAGCCGTCACGCCAGTGCCGAGGAGCGGGGCAAGACCTGCATCGACTGCCACAAGGGTATCGTTCACTACGAGCCCTATGAGCCGGACGATGAGTGAGCCCAAGTCCTCGGTCTCGACGGATCGCCACCAGGTACCGCGTCCCCTGGCATCCATCCAGCCTGACGCGGATCGACACCGGAGGACGACCGAGATGGTGACCATCCCGAAGATTCGCCGGGCCTTGTTCGCTGCGATGATGACGACCGCTGCAGCGGTGATGGCCGGCGACGCCGAGCTCGACCGCGAGATGCGACTCGCTGCGATGATTGGTGACACCGAGACCGTCGACGCGCTGCTCGACCAAGGCGCAAACATCAACTCGGCCAGTGAATTCGGCAAGACGGCGCTGATGACGGCAGTGGAAGGCGGCAATCTCGACACGGTTTCGGTGTTGCTCGCACGCGGTGCCGACGTCAATGCCCGCACCGTTGCCGGCTGCACAGCGCTGACCTTCGCCGCTGAGAATGGCCACTACGGCATCACTGCGATGCTCATCGAGCGCGGCGCGCACGTCCATGACCGCACCCGCGCCGGTTGGGATGCCCTGATGATCAGTGCCCGCTATGGCCTGACCGAGATCGTCGAGCAGCTCCTCTACCGAGGTGCCGACCCCAAGGCGGCCGACAAGCATGGACGCACGGCGCTGATGCAGGCTGCAGCGAAGGGGCACGCCGAGGTGGTCGAACTGCTGGCAAAGCACGGCGCTGACATCGATAGCCGCGATGAGGAAGGCGCGACAGCGCTGATCATTGCCGCCGACGAGGACCAGAAGCAGGTCGTTGAGACCCTGCTCGCACTCGGCGCCAAGGTCGATGCACGGGATGAGCTCGGCGACACAGCGCTGATGTGGGCCGCAAGCCAGGGTCATGCCGATATCGTCAACGCGCTCCTCGAGCACGGCGCGGACCCGACGCTGCAGGACAATGAGGGCCTCTCGGCCGCCGACCTAGCACGCCGCAGCGGCAACCTTGAGGCCATTGAATCCATGGGGCCGCCGTAGCCTCCGGCGCGCCCCGACTGGATGCCCGGGACACGAGGACCAAGGGCCGAGTCCCGGCATATCGGGACGGAGATCGACTCCAAACCCCACCTTGCACATTTCCCAAAGGAGGAAGCATGGCCAAGCATCGTCTAATAACGGCACTTGCAGGCGGGGCGCTCGCCCTCGGCCTGTCGCACGGCGTCAGTGCCGAAGACCTAACCGATATCGCGACCGGCAAGATGCTCGTCGACACTTGCGCAGGCTGCCACGGCACCCATGGCAACAGCGTCGGGCCAGCCTCGCCCAGCATCGCCGGCATGGACCCGCTGGTCTTCGTCGACATGATGATCGCCTTTCAGGAGGGGGATACCTATTCGACGATCATGGGGCGGATCGCCCGCGGGTATAGTGAGGACGAGCTCATCCAGATGGGTGAATACCTGAAGGAGCAGGCGTTCCAGCCCGTTGACCAGTCCTACGATGAGTCGTTGGTCGCCGACGGCGAGGAGCTGCACGACCGCTTCTGCGAGAAGTGCCACGAAGAGGGCGGCAAGGCACTTGTCGATGTGGAGGACTACATCATCCTCGCCGGGCAATGGACCCCTTACCTCGAAAACGCGATGGCCGACTTCCGCGCCGACCGTCGAATGCTGCCGAAGAAGATGGGACGAAAGCTCGACCAGATGCTCGAGGAGCACGGCGAGGAATCGCTCGACGCCCTCTACGCCTATTACGCCAGCCAGCAAGACTACAAGCAGGAGTGATCGCCCATGAGTCTCAATCGCCGTGAATTCGTCAAAGCGACTGGCGCCATCGCTGCCGTCAGCGCGGTCGGCTTCCCGCATATTGCACGCGCCGAGTCCAAGAAGGTCGTCGTCGTTGGCGGCGGCACCGGCGGGGCCACCGCGGCCAAGTACATCAAGATGGCCGACGACAGCATCGATGTGACCCTCATCGAGCCGAACAAGGAGTACTACACCTGCTACATGAGCAATGAGGTGATCAGCGGCGCCCGGAAGCTCGAGGCGATCAAGCACGGATACGACGGCCTCAAGGCGCGCGGCATCAACATCGTTCACGACAAGGCTACCGCCATCGATGCCGAGAAGAAGGAGGTCAAGACCGAAGGGGGGGAGACGTTCGCCTACGACCGCGCGATCGTCGCGCCCGGCATCTCGATCCTCTACGACAAGATCGAGGGCTACAGCGAGGAGACGGCCAAGACGATGCCGCACGCCTGGAAGGCTGGCGAGCAGACCAAGATCCTGCGCAGTCAGCTCGAGGCGATGGATGATGGCGGCGTGGTCGCGATCGCGGCACCGCCGAATCCGTTCCGCTGCCCGCCGGGGCCGTACGAGCGGGCCAGCCAGATCGCGATGTACCTGCAGAACGAGAAGCCGAAGTCGAAGGTGATCATCCTCGATAACAAGCAGAAGTTCTCCAAGCAGGGCCTGTTCACCCAGGGTTGGGAGCGACTCTACGGCTTCGGCACCGATGACAGCCTGATCGAATGGCGGCCCGGCCCGGATGCCGGCGTCAATCGGGTCGATCCGGAGACGATGACGCTCTACACCAACTTCGACGAGATCAAGGTCGACGTCGCGAACGTGATCCCGCCGCAAGCGGCCGGCAAGATTGCCCAAGATGCCGGTCTGACCGATGACAGCGGCTGGTGCCCGGTCGACAAGAAGACCTTCGAGTCGACCCTCCATAAGGGTATCCATGTGATCGGCGACGCCTGTATCGCGACGGCGATGCCGAAGTCAGGTTACTCGGCCAACAGCCAGGGCAAGGTCGCCGCCGCTGCCGTGATCGCGCTGCTGAATGACGAGGAGCCAGGCATCCCCGCTTATGTGAACACCTGCTACTCGATCATCGGCAAGGACTACGGTATCTCGGTGGCCGCCGTCTATCGTCTGAGCGAAGATGGCTCGACCATCGCCGGCGTCGAAGGCTCTGGTGGACTGACTCCCGCCGATGCACCCGATTTCGCGCTCAAGCGCGAGGTCGAGTATGCCTACAGCTGGTACGACAATATCGTGCACGACATCTTCAGCTGACGACCGAGGTGCGCTCGCCGGCCTCAATGGCCGGTCAACGGACTGTTTGGACGGGGGGGCTGCGGCCCCCTTTTTTCGGCCCGCGGTCGATCCAACAGCGCACCGACCGGATCGCGTCGTCGCTGGCCAACCTCGGCTTCACTTCAGTCTGAACCCTGCACAGGCCGCCGCGGCTGCACCCAACTTGCTTTAATATAGAGCGCTGCCACTTCGCTGGCAGTCATCAAGACGCAGTCAAGACGAAAATCAAGGGCCGTGCGGTCACCGCTGCAACGCATGCAGCCGCAAGGCATCCTGCCCGGCGCGGCTGCGCGATGGCATGGCCAAGCGCGCGATCGACTGCGTATGCTTACATGCTCTTGCAAACAGTTTATTGGGTATCTCAAAAATGAGCGCAGAACAGAGTTCCGGAAAGGCGGAGCCGCAAGCCTCTCAGCCGCTCTCTGGTGCGGCCGGGCAGGCTGGCGCCGCAAGCGCGACCGGCAAGCACAAGAAGGCCACCATCGCCCGCCTCGGGCCGGTTGGGCTGATCGTCCTGGTCCTGGTCATCAGCGGCCTGGGCATGTTTTGGTCGGTCCAGCCCAAGCCATTCTCAGTCAAAGAAAATCTCACCGAGATGATCGGCAGCGATGCGATTGCCGGCAGCGCTGCCCCGGCATCGAAGGTGCCGGGCACGGCGGTGGTAGCAACCCAGATCCGCGTCGCCCAAACCATGCTGCACAAGCCGGGCGGTTATCTGCGTAATGACATGCTCCCGCCGGGTGTGCTGATGGATAACATGCCGAATTGGGAGTTCGGCGTCCTCACCGAGCTGCGCGACTCGGTGCGCTCGCTGCGCAACGATTTCACCCGTTCGCAGTCGCAGTCGATCGAAAGTCCGTTGTTGCAGCGCGCCGACTCCGACTTCAACTTCGACTCCGAGGCCTGGTTCCTGCCCTCGGCCGAGGAGATGTACGTGGACGGCGTCGATAACCTCCAGCAGTTCCTCAAGGCCCTCGTCTCGGGCAATGACAATAGCGCGCGCTTCTACGCTCGGGCCGATAACCTGCGCGCCTACCTCGAGGTCGTCGAGAAACGCTTGGGCAGCTATGGCCAGCGCCTTGCCGCCAGTGTCGGCGACCCCGAGCTGACCGCCGCGATCGAAGGCCAACAGTCCAACGCCGCGGGCGAAGCGACGGAGGCCAAGGCGATGACCGCCGAGGCGACGCCCTGGACCCAGATCGATGATGTCTTCTACGAGGCGCGCGGCTATGCCTGGGCGCTGCTGCACATGATGAAGGCGGTGCGGATCGATTTCGCTCAGGTTCTGCAGCAGAAGAACGCCGAGATCTCGATGGAGCAGATCCTGCGTGATCTCGAGCAAGCGGTCGTGCGTAAGTACAGCCCGATGGTGCTCAACGGCCATGGCTTCGGCGTGCTCGCGAACCACTCGCTGGTGCTCGCGTCCTATCTCGGGCGCACCAATGCCGCGATCATCGATCTGCGTGTGCTGCTAGAGCGCGGCTGAGCCAAAGGCGCTGCCCGGGTGATGTTTCGATGATCCGACCGCGATCACTACACCGGTTCATGGGCCCACTCGGACGTTTGAGCCTATTCTCGGCGCTGTGGGCGGTGCTCGCCGGGGGCAGCCCGGCGAGCTGGATCATCGGCGCCCCGACCGTGCTGTCCGCGGCCTGGGCCTCTTTGCGGCTGCATCCCGACACCGGTCGCGACGGGCGCGCCGGGATGCGGCTGCTCGGCCTGGTGCGTTTCACGCCCTTCTTCTTGCTCCAATCGATCCGCGGCGGTCTCGATGTGGCACTCCGCGTGCTACGCCCCCGGCTGCGGATTCATCCGGGGTTCCAGTCCTATCGCCCGCGCCTCGGCGATCCCCTTGCCCGGGTCGTGTTCCTCGATACCATCAGTCTCTTGCCTGGCACCCTAAGTGCCGATATGCGCGACGGCTTGATCCACATCCATGCGTTGGATGCGCGTGATGACCTCGAGCCCGGCCTAGCCCGCTTGGAGGCCGTCGTCGCGGCCTTATTCGGCGAGTCACTGGAATCGGGCACGAGATGACCCCATCCACTGCGTTCCTGGCGATAGCGCTGGTCCTGTTGATCACCATGGCTGCCGGCCTCGTGCGCGTCATCATCGGCCCCTCGCCAGCGGACCGAATGATGGCGGCTCAGCTGCTCGGTACCTCGGGCATCGCCGTCCTGCTGCTGCTCGCCGCGACGCTCGGCATACCCGCCTTGATCGACGTCGGCCTGATCTTCGCCCTGCTCGCTGCGGTTTCGGTCGCGGCCTTTACTCGACGCCGAATCGGTCAAGATCGAAGCTGAACTGGGGCTTTCGCGATGGACCAGCCAACCTTCGGGCTCATTCTGAACCTGATCTCGACGCTGCTCGCCTGCGGCGGCGCTCTGTTCTTCATCGCCGGCACCGTCGGGCTGCTTCGGCTGCCGGATCTGTATTCGCGTCTGCATGCGCTCACCAAGGCCGACAACCTCGGGCTCGGCTTGATCATGCTCGCCGTGCTTCCACAGGCACCGGACCTGTTCTTCGCCCTCAAGATGCTCTTGCTCTGGGTGCTGGTTATGATCGCTGGCGCGACCGGCGCCCACCTGATCGCCAAGCGGGCCGTGCGCGGCGACGGCGAAGACATCCTGTAGCCGGAGCCGTCTGCATGCCAACGCTGCTGTTGCTGTTCGATCTGGTGCTGCTGGCCACCCTGATCGTGCTCGCACTCGCCGCCGTGCTCAGCCCCGAGCCGCGGCGCGCGGTGATGCTGTTCATCGCCTTTGGGCTCTGGCTGGCGCTGGTCTGGGCGCGCCTGCGAGCGCCTGATATCGCGCTGGCGGAGGCAGCCATCGGCGCCGGCATGGGGGGGGCGCTGATGCTGGCCGCGGCGCGGCGCGCCGCTCACCGCGACGAGGCCGCCGGGCGCGATGGAGACAAGCGCGCATGAAGCGTGATCTCGCGTTGCTGCTGGGCATCCTTCTGGCGCTGCTCGCGGCACTGCTGCTGTGGGCGTTGCATGCGACGCTGGCCCTCGAGCCTGGGCCGCGTCTAGCCGAGCTGGCCTCGGCGCGGCTCGAGCAGACGGGGGTGAGCAATCCAGTGACGGCGGTCCTGCTCAACTACCGCGCCTACGATACCTTGCTCGAGCTCGCGGTCCTGCTCGCAGCGCTGCTCGGGATCTGGTCCCTGGGCCCGGCACCGGCCGGCTATCAGCGTTCCGGGCCGGCGCTCGCCGCACTCGTGGACTGGATCGTGCCGCTCGCGATCCTGGCTGGCGGCTACATGCTCTGGGTTGGAGGTCATGCACCGGGCGGCGCGTTCCAGGCCGGCGCTCTGCTCGGCGCAGCCGGTGTCATCCTGCGCCTGTCCGGCGAACCGTCGGCAGGACTTCCGGGCGAGCCTGCCCAACGCTGGCTGGTGGTCCTGGGCGCCGGCGTGTTCGCATTGGTCGGCGGGGGCTTGCTGGCGAGCGGCTTCGGCTTTCTCACCTACCCGCCTGGGCAGGCGAAATGGCTGATCCTGTTGATCGAGAGCGCGGCGACAGTCGCGATCGGCGTGACCCTGACCGCCGCCTATGTCGGTGGCCGCCCGGGCAGCGGGACAGCCCATAACGGAACGGGCCAAAGCAGAACAGTCCAGCGATGAGCGCACAATTCCTGTATGGCGGCGCCGGCATCCTGCTGTTTGCGCTCGGGCTCTGGTCGCTGCTGGTGCACGAGGCGCTGCTGCGCAAGCTGATCGCGATCAACATCGCCGGCGGCGGCGTATTCCATGTCTTCATCGCCATCGCCTACCGCGGCGACACGGCGCCGCCGGACCCTGTGCCTCATGCACTGGTGCTAACCGGGATCGTCGTCGCAGTCAGCGCCACCGCGCTCGTGCTTGCGCTCCATCGGCGGCTCGAGCAGGCCGAGGAGCCAGCCGCTGATGCAGAGGTGCTCTCGGAGTCCGCGTCAGCGTCCTCCGCGGCGCCTCCACCTCGCACCCCAGCCGAGCGCACCCCAGGGACGCCGCATCCAGAGACGCCCCATGGCTGATCTGCTGATCCTGCCGGTCCTGGTGCCGCTGCTCGGCGGGCTGCTGGCGACCGCGCTGCCGGTCCGGTCCGCGCTGGTGGGCACTCTTGCAGCGCTCGCCACCAGCCTCAGTGGCCTCAGTATCACCTTGTTGGTCTGGCTGCATGGTGATCTGGGTACTGTGCTCGGCGGCTGGGGCGTGCCCTTGGGCATCGGCCTCAGTGCCGATGGCCTGTCGGCGGCCCTGCTGGCGATGGCCAGCCTGGTCGCGCTGGCGATCAGCATCTACGCTGGCAGCTACTTCGCGGGCAGCGCGCAGGCGCGCCATTTCTGGCCGCTGTGGCTGCTGCTCTGGAGCGCGCTCAACGGCGTCTTCCTCGCCGCCGATCTATTCAATCTCTATGTAATGCTCGAGCTGCTCGGCCTGAGTGCCGCCGCCCTCGGCGCGCTGACCGGCAAGCGCGAGGCGATCGCGGCGAATCTGCGCTATCTTCTGGTCGGGCTACTCGGTTCGCTGACCTATCTGCTCGGCGTCGCACTGCTCTATACTGCTTACGGAACGCTGGATATCGGCCTGCTCGGCGAGCGCCTCGGCCCGACGCCGATCGCCGCGACCGCGCTGGCGTTGATGGTCAGCGGCCTGGCGCTGAAGACAGCCCTGTTCCCGCTGCATTTCTGGCTGCCGCCAGCACACGCGAACGCCCCGGCGCCGGTCAGCGCGGCCCTCTCGGCGTTGGTGGTGAAGGCGTCGTTTTATCTCATCCTGCGCCTGTGGACCGAGCTGTTCGCGCCGATCACCGATATTGGTGCGGCCACCCTGCTCGGCCTGCTCGGGGCCGGCGCCGTGCTCTGGGGCTCCTGGCGCGCGCTGCGGGCGCAGCGTCTGAAGCTGCTCGCGGCCTACTCGACCGTCGCCCAGATCGGCTATCTGTTCCTGTTCTTTCCGTTGCTGGCGAGCCTGCCGCCGGGCACGGCGCGCGACGATCTATTCGCGGCCTGCGTGCTGATGGCGCTGACGCATGGCTTTGCGAAGGCTGGCTTCTTCCTCGCCGCTGGGCTGGTGCAGCAGAAGGCCGGCCATGACCGGATCAGCGAGCTCGGCGGCGTCGCCCAGCGCATGCCGGCGACCACCTTCAGCATCGCGCTGGCCGGCTCGGCGCTGGTCGGCCTGCCGCCGAGCGGCAGCTTCATCGGCAAATGGGTGCTGATGCGCGGCGCGTTCGAGACCGGGCAATGGTGGTGGCTACCGGTGACCGTCCTTGGCACCTTGCTCGCCGCGGCCTATGTCTTTCGGGTGCTGAGCCGCGCCTTTGGCCTGGAACCGACACCATTGCAGTTCGTCACCAATGCCCGCACCGAGATCCCGGCCCTGCTGCTCGCGTTCGCCTCGGTCGCCCTGCTCGGCCTCGCGGCTGGCCCGGTCTGGGCCGTTCTCGGCTTTGGAGCCGCACCGGCATGAGCCAGATGCTGTCCTGGACCGCCCTGCTGCCCGGCGCCATCGTGCTCAGCTCGATGCTGCCCGGCGCGTTCATCTTCCTGGTCAAGGAAGAAAGCCATGTGCTGCGCGGCGTGCTCAACATGTTTGGCGCCATCATCAAGCTGGTGCTCGTCGGCACCCTGATCTGGGGCGTCTTTCTCGGCGGCGTGTTCGAGAGCCGCCTGACCATCGCCCCAGGGCTCGACCTGGTGCTGCATGCCGACGCGCTGTCGGTGCTGTTCGTCACCCTCTCGTCGGTGCTCTGGCTGGTCACCACGGTCTATGCGATCGGCTATCTCGAGCACTCGCCGAACCGCAGCCGCTTCTTCGGGTTCTTCAGCCTCTGCGTCTCGGCGACCGTCGGCATCGCGCTCGCGGGCAATCTGCTCACCTTCGTGATCTTCTACGAGATCCTGACGCTGGCGACCTATCCGCTGGTCGCGCATCGCGGCACGCCTGAGGCGACCCGCGGCGCCAAGATCTATCTCGCCTACACCATGGGCGGCGGGGTGGCGCTGCTGGTCGGGGCGGTCTGGCTGCGCGCCCTGACCGGGCCGGTGGACTTCGTCGAAGGCGGCGTCTTATCCGGCATGGCGAGCACGCTGCATCCGCAGCTCATCGCCATCTTCCTGCTGCTGCTGCTCGGCTTGGGGGTGAAGGCGGCGCTGGTGCCGCTGCATGGCTGGCTGCCGCAATCGATGGTGGCGCCGGCACCGGTGAGTTCCTTGCTGCATGCGGTCGCCGTGGTCAAGGCCGGTGCCTTCGGCATCGTGCGCGTGGTCTATGATGTCTACGGCGTCGACTTCGCCGCCGAGCTCGGCCTGTTGATCATCCTCGGGGTCTGGGCCTCGCTCACCATCGTCTATGGCTCGGTGAAGGCCCTGACCCAGGATGGGCTCAAGACCCGCCTCGCCTATTCGACCGTGAGCCAGGTCTCCTACATCGCGCTCGGCGCCTCGATCCTCGGGCCGGTGGCGACCATCGGCGGCATGGTGCATCTGGTGCATCAGGGCATCATGAAGATCACCCTGTTCTTCTGCGCCGGCAATTACGCCGAGACGCTCGGCGTGCACAAGGTCAGTCAGATGGATGGCGTCGGCCGTCGGATGCCCTGGACGACGCTCGCCTTCACCGTCGGCGCCCTTGGCATGATCGGCATCCCGCCGATCGCCGGCTTCGTCAGCAAGTGGTATCTCGGCCTCGGCGCGGTCGAGGCGGGTCAGCATTGGGTCCTGCTGGTGCTGGCAGCGAGCACGTTGTTGAACGCCGGCTACTTCCTGCCGATCCTCTATAAGGCATGGTTCCGGCCGCCGCCGGACGCCTGGCCGAACGAGCACCGCTTCGAATCGCGCTTCGAGACCATGGGTGCGCTGCTCTGGCCGCCGGTGATCACCGCCGCGTTCTGCCTGATCGCCGGGCTGCTAGCGGCCGCGCCGTTCAGCCCACTCGAGTGGGCCACGCTGATCGCCAGACGCGAGTACGGTTTATGACCTTGATCCCTTGGCTTCTCGTCGCGGCCTGGGTGTGGCCGCTGCTACTGGCCTGGCCGGTGGCCGGTCAGGGCGGTAGCTGGCGGGCCAGCAGCGCCACCGATGGGTCCGTTACCGCTGCGGTCTCCAGCACGGTTCCCATCACGGTTCCCAGCAAGGCCCATTGGCGCGGCTTCCTGACGATCCTAGGCCCGCTGCCGGCGCTGCTCGCGGCGCTGCTGTTGCCGGTCGGCACACGCCTCGAGCTGCCCTGGCTGTTCCTCGGCACGGCCTTGGAGCTCGACCCAGTCGGTCAGGTCTATCTGCTCTTCACCGCACTGCTATGGCTGATCGCGAGCGTCTACAGCGCCTTCAGTCTTCGCACTGCCGAGCACGCGGGACGCTTCGGTGCACTGTTCTTGCTGGCGATGGCCGGCAATCTCTGGTTGATCGTCGGTCAGGACCTGTTCAGCTTCTATGCCGGCTTCGCGATGATGGGCCTCGCCTCCTATGGGCTTGTGATCCACGACGCGACCCCATCCGCGCTGCGCGCCGGCAAGGTCTATCTGGTGATGGCGCTGCTCGGCGAGGTGAGCCTGTTCGCAGCCCTGGTGATCATCGCCCAGCAGACCGGCTCGACCGAGCCGAGCCCCGACGATCTGACGCAGCTCACCGCATTGCCCATCGCGCTGGTCCTGTTCGGCCTCGGCGTCAAGGCTGGCCTGGTCCCGTTACATCTGTGGCTACCGCTTGCCCATCCGGCCGCGCCGGTGCCGGCGAGCGCCGTGCTCAGCGGCACCATGATCAAGGTCGCGTTGCTGGGCTGGCTGCGCTTCCTGCCGGTCGGAACCCAGGCGCTGCCGGAATGGGGTGGTCTCCTGGCTGCCGGCGGGTTGCTCACGCTCTTCTATGCGCTGCCGGTCGGGCTCGTCCAGGCCGACCCCAAGGCTATTTTGGCCTACTCCAGTGTCAGCAAGATGGGCCTGCTGATGCTGGTCCTCGGACTGGTATTGATGGAGCCTGCTCTGGCGCCGGTCGGGGTCGCCGGCATCGCCCTCTATGCCGCCAGTCATGCGCTGGCCAAGGGCGGCCTGTTCCTCGGGGTGGGGCTGCGCAAGCAGGCGGCTTTGCAGCCGGCCCTGGTCCAACCGCTCGTACTCGGCGGCTTGCTCTTCCTCGCGTTGGCCCTGGTCGGCGCGCCGTTCACCAGCGGCGCGGTCGCCAAGTATGCGGTGAAGCCCGTCATCGAGGCCGCCGACTGGCCCTGGGTGGCCGCGGCGGTCGCGGTCTCGACCGTCGGTACGACCCTGCTGATGGGCCGCTTCCTCTGGGTCAGCGCCGGCACCCGCACGCATTCGGCGCCCGGCTACCTCTGGCCAGGGATCGCCTGGGCCTTGCTGATCGCGCTGGTCGCACTGTTCCCGTTCGTGCTCGGCAAGGCAACGAGCTGGGCCACCAACAGCGTCGCGGTCCCGCTCGGCGTCGTGCTGGCGACGCTGGTCGCGCTCGCCGCCTGGCGCAATCCTGACTGGCTCAAGCCGCTGATCGGTCTGATCCCCCCTGGGGATCTGATCGTGCTGAGCCGCCCGGTCGGCGCGCTCGTGAAGGCGTTCGGCGGCTGGCTCTGGCGTCCAATCGGACAACTCGCGGCCCGGATCGCAGGCTTCGCGATCGACCGCTATGAGCGCGTCTGCAACGAGCCCCCGGGCGATGTCGAGCGGGGTCTCAGGGCTTGGTCGGTCGCCGGTGCGCTTTGGATCGGCATCCTGGCGCTGCTCGTGGTGGCGTTGCTGAGCGGGGAGCCGCTGTTGGACAACGGCGAGGCCTCGTCGGATCAGGGTGGCATCCAGGCCGATTCCGGCAGACAAGCCGAAGCCATCGCCAACGAGGAGTCGTCTCCCGATTAGCGCTTGCCCGCCCATAACCCGAACCCGTGCGCAACCGCACCGCGCGCGGCCAGCTGTCCGTATGCGCTCGAGCACCGAGCGCGGACCGGTTACAGCGTCTTCACATCGATCGAGTCGCTGTAGGTCTCGATCCCGAGCCGCTCTGCGACCTTTTGGGCGCGCGGGTCGACCATCGGCGAGATCACGAGTAGCCGCGTCGCTTTGCGGCCGTGTTTGCGCTCGTAGAACCGTGCCTTGCGCTCGAAACTGTACATCCCCGCCTTGTCGATCGACGACTTCAGCTCACAGATCAGCAGCTGGCCATCGTAGATGATGATATCCAGCTCGACTTGATCGGGGCGACCGAAGACCTCTCCCTCATCGTCATACTCATCCACATGGCGCACATTGACCCCGAAGTTCTCCTCCAAGATACCGGCAAGCGCATTGCGAAAGGTCGACTCGGCCTGCATTCCCCAGCGTGCTCCCAGCGCACCGATGCTGCGATCATGCTTCTTGGCTTGCTCCATGATCTCTTGATGGAGCTGTTCGAAACGTTGGTCGGCCTTCTCCCAGCGACGATCGCTTTCGATCCGTAGCGTCTCCCACTTGCGATTCTGCTCTTCCCACTTGCGATTCTGCTCTTCCCACTTGCGACTCTGCTCTTCCCACTTGCGCGACTGCTCCTCGCGGTCGCGGCGCAGCTCGTCGAGCAACCGGTCGAATCGGCTTTCGGTGCGCTGCCGATCAGCATAGGCCTCATTGGTAACCGCCAGCACCCAGGCCCGCAGCTCGGGATCGGACCGCAACAGTGCCGGCAGGTCGCGCAAGATCGCCTGTTTTAGCTCTTCTTCTTTGGTCATGTGCAACCTCGTCAAGACAGGATTCCACACCGCCGATGGAAACTATCAATACCTTATTTCCGCTTGAGCGCGTTCAGGTCAAGACAGATTTGGTGCCACTGATTCGGACAGACCCCATGACTCCGGGCCTAATCGACGTCCAAGCGCTGACGCAACGCCTCATACAGGCAGACCCCGGCAGCGACCGAGACATTGAGGCTCTCGACCTGGCCGCGCATCGGCAGCGCAGCGAGCAGATCGCAGCGCTCGCGGGTCAGGCGACGCAGACCACTGCCCTCACTGCCCAGGACCAACGCGATCGGACCGCTGAGCTCGGTCTCGAACAGCGACGCCGAGGCCTCCTCGGCGAGACCGACAAGCCAGAGGCCCCGCGCCTGCAGAGCCGCCAAGGTCCGCGCCAGATTGGTGACCTGAAGGAATGGCACCGAGCTCGCCGCGCCGCTGGCGACCTTGACCGCCACCGGGGTCAGCCCGACCGCCTTGTCCTTCGGGGCGATGACCGCCGCCGCGCCGGCCGCATCGGCACTGCGCAGGCAGGCGCCGAGATTGTGCGGATCGCTCACCCCGTCGAGCACCAGCACCAGCGGCGGTGATTGGGCGGCATCGAGGATCTGGTCGAGATCCCGCTCGCCGCGGGCCGCCGGCATCCGTACCCAGGCGAGCACGCCCTGGTGATTGGCCTGCTCAGCTGCCAAGTCCAGCGCCTCACGCTCGAGTTGCCGTACCGTCACCCTGGCCTCACGGGCCATCGCCGCCAGCTCCGCGAGCCGCCGATCACGGCGCTGGCGATCCAGCCACAGCTCGGCGACACCGCTCGGGCCGAACTTCAACGCGCTGCGCACACTGTTGATGCCGGCGACGAGCGATGCATTCTTCGGGCGGCCCTCAGTCATCTGTTCGCGGCAGCCGCTGTGATAGCCCGGACGGGCCGCTCAATGGCTTGGACTCAGCGACCAACGGATGCCAGCAGCAACAGCCACCTCCAAGCATTGCGCAGGAGCAAGCGTACCGGCAATCGCAGAGCCAACCATCGCCCAGCACTCTCTCGGACGTGTCGCGCGAAGGCCTCACAATCGGCAGTACCTGGCCGCTGCTGGTGACTGCGCGCCGGATTTGGTGCTGCTGGGGACACCGCATCCGCTCCAGGTCTCGCGCGCACGGAAGCTACAAGGCGAGGTCGGAGACACCCCTAGGGGCGGGCGATCGCGCCGGATCACGCCGAAGACGGCTTCTTGCGCCGCTTCGAGCGCGATCGCCGTTTAGGCGGCGGCGCGGGCTGGGCGAGCACGAAGTCGATCTTGCGGTCCTCGAGATTCACCGCCGCGACCTTGACCCGCAAGCGATCCCCGAGCCGATACACCTGCCCGGTGCGCTCGCCGGTGAGCCGGTGCCCGACCGGGTCGAAGTGATAGTAATCGTTGTCGAGCGCGGTGATGTGCACCAACCCGTCGACATAGACCCCGTCGAGCTCGACGAACAAGCCGAAACCTTGCACGCTGGTGATGGTGCCGTCGTACTCCTCGCCGAGCTTGTCGCGCATGAACTCACACTTGAGCCAGTGCTCGACATCGCGCGTCGCCTCGTCAGCGCGCCGCTCAGTGCCCGAGCAATGCTCGCCGATCTGCTGCAATTCCGGTTTCGAGTAGTCGAGATCGGCCGCAGTGCCGCCGGCCAGGATGTGCTTGATGATCCGATGCACGACCAGGTCCGGGTAACGGCGGATCGGCGAGGTGAAATGCGTATAGGCGTCGTAGGCCAGCCCGAAATGGCCGACGTTGTCCGAGCTGTACATGGCCTGCTGCATCGAACGCAGCAGCACGGTCTGGATGAGATGGAAGTCCGGCCGCCCCCGCACCGCATCGAGCAGGGTGCCGTAGTCCTTTGCGGTCGGCTTGCTGCCGCCCGGCAGATTGAGCCCAAGCTCGGCCAGGAAATCGCGCAGATCGGAGAGCTTCTCCTCTTTAGGCGTCTCGTGGATACGATAGAGCGCGGGCATCTTCTTGCGCTGGAACAGACGCGCGGCGGCCACATTGGCCGCGAGCATGCACTCCTCGATGATACGGTGGGCGTCGTTGCGAACGGTCGGCTCGATGCTCGCGATCCGACCAGTCTCGTCGATCACGAACTGTGTCTCGACGGTGTCGAAGTCGATCGCGCCGCGCGCCGCGCGGGCCTCGAGCAATACTTGATACATCGCGTAGAGCTCGTGCAGGTGCGGCAACAGCTTGGCATGCCGTTCGCTCAGCTCAGCGTCGCCTTCCACCAGCATCGCCGCGACCTCGTCGTAGGTGAGGCGCGCGTGCGAGCGCATCACCGCCTCGAAGAAACGGGTTCGCGTCACCTTGCCGTCACGGCTGACATAGAGCTCGCAGCACATGCACAGGCGGTCGACCTGCGGGTTCAATGAGCAGAGCCCGTTCGAGAGCACCTCCGGCAGCATCGGGATCACCCGATCCGGGAAATAGACCGAATTGCCCCGGCTGAAGCCTTCCTGGTCGAGCGCGCTGTCGGGCGTCACATAGGCCGAGACATCGGCGATGCAGACCAGCAGCTTCCAGCCCTTGGGCTTGCGCTCGCAGTAGACGGCATCGTCGAAATCGCGCGCGTCGGCACCGTCGATGGTCACCAACGGCAGGTCGCGCAGATCGGTTCGGCCTTCCTTGGCAGCCTCCGGCACCGTTTCGCCGAAGGCAGTGATCGCCTGCTCGACCGCCTCCGGCCAATGCACCGGCAGATCGTGGGCGCGGATGGCGATGTCAGTCTCCATCCCGGCCGCCATGTGCTCGCCGAGCACCTCGGCCACGCGCCCGATCGGCTGCGTGCGCTTGGTCGGCTGATCGGTGATCTCGGCGACCACGATCTGGCCCTGCTCTGCCCCGCCGAGCCGGTCGCTCGGGATGATCACGTCATGGGTCAGGCGCTTGTTGTCCGGCACCACGAAGCCGACGCCGCTCTCCGAATAGAGCCGTCCAACGACGCTCGTCGTGCTGCGCTCCAGGATCTCGACCACGGCCCCCTCGAGCCGCCCGCGCCGATCCTTGCCGGTCACCCGCGCGACGATGCGATCGCCGTGGAACAGGGCGCGCATCTCCTTCGGATAGAGGTAGAGGTCGTCGCCGCCATCGTCCGGCTTGACGAAGCCGAAGCCGTCGGGATGCCCGATCACCCGGCCTGCGACGAGATCGCGCTTATTGACCAGGCAGAAGGCATCGCGCCGGTTCCGCAGGAGCTGGCCGTCGCGCACCATCGCGCCGAGCCGACGCTCGAGCGCTACCTGGTCCTGCTCATCGGTGAGGCCGAGCATGGCGGTGATCTCATCGAAGCGCGCTGGTGCGCCGTGCTCGGTCAGGGTGTCGAGGATGAACTCCCGACTCGGGATGGGGTTGTCGTATTTCTTCGCCTCGCGCTCGCGATGCGGGTCAAGGTTCCGAGCGGATTGGGCCTTTTTTCGTCGTGCCACGCTGTACTCTGGTTGCGTCCATCGAACTTGCTAGTCTACCGTTGACAAGGGCGCCCTGTCTCACTAAGCTTCACGGCTCGTCACGGTTGCACCCGTCGACAGTCCACCCTGCCGAGGTGGCGGAATTGGTAGACGCGCATGGTTCAGGTCCATGTCTGGGAAACCAGGTGGAGGTTCAAGTCCTCTCCTCGGCACCATCTCTAAGAGTCTGATCAGACTCCGCTT
>JAAAOQ010000273.1 GCA_009908845.1 Gammaproteobacteria bacterium
GGTCCGCTAGTCGGGGGATCACCGGCCGATATTGATCAAGTGACGACGGGCGGCCCGATGAACGGGCAAGTTGGTGCGTCGACCAGCCTGCTCGAGAGCTCGCGCCGATCTGCCGAGGAGCGTCCTGCGAGCCCAGGGAGCTTGGCCGGTGGGCTGTTTGCCGGATTTGGAAAGCATTCGGAGCCCGCTACCGATGTCGTTGCCGAACATGTACAGGCATTCCTCGAGCCCTTGGCCGAACCGGCCCAGGCCGCGAGCCGTCGCACCGGGGTGCCGGCCGAGCTGATCCTGGCTCAGGCCGCACTCGAGACAGGTTGGGGCCAGTATCAGATCGTCACACCGGAGGGACAGAACAGCCACAATCTGTTCGGAATCAAGGCCGGTAGCCAATGGCAGGGCCCGACGACCGAGGTCACCACACACGAACATATCGAGGGGCAGCGGGTCCGCCTCCGGGATCGGTTCCGCGTCTACGAGTCATTTGAGGCCGCCTTTACCGATTACGCCAGCCTTATCAGCGAGAGCCCGCGCTACGCGGCGGTAACCAGAGCGCCTGATGCCGAGCAAGCGGCGCGCGAGCTTCAGGCCGGCGGCTATGCGACAGACCCGGCCTATGCCGACAAGCTGATCCGTATCATGGAGAGCCTTGGCCCGGTCGTCTCGCAAGCATCGCGCTCACCGATCTTCTTTAGTTACTGAGCGACGAGCGGGCAGCCGCTCAAGATTCCGACTGGTCTGCCGATAATGCTCGTAGCACTCAGGCTTGAGACTTCGCTGCCGGGAATAACAGCATGAGCATCTACTCCATCGGGATCAGTGGCCTCAATGCGGCTCAGAATGCCCTGCGGACAACTAGCAACAATATCAGCAACGTCTACACGCCCGGCTACAACCGGGAAGTCACGATTCTGAATCAGAACGGCGTGACTAACGGGGTTGAGGTCAGCGAGATCCAACGCCAATTCAATCAGTTTGTTGCCGACCAGTTGAACGAATCGCTGAACCGCACGCGTAGTCTGGAGACGTACCAGACACAGGTCAGCCAGATCAATAATTTGTTGGCCGATCGCGAGGCTGGGCTCTCGCCGTTGATGCAGAACTTCTTCTCTAGCCTAGAGGACTTGGCAGCCAGTCCTGCCGATCCTGCCGCGCGCCAAGGCGTGCTTGGCACCGCGGAGATCATGACCTCGCAGTTCCGGGCCTTTGACGGTTACCTGCAGGACATGCAAGAGGGCGTCAACGGCCAGATCCGTGACCAAGTTACCCAGATCAACAACCTCACCGAAGAGCTCGCCGGCCTCAACGGTGAAATCGCCTTGGCGCGGGCGAGCCGAGGTGAAGAGCCCAATGGCCTGCTCAATCAGCGCGATCACATCATTGAGCAGATCAACGAGCGCATGGACGTTCGGCTCAATATTCAGGATGGTAGGACCTATAACATCAGTCTTCCTAACGGTCAGCAATTGGTGACTGGAACCAGCGCGACCAAGCTGCATGCGATCGACTCTCCAAGTGACCCACAACGCACAATCATCGGCTATCAGGACGGTCGCCGAGCCAACGCCAGCGTCATCCCATTGAACGAAGGGTTGATTACCGGCGGTTCCCTGGGCGGACTCTTGAGTTTCCGAACCGAGTCACTGGATAAGACGCAAAATCAGATCGGCCAACTGGCGGCCTCGATGGTGACCGGCTTTAACGATCAGCATCGGCTTGGCCGTGATCTCAATGGTGATCAGGGCGAGGACTTTTTCAACATTCAGCAGCCTGTGACCTTCGCTGATGAGCGCAATATCGGAACCGCGGAGATTACCAATGCGCAATTCGATGAGCTGAATATTGGCCAACTACGAGCGACGGATTACGAGGTAAGGGTCGCCGATTCCAGTGTCCCAGAGTTTGAGGTGGTTCGTAAGGATAATGGCCAGACGCTGGATGCGAGTGAACTCAACTTTGATATGACTGACGGGACGCTCAGCTTCGGGGGCGTTGTCTTGACCTTCGACGACGTGGCGAACCTGAGCGAAAACGACCGCTTTGAGGTGCAGCCAGTACGCCGCGCTGCCGCTGACCTCGAAACAGTGATCAGCGAGATCGATGATGTCGCAGCCGGTCTGTTCGTGACGAGTAGCGGTGATATGAAGAGTCAAATGGTGACCGCCACTGATGGGGCCTTTGCGGATGCCCTTGCTGCGGACGAGCCGGGTTATAGGCTGTCGCTGGCAGAGGATGGGCGTCTGACATTCACCGATTACATCCCTTCTTCGAATGCGATCGAGATAAACGGCGAGACGCGCTCGATCGATGATGGCAGTGTCGTCGCTGCGGGTGTTGTGCTGAATGAGGCGGGCACTGCTGCTGCAGAGCTTTCGATCGACGATGTGGTCACTGTGGACGGCGTAACCTTCAAGATCGAGGGTCTGCCTGATTCGGGTGATCCCGCTACCCGCTTGACACTTGAGGAGGCTGACTCGGGCGCCGGCGATAACCGCAACGCGCTGGCCCTGCAGAACCTCCAAAACAAGGATCTCGTTGCCGGTCGTGCGACGCTGACGCAGGCCTATGCCGGGATCGTCTCGGACGTTGGCAATCGCACCAACATCGTTCAGGTCAATCTAGAGGCGAGCGAAGGCATCACGGAGCAGATCGAGGCGCTGCAGCAGTCCGAATCCGGTGTCAATCTCGACGAAGAGGCCGCGAATCTGATCCGGTTCCAGCAATTCTACGCCGCCAACGCACGGGTGATCGATACCGCCTCGACTGTGTTCGACACCATCCTTGGCTTGCGTAACTGATCCCCGCGGGTGTTCCGTCATGATGCGTATTAGCACCGTCACCATGTTCGAGCAGAGCATGACCTCGATGAACCGCCAGCAAAGCGAGTTTCTCCGGGTTGGCCAACAGATTGCGAGCGGGCGGCGGGTGGTCACGCCGGCCGATGATCCGCAGGATGCGTCGCGCGCGGTTCGCGTTTCGCAGGCGCAAACAGCCACGCAGCAGAATACCGATTCCCGCGTTAGCGCCAGGAATGCACTGTCCCAGACTGAAAGCGTGCTGAGTAGCTCGACCAACACGGTAATCCGCGCCAAGACGCTGCTCGTGCAAGCCGCCAGCGAGACACTCAACGACTCTGATCGCCAGTCCATTGCCTCTGAGCTACGGGGCCTGTATGAGACTTTGATCGGCCAAGCCAACTCGACCGATGGCAATAATCACTATCTGTTCGGAGGCTATAAAGACGAGGCACCACCCTTCGTTCGTAATACCGATGATCCAGGCATTGCGCGCATCGACTACAGGGGTGATGAACAGGTTCGCGAGCAGCGCGTTGACGCCGAGCGGCTGATGCCTGTGACCGATAACGGCAAAATGCTTTTCCAGAATGTGTCAGGCGGCACCAATTATGTAGCGCGTGCTGAAAAAGAGGATGCCGGCGCGATCGATTTGGGTACGCAATCCGGTTATGTGCGCAACCAAGGCACGGTTACCTTTGGCGGTCCGAACCGAATCGATGCCAGTGATCCAAACTTCGGCGAGGCATTCACTATTGAATTCAGTCAGCAGGTTATTGATGCGAGCGGCTTGTTGAGCGATGGCGATGTAACCCTCTCGGACGGCGACTTGACGGGGTTCGGTGCCGGGCCTGGGGGCCTGGACGTCGGTGATCTCATTCTCGCCCTGGAGGATACTGATGAAATCCTGGAGGTCGATGATATTAGTGCTGCGAGCGATGGCTCCGAACTCGTCGTCACCTTCGCTCAAGGGGTTCCCAGCGATTTCACCTTTGCGCTCGAGAGTGATAACCATACCAGCACATTCACCAGTGCGATCCAAATCACAGCTCTGAGGAGTTCGGATGATACCGAGCTGCTGGGTCCGCAGGATTTTCAATCCGGCGAAGTGCTGAACTTCGGAGGTATCAGCGTCAGGTTAGAGGGTGAGCCGATCGCCGGTGATCAGATCCAGCTTCGTCCGGCGGATGACGAAGCCGCGAATCAGGATCTATTTAAGACGCTGAAGGACGCGATCGATGTGTTGGAACTCGACCGCGAGGGCTCGCCGGAGACTCGCGCGCACATCACCAACACGATCAACACGGCGATGCGCGAGCTGGACAACAGCCTCGATAATATCCTCACCCAGCGGGCCTCTGTCGGCGCACGCCTCAATGAGCTGGACCTGATTGATACGGTTAGCACGAATCGAATGCTGAACTTCGATCAGGTTATGTCCAACCTCGTCGATCTCGATTATGGTGAGGCCGTAACCGAATACAGCCTGCGTCAGGTCGGCCTGCAAGCCGCACAACGCGCTTTCGTTGATATCCAGGGCATGTCTCTATTTGACTTTATGCGTTAACCATGCAGTCCGGATTGCGCAAGTGGTACTGCAGAAACGGCCAAAGGCCCCATAAGAGGTTGAGATGCTGAAAGTGTTCCCGAACAGCTAATAACCATATTAAAGGGGTGCCAGCATATCCAGGAGTTGTTGCTGTTTCATCAGTGCATGGGTGAATAGCCGCTCGAGAAAGGTGCTGATATCGCTCATCATTACCATTAGAAGAAACATCCCAACGATCAGCTGAGTCGGGAAGCCGATCGAGAACACGGTCAGCTGTGGTGCTGACCGGTTGAGGATACCGAGCGCCAAACTGATTGTAATCAGTGGTCCGACCACAGGCAGGGCCAGCAGGGTGCCAGTGGTGAAGATGACCCCGCTATAACGGGCCAGCATCTCGAACGCGCCGGGATTGAACCCCCCCAGACCGATTGGCAGCGTCTGAAAGCTGGTTGCCAGGATCTCGAGAACGATCAGGTGGCCATTGAAGGCCAGGAACATCAACAGCGTGATCATCAGCAGGATGCGCGAGAGTACGACCATGTTGGTGCCGCTGCCCGGGTCGAAGAAGGTGGCAAAGGCCAGGCCCATCTTCAGGCCGATGAAGACCCCGGCCGCCTGCACGACGCCAAAGGTGAACTGCATCACCATCCCCATCGCCAAGCCGATGATCACCTGCTCGACTATGATCCAAACGCCGGCCCAGGACAGGATCGGTACGTCCGGCAGCGGTGGCATGACCGGCGCAATCACGATCGAGATCGCGACGGCCAGGCCGACCTTGGCCTCGTTTGGCACACTGGAGTGACCCCACAGCGGAGAGGCGGCAAGGAAGGCGGTGATGCGCGTGAACGGCCACAGGAACGTCGCTAGCCAGGTCTGCAGCTGATCGAAGGTGACCTCGAGCATCGTGGTGTGGGTGGTGGGAAGTGCACGCTAATTGATCGGTCGATCCTGGCCGGCGCTTGTTACGAGAACATCCGCGGGACCTCGGTAAACAACTTGCGGGTGAAGGTGGTGATGACCTGCAGCTGCCAGGGGCCTGCGAGCACCAGCACCGCGAAGACCGCCAGGATCTTCGGGATGAAGGTCAGGGTCATCTCGTTGACCTGGGTCGCTGCCTGGAACAGGCTGATCAGCAGGCCCGTCGCGAGCGTTGTCAGCATGATCGGGCCGGCAAGGAAGAGCGCAACGCGCATCCCCTGATAGGCGAGAGTCATCACTTCTTCGGGTTGCATGGCTCTGGTCTCCCCGTCTGTACGTTAGAAATAGAAGCTCTCCGCCATCGAGCCGAGGATGAGCTGCCAGCCGTCTACGAGCACGAACAGCATCAGTTTGAACGGCAGTGAGATGATGATCGGCGGCACCATCATCATACCCAGTGACATCAGCGTGCTCGCCACGACCAGGTCGATGATCAAGAACGGGATGAAGATGGTGAACCCGATCTGGAATGCGGTCTTGAGCTCGCTGGTGACGAAGGCCGGGACCAATATGCGCAGCGGGACATCCTCTGGCCCTTGCATCGGCTCGATCTCGGCCAGGCGTGCGAACATGGCCAGATCCGGCTCACGCGTCTGGGCCAGCATGAACTCCTTGAACGGCCCCTGCGCGCGCTGCAGAAACTCCCCAAAATCGATCTCTTCAGCGCTCAGTGGCACCCAGGCATCTTGATAGACCTGATCGAACACGGGTGCCATGATGAAGAAGGTCAGAAACAGCGCGAGCCCGAGCAGCACCTGATTCGGCGGTGCGGCCTGTGTGCCCATCGCCGTGCGCAGCAGGCTGAGCACGATGATGATCCGGGTGAAACTGGTCATCATCAGCAACAGCGCCGGCAGGAACGCCAGTGAGCTGAGCAGTAACAGCGTCTGCAGCGAGAGCGACCACCGCTGGCCACCATCTTCCATTGGCTCGCTGATGAGCCCGGGGATCTGCTGCGCCTGGGACGGCTCCACCCATAGCAAACCGATGCCGGTCAGCAATACGAGCAGGGTGGAGGATCGTAGCGCCCAAAGCAGCTCGGCCTTCATCGCAGCCCGATGTTGTGCTTGAGCGCTTTAGCAAAGCGCGTCGCGAAGGAGTCGTCAGGCTCGAACAGGGGGCCTTTCATCTGTCTGTTCGCACCCGCCATCTGCTCAGACGACGGGGCAGGGAGTTTGTGCAACCGGGTAACCTGACCGCCACCCACGCCGAGCACCAGCCAGGTGGAGTCTACCTGGACGATCACGACCCGCTCCTTGAGCCCCACCGCCGTGCTGCTGACGACCTTGAGCGCGGCACCACCACCAGTCGGGGCGGCGCGAAAGCGGCGCACGATGAAGGCAGCCGTTAGGATGATCAGCACGATCACCAGCAAAGCGACACTGAGCTTCGCCAACTCGGCGAAGCCGACCAGGGTATCGCCGCTGGCGACCTCGTTCATCGGTTCAGCTTCTGGACGCGTTCTGACGGACTGATGATCTCGGTGATGCGGATACCATACTTGTCTTCGACGACGACCACCTCGCCCTGAGCGATCAGATAGCCGTTGATCAAGATGTCCATCGGCTCGCCGGCGAGCCCATCGAGCTCGACAACGGAGCCCTGCGCCATCTCCAACAGCTGCTTGATAGTCACCTTGGTCCGGCCCAGCTCCACCGAGAGTCGTACCGGGATGTCCAGGATCATCTCGAGATCCCGGCTCTCGGTCTTCTGGCCCGATTGCTCTAACGGCCGGAATACGCGCTCGCCCGCCGCCTCGGCCGGGGCCGCCGCAGAGCCGGCCTTCTCAGGCTGGGCCCCTGCAGGTGACTCATCCCTTGGCGGCGCGGCCTCGGCACTCGGGGCCTGCGCTTCCTGCTCGGCCATCGCTGCGGCCCAGAGGTTCTCTTGGCCGCCGTCGCTGCCCTCGGGCGTATCGCTGTCGGCCGCCTCGGCGGCTTCCTGCTCGGCCATGGCCGCGGCCCAGAGGTCGAGATCGGCGTCGTTGTCTGCAGCGCTCTCGTCGCTTCCCTGTTCGGGCGCCGCCTCGTCCTCGGGCCGCTTGGCCTCGTCCTCAGGGGCCTGATCCGGGGAGCGCTCGTCCGCGGCCGTCTGATCGGTTTCGTCTTGATCAGTCATGATGTGTTGCTTCGGAGTCCGACCGCTGGGCCCGACGTCTGCTGATGAATGCGTCTTCAGCCTCGAGCGGTTCCTGCTGACGCGCGTGGTCGATCATCTGGACCACTCGCAGCGCGCGGCGGTCGTTCTGGCTACCGTACTCGCATTCCATTACGGGGATACCGTCGACGCTGGTCAAGACCGTGTCGGGTAACTCGATCGGCAGGATATCCCCAACCTTCAGTGAGAGGACTTGATTGATCCGCGAGGGGATCGTCGTCAGATTCGCGACGAGCTCGATCTGCGATTGCCGCAGCTCACCGGCCATCCGCCGCCCCCAGAGGTTGTCCGGGTCCTGGCCGCCGTCCCGGAGCGGATTGCTCAGGATGTCGCGCAACGGCTCGATCATCGCGAACGGGATACAGATCTGAAAACTGGTCGCGAGGTTGCCGACATCGATATTGAATGAGGTGTTGACGACAATCTCATTCGGCGAATTGGTGATGTTCGCGAACTTCGACTGCATCTCGCTGCGGAGATAGCTGATCTCGAGCGGATAGATTGGCCGCCAGGATTCGCTATAGGCGTCGATGGCCAGTTGGAGCATACGCTGAATGATGCGCTGCTCGGTGTTGGTGAACTCGCGGCCCTCGGAGCGCGTCAGAAACCGCCCATCGCCGCCGAACAGGTTGTCCACGACCATAAAGACCAGGGTCGGCGGAAACACGATCAGCGCCGAGCCCTTGAGCGGTCTCATCGCGATGATATTGATATTGGTCGGGACCGGCACATTGCGCGAGAAGTCGCTGTAGCTCTGGTACCGCATTGTGTCGACGGTGATGTCGGCGCTGCGGCGCAGAAAGTTGAAGATCGCGACCCGAAAGTGGCGTGCGAAGCGCTCGTTGATGATATCGAGCGCATGCAGGCGCTCACGCACGACCCGATGCTGGGTCGCTGGGTCGTAGCGGCGCATACGCGACTGGGCGCCCGCCCCGTGCTGTGCGGAGCCTTCCTCGTCGCCGCTGACCCCCTTCAGGAGGGCATCGATCTCTTCTTGCGACAGTAAGTCGTCTTGGGACATAAAGCCAGTCGCGGGCTACTGCACGATAAACTCAGTGAACAGGACCTCGTCGATGACAAGCTCAGGTTGATCATCGGCCAAGGGGGGCGACCTAAGCGTCGAGACGAGCCGACCGGCCAACTCCTCCTTGCCGGCAGCGGTGGTCAGTTCGTCCACCTGCTCGTCGGAAAGCTTCATCAGCAGGCGGCTGCGCACCTGAGGCAGATATTCCTCGAGTATCGCTTTCGTTTGTTGATTCCCGACCTTGAAGGTGATGCCGATGTAGAGCAGCCGGCTGCTGCCGGTCGAGCTACTCAGATTGATCGTGAACGGTTCGAGCTCGACGAAGATTGGTGGCTCGCGCACCGTCTGTTCGGCTGCCTGATCGCCGTCTGTGCCGCCTATGTCTGACTGCCAGGCCAGGTAGGCCGCGACGCCTGCAGTAATCAGCGACAGCACGACCAGAACGATCATCACCCAAAGCAGCTTGCTCGAGCCAGTCTTGGAATCCGCCACGCTCTGCTGTACCTCCTTATCACCTACCACATCAAGTATGCGGGAAGGGTGAAACGCGCAAAAGAGTGAACAGGCGCTGGAATAGCGCCCATCTTATCGAATGGAAGACGCCGAGACTCCTCGGCTAGGCGTAGAGATCCACCCGGCCATCCAGCTGGATCGCAGTCGCGGCAGGTATCTCGTCAAATAGAGGCTCGTCCGTGCTGCCCGATACACCAACTCCCTGCCTATTGCCCTGTCCTTCGTGCCCAGCCGATTGAGGGTTGGACTCTGGATGTTGCTCTCCAACCGAGGTCTCGCCCAGCTGGATGCCCTGTTCCGCCAACGCCTCACGCAATTGAGGGATTGCTTGCTCGACCGCACCCCGGACCTGCGCGTTTGCAGACAGGAATTGGATCTGCGTGCTCTGCTCAAAGACCCTTAGGGATACCGTCAGCGGGCCAAGCTCGGGCGGGTTCAGCCGGATCTCGACCTGCTGCTCACCGCCGCGCTGAGTCAACATCACCAGCTGCTGGCCAAGCTGCTGCGGCCAAGCCGAACTCGTCAGCGGCGCATTGATACCCGCCGTCATCGCTGAGGCACCGGTGCCAGTTGCTGCGCTCGCAGCGACAGTTTGACCGCTCAGCATGCCGCCTGCCAGGCTCATACCGTCAGTGCCTGATCGACCCTGGCCTGAGCCAGAACCACCATCACGGCTTGCGATGGCCGATAGGATCGCGTCTCGGAATCCGGCCGGCAACGCCTCTGCGTGTTGTCGTTGGCTCGACCCATCAAGCAACGCCTGCACCCCCTCGGCCGTCAGCGCCCCACGCTGAGCACTATTGAGTGTCGGCGGTTGATTGAGCCGGTTCTCGTTGCTGAGCCACTCCCGAAGTTGGCCTCGAAGCTCGGACAGATCCAACCGAAGACCTTCCCTCGGCGACCGTCCCTCACGCTGCTGGGCCGCCAACAGGGCGTCAACCTGAGCGAGGCGTTGCTCATCGATCTGCGGCGAGCTTTGCGGCGCTAGGCCGATTGCGGCGCCGTCAAGCAGCATGTCACGCAGTCCGTCGGTCTGCCGCTCCGCCAGTTCAGCGATTTGTGCGGCCTGCTCCGTGGTGCCGCCCCTCGAGTTCATCTCGCGCCAACCGGCGAGCAGTGCCTCTATCGCCTCGACCGACCGACCATCGCTGAGTGCGTCCGTAACCTGCTGGCGCATCTCGGGCGGCAGCCGCTCGGCCAGCTCCGTGATCAGCGTCGCTTGTTCGGTGGTGGCGCCCCTAGGGTCC
>JAAAOQ010000122.1 GCA_009908845.1 Gammaproteobacteria bacterium
GAGGTCGAGGCGCGGGTGAAGGCGATCGCGCAGCGCCAGCAGCAGTTGCGCGACTGCCTGGCGCAGCAGCGGCAACGCCTCGGTGCCCTCTATGCGATGACGCCGACTAGCGCGGAGACGCTGCAGGAGATGCTGACGCAGGTGCAGCATCTGCGCGAGATCTTCCTGGAGACGCCGGATCAAGACGAGGTGCATGGGCTCGTCGTGCAGCTGCAGCGCATCGCCGAGGATGTTGCCACATGGGAGCAGGGCGAGGTCCCGCCGGAGCGCCTGTCGCAGGTGCTAGCGCAGCAAAGCGCGGATCAGCTCGCCGGTCTGCTGGGGCTGTTGAGCGGCGAAGAAGGTGACCCGGGAGAGGGTGTGGAAGAGGGCCGGCCAGGAGAGTCGGACGAGCCGGAAAAGTCGGACGAGATCGAGCCGGTCTGGGATCTGGCGGCGGTCTATCAGGCGCTGGTGCAGGAGCGTGTCGCCGCGGCCGAACGACGCTCCGAAGACTGGATCAAGCCGCGGCGACCGTTGCGGGATGTGATCGCGCGCGCGAATGCGGCCGAGTGCGAGCGGCTCGCGCATGAGCTGGATGGCGCGCCGGGCTATCTGGCGCAGGCGCATCAAGAGGAGATCGCGGCGATGCGCGAGGCGTTGGCGCAGCGGCGGGCGGCGTTGGATGCCGAGGCCCGCGCCGCGCGCGTGCAGCGCTGGCGGGAACAGTTTCCGGCGGCCGATGCGGTCGCTCGGCTCGATAAGCATCGCACCGAGCAGCTGCTGCAGGCATTGCGCGAGCCACCAGACCCGCTGACGGCGGCTGAGCAGGCGGCGCTGGAGCCGATCGGCAACGCCCTGCATGCGCATTATGATCAGATGAGCCTGGACGAGATCCTGGCCCGCATCCGGCGCTTGTCGCAGGTGCGCCAACGCGAGCTCTACGGGATGCTGGCCGCCGAGCTGGGCTGATCAAGGTTTCGCAAGCTGATCGCTGACGATGCGATTGAGACTGAGATTGGCCTCGGCTGCTCGTATCGCCAGGCGGCGGTGCAGCTCCGGCGTGATTCGCACTTGGAAGCGACCGGAGTATTCACGCTCTGAGATTGGGATAGGTGGGGTTTCGCCTTGCGCCTGCATGTCCGCGACGACATCCTCGATGAGGCGGGTGATTCCTTCCAACGCTTTGGATTGAGTGTCATCCAAATGTGACAGGCTCGGAAATTCAGCGCAGAGACCAACGAACGCTCCGTCTTCTGCAGACCAGATGACACGATAGGTGTAGTGCTTCGGGTCAACCATTGTTGAGTTTGTCAATCGCTGCGAGAACCTGTTTGACTTGGTAGGGCTTCGCTTTTCCATGATATTCCTGGATGTTGACACGGGGGTCGCCTGGCCAAGGGGTCTTGAATACAAGGTGGCTGCCAGACTGGCGTGGCGAGCCGAAATAGTATTCGCAGAGTTTGCGTAGATCCGAAAAACGGATGTTGGCTGGATTCGCGCGGGCTTCCCGTAACGTTTTCTCCACCTGTCCCATCGGGTTAGTTTAGGTGCGTTATTGGCACTAAACAAGATGAGCCAGCCCCACGGCCCAGCATCTCTCTACGGTTGAATCATTCAGATGCCCCAGCTCGGTAAGACCATCGGCCGCCGCACCTATCTGCACGTCGATGCGTTGGTGGAGGCAGGGGCAGAAGCAGGGGCGGATAGCCAGGGGCTCGCTCAGCGCGTCGCTGCGGCCGAGCGGGCGACAGGTCTCGAGCGCGGCACGCAGTTCAATGTAGTGCGTCTCGATCAGGACAGCGGCGAGGTTGGGCTGCTTCAGTATCCACAGTTCTTCGATGATCCGTTCCCGGCGTTGCGCGAGAGCTGGCGGTTCGACCCGCGTTCGGGCGCGGTCGCACATCGCACCTATGCGGACTCACTGAATCCGCCGATCCTGCATCGCAAAGAACTGCTGCTGCCGGCCGACCATCCGCGGCGCGACGACTATGCGGCGCTGACCGCGGCGGCCGAGGCGATCGGGCTGTTCGAGGATACTCGGCGTATCGGCTATCGCCGCCAGTGGCTCGCGCTGGTGCAGGCGAAGGGCTATCGGATCGACGGGCATGCGCTGGTGCCGCTCGGCAACGAGGAGGATGAGACCGAACCCGAGGACGGGAGCGGGACCAGGGATGAGCAGGGGGGGCTGCCACCGGCCGTATCGGCGGCTGAATGCGCGACTGGCTCCGTTGTTGGGGTTGCCGCTAAGCCGGCGCCCGGAGGGCACCTGGGCTCGGCGGCGGCGTGCGCGGACAAGGCGCCGCTGCACGCCGGCTGGGAGGCCGCCCGCTATCGCACCGCAATGGTCCGCTACGGTTTCTCGGCGCCGATCCAGAGCCTGGCGCGACACGGCTTCTTGGACGGCCAGCATCGGCTGTTCGACTACGGCTGCGGGCGCGGCGACGATGTGCGCGGGCTGCGCGAGAACGGGCTCGAGGCCGCCGGCTGGGACCCGTACTACGCGCCAGGCGAGCCGATCAAGGCTGCCGAGCTGGTCAATCTCGGCTTCGTCATCAACGTCATCGAGGACTTCGACGAGCGGCTCGAGGCGCTGCAGCGCGCCTGGTCGCTAGCCGAGCGGCTGCTGGTGGTCTCGGTGATGCTGGCCAATCAGAACGACCCGCGCGGCGCCCGCTTTCGCGATGGCGTGCTCACCCAGCGCCAGACCTTCCAGAAGTACTACACCCAGCAGGAGATCCGCGACTTCCTCCTCGATGCGCTGGACGAGGAGCCGATCCCGGTCGCCCCGGGCGTGCTCTATGTCTTCCGCGACAAGGAGGCCGAGCAGCGTTTCCTGGTGGAGCGTTACCGCAGTCGACGCTCACGTCTGCGCGATCCTTCAGCGCCGGTCTCCGCACGGGCGCCGCGCGTCAGTCAACGCCGGGATCGGCGTGCCGAGCAGTATGCGGCCTTCCAAGCCCCGCTCGAGCGACTCTGGGATCAGTGGCTCAACCTCGGGCGCCGACCCGAGAAGGCCGATCTCGTTAGCGAGGACCTGCTGGCGCTCAGTGAAGGCTTCGGCAGCTTTAACAAGGCGCTCCGGTTTCTCGAGACCGAGCAGCGTGAACGCCTGGGCGATGATGCGGTGAGCGAGCTGCTCGCGCGGGCCGAGGCCGAGCGGGTAGCAGATCTAGAGGTCTATCTGGCGCTGCTGCAGTTTGAGCGCCGCCGCCCCTACAAGCAGCTCGAGGCTGGGCTGCAGCGCGATATCAAGGCCTTCTTCGGCGACTATCAGCGCGCGCGCACGGCCGGCTTCGCCCGGCTGATGCAGATAGCCGATGTCGAGGCCATCGCCGACGCCTGCCGCAGCGCGGCCGAGCATGGCCTCGGGTGGTTGGAGCTTGAGGAGGCTGCTGACGTGGCCTCGGGATGGCCGGGTGCAGCGGATTCGACCGCAGGTGACTCGGCTGCGCATCGGGGCTCGGTCACTGGCACCTCGGTATCGGGTCGCGCGAGCACCGAAGACGGCCCAGAGCGCGGCCTCGAGGCCACCCCACAGGGCTCGCTGACGTTGCACACCAGCTTGGTCGAGCAATTGCCGGCCTTGCTGCGCGTCTACATCAATGCCGCGGCGGTGCTCTATGGTGACGTGCACAACGCCGATCTGCTCAAGATCCATATCGGCTCCGGCAAGCTGACGCTGATGCGCTTCGATGATTTCGATGGCCGGGCGCTGCCGCGCATGCTCGAGCGGGTCAAGATCAAATTACGCGAGCAGGATGTCGATGTGTTCGGTTACGGCGAGCTGTTCGAGCCGCCGTTCCTGTATCGCAAATCGCGCTTCATCAACGAGGAGCATCCCGGCTATCCGGAGCAGGTCGCGTTCGATGAGGCGCTCGAGCGGCTCGAGGCACAGGGGTTGATCGATCTCTCCGGCTATGGGCCGCCGGCCTCCGAATTGCTCGCGATCCTCGCGCGGCATCGTTGGGAGGTGGATGGTCTCGAGTTGCGTCGGATGCAGACCCCGCCGGTGTTGGACGACCCCTGCGGGCAGTTCCTGACCTTCCGCGATCTGATCGAATGCGGCGAGACCTGGCAGCGGTTGGCGAGCGAGAGCGAGGACACCGGCTTCGATAACCGCCCGAAGCAGGTCGCGAGCTACAACGCGCTACTGGAGCTGGCCGAGCAGGTGCTGGACCCAGTGATCGACTGGTTCGGGATGATCGAGCTGACCTACGGTTTCTGCTCACCGGCGCTCGCGCGCCAGATCCCAGGGCGCATCGACCCCAAGCGCGATCAGCACGCCGCGCATGAGCGCAATCGGCTCGGCAATCTGGTCTGCCCGCGTCTCGGGGCCGCGGTCGACTTCATTATCGCCGATGAGGACATGCGCGAGGTCGCCCAATGGGTGGCCGCGAACACGCCCTTCGACCGGCTCTACTTCTACGGCGCGGATCGGCCCATCCATGTCAGCTACGGACCTGAGAACGCGCGCCAGATCGTGACCATGCTGCCGGGCCCGAGCGGGCGCTTGGTCCCGCGCACGTTGTCGGCTGCGGAATTCTCGGCAACGGAGCGCGCCTCCTTCGAGATCAAGCCCCGGGTCTTGCAGCAGCCCCGATCTCTTCAGCGACGGCGATGAATCGTTCTGCCTCAGCAATCGCCCGCTTTGCATCGTCCAAGGGAATCGGCTCCAGGGTGTAATCTGCAACCAGCCTAAGCTGTTGGAGCCGAGAGAGTATGGCGCCTATCTCGACGCCGACATGCTGTTCCTTGACGTAGTGCCGAGAAAACGCTGCGATAAGCCCATTGTGGGTTTTGGGACGAGGCGCCCCGACAAGATCCAACAGAGCCCAAGCTGCGTAGTAGACGGCATAGTAAGCGCGATCTGATGCAGTTTCTCCATCCGCGTGATCCAGGGCTCGTTGGCTTGCCTCAAACGCTCGGCGCGCCTTGCCAAGAAGGGCTAGGCAACGCTCGGTCACAGTGCGATGCCCTCGGCTTGGACCGCATCCAAGAGATCCATGGCCCGATTTCGCTCTGGTTGTTCAGGTGTGCCACCAAAGGCCCAGGGCTGAATCAGGATATCGGTGTCTAGAAACACCGCGTAGGCATCTGAGGCCATATCCATTTGCGCCGCAATGGTATCTGTTACAGGTTGAAGAAAAACGGCGACATCGGCATCGCTATCGTCACGATGATCGCCTCGAGCACGAGAGCCAAACAGGACCATCCCTCGCAGCTGCATACCAAAGCGTTCCTGCAAACGTCCGCGAAATGTCCTAAGCGCCGTTTCGGTGCGGGAATCTAGCGGTGCAGACACTGATGCCATCGAAAACGCTCCAATGGATTGCGAACTCAATACCTCCACTCCTTGCCCAGGGCGGCGGTTTCTTGTTCGTCTGCTTGCCGACCCCCACACCCTGCTCTACGCATCCGTGCGCAGGCTTGAGTCGGAGTCCAAGCAAGACGGTCGAGGCATCCCTGCCTCTGTTCGGCCCTCAGCCGTTATTGTTGAGATGTTCGGCTAGATAGAGCCAGGTGTCGATCACGGTGTCCGGGTTCAGCGAGACGCTCTCGATGCCTTCCTTGACCAGCCAGTCGGCGAAGTCGGCGTGGTCCGAGGGGCCCTGACCGCAGATGCCAACGTACTTGCCTTGCTTGCGGCAGGCCTGGATGGCCATCGAGAGCATCGCCTTGACGGCCGGATCGCGCTCCTCGAAGTCGGCGGCGACCAGGCTCGAGTCGCGGTCGATGCCGAGGGTGAGCTGGGTCATGTCGTTGGAGCCGATCGAGAAGCCGTCGAAGTATTCGAGGAACTGCTCGGCGAGCACGGCGTTGGACGGGATCTCGCACATCATGATCAGCTTGAGCCCGTTTTCGCCGCGTTTTAGGCCCTGCTCGGCCAGGGCCTCGGTGACGGCCTTGGCCTGATTCAGGGTACGCACGAACGGGATCATGATCTGCAGGTTGGTCAGGCCCATCTCGTTGCGTACGTACTTGAGCGCCTCGCATTCCATCGCGAAGCAGTCGCGGAAGTTGTCGGCGACATAGCGGCCGGCGCCGCGGAAGCCGATCATCGGGTTCTCTTCCTCGGGCTCGTAGCGCGGGCCGGCGATCAGGTTCGCGTATTCGTTGGACTTGAAGTCCGACATCCGGATGATGACCGGATGCGGTGAGAAGGTCGCGGCCAGGGTCGCGATGCCTTCGGCCAGGCGCATCACGAAGAACTCGCGCGGGCTCGGGTAGGCGCTGATGCGCGGGGCGATCTCGGCCTTGAGGTCGTCGGGCAGCTGGTCGTATTCCAGCAGCGCCTTGGGATGGATGCCGATGGTGTTGTTGATGATGAACTCGAGCCGGGCCAAGCCGACGCCGGCGTTCGGGATCGACGCGAAACCGAACGCGCGCTCCGGGTTGCCGACGTTCATCATCACCTTGACCGGGACCTCGGGCATCTTCTCGAGCTCGACCACCTTATGCTCAAACGCGAGCTCGCCGTCGTAGATGTAGCCGGTATCCCCCTCGGCGCAGGAGACCGTGACCGCCTGGCCGTCGGCGATCTTGTCGGTGGCATCGTTGCAGCCGACCACCGCCGGCACGCCGAGCTCGCGGGCGATGATCGCGGCATGGCAGGTGCGCCCGCCGCGGTTGGTGACGATGGCGGCGGCACGCTTCATCACTGGCTCCCAATCCGGATCGGTCATGTCCGTGATCAGCACATCGCCGGCCTGGACCTCGTGCATGTCGCGGATCGAGTCGACGACGCGCGCCTTGCCGGCGCCGATGCGTCCGCCGATGCTGCGGCCGGTCGCCAAGACCGTGCCGGTCTCTTTGAGGCGGAAGCGCTCGACGACTTGGCCGCTGCGGCTCTGTACCGTCTCCGGGCGTGCCTGGACGATGTAGAGCTCGCCGTCGATGCCGTCCTTGGCCCATTCGATATCCATCGGGCGCTTGTAATGCTGTTCGATCAGGGCTGCCTGCTTGGCCAGGGCCTCGACCTCGGCGTCGGTGATCGAGAACTGGCCGCGCAGCTCGGCCGGGGTCTGCTCGGTGCGCACCGGCTCCCGGCTGCCAGGCTCGGCGAAGACCATGCGCATGGCCTTGTCGCCGAGGCTGCGGCGCAGGATCGCGGGGCGGCCGGCATTGAGGGTAGGCTTGTGGACGTAGAACTCGTCCGGATTCACGGCACCCTGGACCACCATCTCGCCGAGCCCGACGCTCGAGGTGATGAAGACCGCCTGGTCGTAGCCGGATTCGGTATCCAGGGTGAACATGACGCCGCTGGCCGCGAGATCGCTGCGCACCATGCGCTGGATGCCGGCGGAGAGGGCGACCTCGGCATGGGTGAAGCCCTTGTGCACCCGATAGGAGATCGCGCGATCGTTGTAGAGCGAGGCGAAGACCTCCTTGATTGCGTGCTTGACGTTGTCGAGCCCGTGGATGTTGAGGAAGGTCTCCTGCTGTCCGGCGAACGAGGCGTCGGGCAGATCCTCGGCCGTCGCTGATGAGCGAACGGCCCAGGTGGTGTCGGCGGCGCTGCCGGTCTTGTCGGCGAGCTCGGCATAGGCCGCTTCGATGGCCGCGTCGAGCTCCGGCTGGAAGGGTTGCTCGATGATCCAGCCGCGGATGCGCGGGCCGGCGGCGCTGAGCGCGGCGATGTCGTCGACATCGAGGGCGTCGAGCTCGGCCGCGATGCGCTCGGCGAGGCCGTCAACGGCGAGAAAATCGCGGTAGGCCTGAGCGGTGGTCGCAAAACCGCCCGGAACACGGACTCCGAGCTTTGTCAGATGCTGAATCATCTCGCCGAGCGAGGCGTTCTTGCCGCCGACAACGGCTACATCGTCCATCCCGAGCTCGCTCAGCCAACGCACATAATCGGTCATTGCTTTGGATGCCTCCAAACCGCCAAAACAAAACACTATAGACGATGCGGCAATGAGGGTTTGTGCGGTGCATCAATCGGCCGCATCCGGTCGTCCGGGTCTGGAGGCCGCGGCGGCCACCTCAAATCGGGCGTCGATTTTCCCATTTGAGAATGTAAGCCATTGGGTTTGTTGAGATCCAGCGCAACCCTGCAGCCTGTTCGGTGGGCATCGGGGACAAAGCGTGCGCCGTTGCCGACAGCGACACAAAAAAGGCGCCCGAAGGCGCCTCTCGCAGTCTGTTGGCGGTAACCCGCAGCGGACTGGGGAGCGGGTTGGGTAGTGGTCAGGGCTTCACGGTGGTGAGCCCGACGCTGACCCAGTCCTGCATCCCGCCGCGGTACCACTTCAGCTTGTGCACCGGATAGCCGTATTCGACCAGGGTCTTGAGGTTGGCGGTCGACTGCGGACACCAGATGCCGTTGCAGAACAGCACCAGCGTCTTGGCCTCGTCGAAGCTCCATTCGCCGGTCTGAGGGTCCTGATTGGCACCGAACTCGTCGGCCAGGATATGGACGAAGGTGTCGGCCTCTGCCGGGGTCTCGAAGGTCCCGGCGGTATCGGTGTTGATCTTGTTCCAGGGGATGTTGACCGAGCCTGGGATGGTGCCGCGCATGACCCAGTCCGGGGTGCGTGAATCGACCACCATGATCGACTTGTCGCCCTGGTGGATGCGGTGCAGGTAGTCGAGCACCTCGAGCTCACCAACGGTATCGACGCCTGGGATCGGGTGCATCGGCTGGACGCAGAACGGCGGGCAGCCGCGGTCGGTCTTCTGGAAGATCTCGGGCAAGGTGGCGTTGCGATCATGGCCGCGGGTGACCGTGACGGTCTCGCCGTCGTCGGTGACCTCGACGCTCTCGATCATCGGCGTGATCTTGTTATCGGCTGCCATGGCAGCGGTGCCGAAGAGCAGAAGCAAGACAGCGGCGGTCAGGTTGTAGGGGGTTCGCATGGATGACTCTCCTCTCGCTGGCGGAATAGATTGGGCTGGCCCGGGCTAGGCGTAAAGCTCGTCACTTAAGGGCTTTACGCATGTAGTCGGGCATATCGGCGTCCTTCTCGGCCAGCGCCTGCTCGTACCCCTTCTCGGCCTGGAACTTCGCTGCACTTGCAGCCTCGATCGCCTTGTCGAATTCACCGGCTCCCATCAATGTTTCGGCGCTCTTGATCATCTTGCCGACATCGCGCCATTCGCCTCCTACCTCGGCGGCCTTTTGGCGGGCCGCCTTCGCCGCGGCGATCATGGCCTCGGCTGCGGCGGCCTTATCGTCTTCGAGCTCGACCTCGCCAGCGGCGACCTTCATCGCAAACTCGTCCTGGCGCATCGCCCAGTAGGCGTACTGGCGTGCACGGGTGTACTGCCGAGACGGCAGCAGGGATTCGGCCTGCTCGATCATCTCGCCGGCTAGACTGTCCTCGACCCCGGCCTCGACTGCCTGTTGGCGTAGAACCTTGGCCTCGGCGATAGCGGCTTCGGCCTCGTCGCGGGTCGTCGCCCAGGTGGCGGTCGCCGGGATCAGGACCATCAGGCCGATGGCGATGATCCCGGTGGTGATACGGCGCATCTTCATACGGAATTCGCTCCTCTCGTGCTCCTCAATGGTCCCGCCGGTGGTCCTGGCTTAGCAGGGCTCGCTCGGCGGGACCGGCGCTTCGTTTTCAGCTCGGTCTCAGAACGACTGTGGGGCTACTTGCGTGCGCCCGGGCCGTTGATCTCGAAGCCGTTGTTCATGTATGTCAGGAAGTATTCGAGGTTCCGGTATTCTTCGCCCTGGGCCTCGAACGGCTTGGCGCGGACCTGCTTGTTGCAGCCCGAAAAGCGCCGATGCAGGGTGCCCATTGCGCCCCACTTGGAGCGATAGACCGGAAAGTGGGTCGTATGGCCAAGTGCCGGGCTCAGGATCTCGGTGCGCAGGGTGGTGCCGGAGTTGCCGACATGGCAGCTGGCGCAAGAGAAGTTGAGCTGGCCGCGACGCGCGAAGTAGAACTGCTTGCCCTTCTCATAGGCCTCGAGCGCGCGGGGATCGTCCTCGGGGATCTCGACGTTGATCACATCACCGCGAGATTCGTAGGCCATGTAGGCGACAATGTCGTTGATCGGCCCCTTCTTGTACTTGAGCGGCTCCTCGCCGTTGGCCTCGCGGCACTCGTTGATTGCGAGCGGCAGTGTGACCACCATGCCGCGCTCCTTGTCCCAGTGTGGGTACTCGGCCTTGACGCCTGGCCCCTCCGGGAAGCAGTCGGCGTAGGTCTTGCCGTTCGCGAACGGGGTGTTCCACATCTCCTCACCGTTGCTGATCGCGGTCTCGTAGGGCGGGAACTCTTCGATCGCCTCCCAGTTCTCGCGGCCGACCG
>JAAAOQ010000090.1 GCA_009908845.1 Gammaproteobacteria bacterium
CGAGCGCCGCCGCCCGCGCCTCGATCGCGACGCCGGGTGCGAGCGACGGCAGATACAGGCTCGGCACCGCGAAATCGAGCTTCATCACGCTATCGTCATCGAGCGTCGTGATCACATCGCCCGGCTCGACCAGTGCGCCGAGGCTGATGTCGCGCAGCCCGACGACACCCTCGAACGGCGCTTTGACCAGCCGGTCGGCGAGCTGGGATTCGATCGCGGTCAATGTCGCTTCGGCCGTGCGCAGATCCCGCCGGCGTTCATCGAGCAGCGAGGCCGAGGCCGAGCCGGCCGCCGCGAGCGACTTCACGCGCTGGTACTGCTGCTCGGCCTCGGCCAAGCGCGCCTGCGCCTCCTCGAGCCGAGCGTGCTCCTCGACGCTGGTCATCTCGACCAGCAGATCGCCCGCCTGAACCCGCTGGCCGTCGTCAAAGTGGAGCGCCGAGACCGTCTCGGTCACGTTCGCGGTGATGGTCACCGACTCGTTCGCCCGCAGCGTGCCGAGTGCTTCGACACGATCCGCCACTGGTTCGAGCTCGGCAATGCTTGCGATGACGCCGACGGGAGCGGAAGGCTGAGCCACGGCAGTCTGTGCCGCCAGGCCCAGCGCGAGCAATGGTGCTGCAATCCTCAACATCTAAGCGGATTCCTGTACACGATCATCACACCAAGATGGGGCGAATCCGGCAGAAAACAGGCTCATTGGTGACGATCAAATCCGGCGTTGCGACTCAGCAACCCGGTTCGACAAGACGCCAGCCTCGCCGAACGACCGAAGCCGATGCGGCACCCCGCGAAAGCGCCAAGAAAGCCCTCGCCGAATGGCTAGGGAGGCGATTTAGAGTTACCGCACGGATGCGCTCGGCGAGCTCCAACGCAGTGGCCTTGGTGGCCGAAGCGGCCTTTAGTCAGTCCACCACACCTAACGCAGCTCATAGGAAAGCTGCACCCAGACGGTGCGCTCATCCGTTAACGGATAGTCATCTTCATAGGTCAAGGGCGGTGCCGGCGAACGAATGCTGGCCCCAAGCAGATTGGTTAGGCCAGCGCGCAACGTCAGCCCCTTCGTGGCGACGTCGAACCAATTGAATGTGAACGACAGATCGTTATAACCCCGCAGCGGGTCCGCTCGAATGTCGTCCTGCCCGCGTGCGCGATCACCGACATACCGCCAACGTCCTGTCAGCAACAGGTCGGCGCGCGGCCGGTAGAACAGACTCAAGTTCCCCAACCACTTGGCGGCGCCGGGGATGGGTCCGTCGGTCTCGTGGTTCAGTGTATCGGCATAGCTCAGATTGGAGACCACCCGCAGATCACGCCCCACTCGCTGATCCCATTCGAGCTCGATGCCCTGCAGGCGCTGCTCGCCGCGATTTACCCAAATGCCGTTGACGAGAGTGATGACGTCATCGAGCTCCGAGTAGTAGAGCGATGCGCGCAAGGTGCGTCCTTTGTCGCGAAAGATGTACCCGACCTCTGCCGTGCGAACGGTCTGAGGATCGCCCGGGAAGTCAAACAGACCCAACGGCGTCTGGGTGTAGCGCTGCAACAGCGACGGCGGAAAAAAGCCGCTCGCGAACTGTGCCTTGATGACATTCTTGGCGTTGACGCGCCAAACGGCCGCAAGCCGCGGGGAGAAGCTATCCCCGACATCGCTGTAACGGTCGTAGCGCGCGCCGAGGGTGAGATCAACGTCCGGATGAATCGACCACTGATCCTGCAGAACGGCACTTTGGATCACGCGCTCCGCGCTCGGATCGATGGGTGCGAGATCGCCGGTGTAGCGGCGCATGTTAGGCAGCGGCTCCAGCGTGAACAGATCCAGGTTGTAAGCTCGCCAGGCATCGAGCACCTGATCCTTGCCGAGCTGGATCTCGAACCGCCAGCGGTGATTTCGCCAGCCTTCCCAGTCAAGCGATGCCACGGCCTCGATGCGGCGCGTGGTGATCTCCTGAACGAGGCGCAGGCCGTCAGGCAAAATAGGGCTTTGCGGCAGCACCGAGACTCCGGACGGCCGGATGCGCTGGTCCAGGTCACTGGACTTCTGGTGCCAGCGCAGTACCAAGGCGCCGCTCAAATCCTGGCTTGCCGTCAGCTCGTAACGCCCCTGTACCAGCCATTCGGCGAGATCGTAGGTTCCCTGCCGCACCGCGGGATCGGCAAGCATCCTGCTGATGCCAAAGAACGGCTCCTTGCCGTTGAACTGATACTGTGCCAAGAACGACAGGTCGCCGAGGTCGAGCGCCAGCAGCCCAAAGCGGTACCGCTCGCCGGTGTGGACCGGCCCCGGGGCATTCGAGAATTCAGCCAGCCCCTCCGCGTAGAGGGTGTCGGGGCCGGCCGTCACATCGGCACCGGCGCTATCCCAGCCGGCAAGATTCAAGCGCAGGGAGAGTCCCCGCTCCGGATCCAGAATGCGATAGACCGCGCCGAGCTGCGTCGTGCCATGGTCGCCGTGGCGCACGTGGATCTGTGGCTCTCGCGCCGTAACGATGTTGATGACCCCGGCGAACGCGAATTCCCCGTAGAGCGCGGAGCCCGGCCCGCGGATCACTTCGATGCGTTCCACCTGCGCAATGGGAAGCTCGAAATAGGTGGCACTCCCAGCGATGCTCGAGTTCAACGGCACCGAATCGACATGGACCTTGATGTCGGCACCGGAATTTTCGAGCCCGCGCATCGAGAATGTATAACGCCCCGTATTGCGCCGGTTGATTTGAACACCAGGAACCAGCGTCAAGGCGTCCGCGACCGTGCGAGCACCCAGCGCCAGCATCTCTTCACGGTGCAGTACCGTCAGAAGGCCCGGCACATAGTCGACATTCAGACGCGACTTCGTTGCAAGCTCGGTCGCCTCATCAAGCGTATCCAGGACAGCAGTGTATTCTGATTGTTCAGAGGGCGGTTGCTTCTTCCCGGTAGCGGCTGCGGCGGCAGCTGCTTGAACCTCAACAACCAGGGCAAGGCTTGCCCAAAGAACCGCCGCGACAGTGCGCCGTATCAGACGCAGGGGTGCTATTCGGACCCTAGACCAGGCCGGATCAATCCTACAATCCATTGAAATACTAACCGATTCTCAAGGTACTCTGCGGTTGGCCACGCAGACTAACCAAATAAGAAGTTCATCATACTCCCAAGAACAGTAAGCGTACCATCAGGAAAATTCTGCATTTGTAAAGCTTGATCAATTAGCTGACCAGGCGATACCAATACTCACTATTGATATTGGCCATCTGGCTGCGCCGGTTAGAAGAATGAAGCCTCACCTGTTTCCGGCAAACTTCAGAAACGGACGGCAGCCCGTCGAATGATTCATGCTTCGCTCTGAACCGCGCGCCATGGATCAGCCAACCATCCTGCTGGAAAAAAAAGGGGTGGGGATGCGCTAAACTCCGTCAACGTGGCTTATTGATACAGTTTGCGACATCATGCCTGCGGACGACGACACCCTCGCCACGCAGCTGAAAGCCGCCCGGGAGGCCGCCGGTCTCAATCAGCGCGCCCTGGCCGCGATGACCGGCCTGCAGCAGGGACAGCTCTCCAGGATCGAGACCGGCGCCGTCGATCCACGCTTGAGCAGTGTGGTCGAGATCGCTCGCGCGCTCGAGCTCGAGCTGGTTCTGGTGCCACGGCGCTCATTACTGGCGGTGCAGGCGGGGCTCGGCATCAAGGCGGAACCGGGCCGCCCCGCGTACAGCCTGGACGATGAGGATGCATGAGCCGCTGGCCCAGAGTGGCAGCAGACGAGAATGAGCGACCTCCCGTTGGCGGTCCGGCACGCCAGGTGCTGCGATCTATTCAAGGCTGCGTTCTCCTCATCGCGGATATTGGCCTACTGATTCTCGGTAAATCCGTTGGCAAATCCGTCGACGAAGAAGGCGCGATCATGCTCACACGATGATCCGATTCCGCCCTGCTTGCTTGGCCCGATAGAGCCGCTTGTCCGCCGTCTCGAGCAACTGCGCGAGGCCATTTCCGTTGTACTCGGCAACGCCACCACTGATCGAGACGGCAAGGCCGGGCTGCGTCCATTGCTGCGCCGCGACGGTGGTCCGAATTCGCTCGGCGATCTCCAAGGCCACCGCCTGCGATGCGGAGGGAAGGATGACCAGGAATTCCTCGCCACCGTAGCGGCCGCAGATGTCGGCATCGCGAATACACCGGCGCAGGATCTCGGCGACCCGGGTGAGCACCGCATCGCCGACGCTGTGGCCGAAACCGTCGTTGATCGACTTGAAGTGATCGAGGTCGAAGAGGATGACCGACAACACGGCCCCTTCGCGATCGACCCGCGCCACCTCTTCAGTGAGGCGCGCGAACAGGTAGCGGCGGTTGTAGGTCTTGGTCAGCCCATCGGTATTCGCCGCCTGATGCAGGCGCTGCTGAATGCGCTTCAGCTCGGAGACGTCGACCAGGGAGATCAGCGGATGCGGCGCGCCGGAGAAATTGACCTGGGTCGTCGAGACGAGCGCCCAGAGCGGACTGCCGTCGTCGCGGTCGAACTGTGGACCTCGCTCTGTTCATCGCCGGCCGTCGGCAGGCTGTTGCTGATGAGCGTCTCCCAGGCGGCGCTGGTGAGGCGGCCACCAGGGTCAGGCGCTAGCCGCAGGTAATCCCGCGCGGCGTGATTGGTGCGGCGAATCTGCGGGCTGTCCCGTTCCAGAAGCAAGATCGGAAACGGCGCCACATCGAGCAGGCTGCTGAGATTGCTTTCGCTCTCGCGCAAGCGGCGCAACAGCCAGGACACGCCGATCCAGGCGGTCGCGATCAGCAAGAGGATCGCGCCGCCGGTCCAAAGGAACGTGGAGCGCACGTTGGTGAGCAGCACCTCCAGCGAACCGGTATTGGCGGCAAAGGTCGCGACCCCGACCAGACTGTAGTGCCTGGGATGGTAGAGCGGCACCTCGATGATGAAGCAATGCGCGCAGGCGTCCTCGCCGCGTTCGATGACCCGCGCGGCCTCCGGCAGGTCCACCACATCCGGGTCCAGCTCGAGGCGCACGTGATGGGTGAGCGCTTGCCCGCCCTGGTCCTCCTTGAGCAGGAGGATCGCGTCGAGGCGGGTCTCGAGGGCGTCTAGCAACTGCTCAGGCGGCAGATCACGGCCGACCAGCCATTCGATCCCGCGCGCCTGCGCTTGTGCCAAGGCGCGCGCCCGGCTTTCGGCGTCGTCGCGCAAGGCCGGCTCCAGCACCCAGAGCCAATAGCCAGTCATGACGCCACTCAGGACGGCGGCGAGCAAGGTAAAGATCAACGCCAGGTTGCGCTCGACCCGGAACGCGTCCACCCGCCCGTCGACGAAGCCGGGCTCAGTCGACACGGTGCACGATCCTCAGGAAGAACGGCTTGAACTGAACGCCGGCACGCCGCGCATGCCCGAGATGGACGGCCGGCAGGATGCGGTCGGAGACGTGGAGGCCTGCCACGGCTCCCGCCGCGACGTCGCCGGCGAAGGGAGAGAACACTAGGGTCTGATGACGGGCACAGAGCTCACGCAGCCGGTGCGGCTCGAGCCCCGGGGTGGCGATGAAGATGGCCGCGAAGGGCGGACTCGCAGGCGCCTCGAGCTCGGCGATCGCCGCCGTGCGCACCGCTAGCGGCATGTTCTGCACCGCGCCGAGCTCCGTCAATGAGGCGGCCGCCTGGCGCGCGGCCTCGTCCGGACCGCGGTAGACGACGACTACCTCGAGCACCCCATCCGCGCGGCGCTTCTCCTCAAGCCCTTGCTGCGCACCCAGCACCGCGGGGAAGAGCTTCAGACCGACGCTCAGCCGCTGCCGCTCTTCCGGCCACAACGAAACGGCCCAGGCGGGCGGCGCCGCTCCCAGCAACACCCACGATAGCGAGAGAACCAGGGCGAGCAGCGGCGCGATCCCGCCATGCTCCCAAGCCCGCTGGCGCCGGAGTCTATTCAAAAGGCGTAGCCCACCGAGAGCCACCACCGGCGCCCCGGTCGCGGGTAGTCATCGAGGTAGGGCAACTCGACACCGCCGAGCGATGCGGCCTGATCGGGATAGCGGACGTCAGCGTCACCGAGGTTCTTGACCCCAAGATGGGCATAGGGGCCTCGACGCGACGCGCTGCCGTAGCTCAGGGTCAAATCAGCCGTCATATAGGCATCCACTGGCGCGCGCGGGTCCCCGGCCCGGCGCTCACGCTCACCGACGTAGCGGAGTTGCAGCGCGGCCGTCCAAGGCTCGACCGGCCGCCACAATAGCGCGAGATTGGCGAGCAGATCGGTACCGCCCGGCAAGGGGCGGTCGGTGTTGCGATTGACACTATCGACATAGGACAGATTGGCATCGACGCGCAAATCGGGAGCAAACCGATACTCATACTCGAGCTCGACACCGCGCAAGCGGGCATCCGCACTGTTGAGATAACCATCCGCATCGTCGTTGAAGATGATCGGCTCGGTCAGATCGGACTGGAACAGGATCAGACGCGCTCTCCAGGACGGCTTCCGGATGATGTAGCCCAGCTCATAGGTCGCGATCTCGGCGGCATCGATCGATCCGTCGCCTGGATACTCCTGTTCGTAGAAGGTCGGCGGCCGGAACGCACGGGCATACTGCAGCTTGAGGATGTGCCCGCTGTTCAGGCGCCAGACTGCCGCCAGCCGCGGACTCAGATAGGTACTGGCATCGCTGTAATCATCCAGCCGCAGCGCACCGGTCAAGGTAACTCGATCATTGAGCCGATACTCGTCCTGGGCCACAAGGCTCAAGATGCGGCGATTTCGGCTGTCGTCGAGCCAAGGAAAATCGATCGCGAAGGCATCCGGCCAGTCCCAGGTCGCCTCATCGACCTCGACATGACTCGCCTCGAGCCCGAACAGGACGCGGTGACGGGTGTTGGGACGCCAATGCAGATCGGCGCTAGCCCGATAGCGCGTCTCCTGATAGTCCTGACTCATGAAGACCGGCTGACCGGGCAGGAAATAATCCTGCGGGGAAACGTAGAGATCAGAGCGGTCGCGCTGATGGCGCAGCGCCTCCAGGCGCAAACGCGTCCTCAGGTGCTGATTGAGCCGGAGATCGGCACCGAGCTGCAGTGAGTGATAGCCCTGACGTGATGCCAGACGACCGTCATCCGGCGGCAGGAAATGATTGATGCCGAAATGGTCGCCATAATCGTCATCGAGCACCTTGACCGCCGCGAACAGATCACCCCACCGGAGATCGGCAAACAGACCGCGATAGCGGCGGGATTCGTTGGACGAACCAGGTGCGAGCGACAGTTCGGCCAGGTCGATCCCATAGAGGGCATCCTCGGCCACCGCCACGCCGCCATCGCCGTCCAACCCGAGCGCATTGACCGAGAGGCTCATATCCCGTTCCGGATCGCGCCAGAACCAGGCAGCGCCGCCACCGTACTCACCCTCCTCGATGGCCTGCCCGTGCACCTTCCGCTGCTGCTTGACCGTGATGACATCGATCACGCCGGCGAAGGCATACTCGCCGTGCACCGACGCGCCCGGCCCGCGGATAACCTCGATGCGCGCCACCTGCTCGATCGGGATGTTCAGAACCGGGTTGGCCATCGCAAAGACCGTCGAGTTCATCGACACCCCATCAAGCAAGACCTTGATGTTGCCGGAGGCATAGCCGTAACCAACGCCGCGGCTCAGGATCTGGCGCTCGCCCGTCATCTCCAGTCCCTGACTGATCCCCGGCACCAGCGCAAGCGCATCCCCGACATTGCGCACTCCGCGAGCGATCAGGTCCTCACCGAGCAGGATCGTGGCCATACCGGGCACGAAATCGGCATTCATGCCATTCTTGGTGGCCAACTCGGTCTCCTGCTCCAGCAAGGCCATCAAGCCTTGTAGCGATGCATCGCTGTCAGGCCCCGCTGTTTGCGCCCGCACTGAACCGAACGCCAGCGCCTGAACCAAGCAGACCGCAAGCAGGGCGCTGGCCAACGGGAACAGCCCCCGCGATCCGGGCGCAGGCTCTCGAACTCGATTTTGCATTCTTGTTCTTAAGATCCGGCCGTGACCCGCGAAGCCAGCGCAGAAGACGTTCTTCCCCGCTGAACTGCGAACCGGCGGACTCAGCGCACCAGCGATTCGTGGCTGTGTCCACGGCAAGGCAATGGCGGAGAGGGTGGGATTCGAACCCACGGACGGGATCAACCGTCGCCGGTTTTCAAGACCGGTGCAATCAACCGCTCTGCCACCTCTCCGGAGAACCGGCACAAGGCGAACGCAACGCGCTCAGGCGTCCCGTCATAACGATCGCGTGGCCTAGACCACTGACTCAGACGGCGAAGGCGAGACAGACGCTCTGTTAGCTGTGCCTAGAGCCAACCGAACCATTGAGCACAGGCTCAGCGACCCAATCCTCATGCGTAAGCCGGCTTCTAAGGATACCGCAAACTGCCCGCTTTATGCGAGACGCGCGGGTGTCGCAATCACACCTCGAGCCCGCGTCACCCGAACAGGCGTCCATGACCCATGTCGTCATGGCCGGAGCTTATCGGTATCCTTGCACGCCAGCGCAGTCGGCTGAAACCTTTGTCCGGTTCAGTGGGTCAAATCAGTCGATTTGCGGTAACCTAAATCGAGACTTACAACCTGTTCGTTGCAAACGGAGAGAGTGCTGCTATGGCAAACCCGAACCCCTTCTCGAACCAGTACGCCACGACTGCGCGTGCCGGCTCGGCGCTTGAGACCAATAAGGTCCTCAAGAACACCTACCTACTGCTCGCCGCCACCCTCGGCTTCAGCGCCGTCACGGCGATGATCTCGATGGCCCTAGCGATGCCGTCCTGGGTCTACCTGGTGTCCGTCATCGGCGCGATGCTGCTCGGCATGTTCGTGCTGCCGCGCGCGGCCCAATCGGCCAAGGGCGTCGGCGTCATCTTCGTGATCACCGGCCTGCTCGGCTTCGGCCTCGGCTCGATCCTGTCAATGTACCTGGCCCTGCCGAATGGCCCGAGCATCATCGCCACCGCCTTCGGCGGTACCGCGCTAATCTTCCTTGGCCTGTCCGGCTACGCGCTGACCAGTAAGCGCGACTTCAGCTTCCTCGGCGGCTTCCTGTTCGCCGGGATGATGGTCGTCGTCGTCGCGATGATCGCCAACATCTTCCTGAACATGCCGGCGCTCGCTTTGGCCGTCTCCGGCGCGATCATCCTGCTGATGAGCGGTTTCATCCTGTTCGACACCAGCCGCATCAAGAGCGGCGCCGAGACCAACTACATCATGGCGACCTACGGCATCTACCTCGCCATCTTCAACATCTTCATCAGCCTGCTCCAGATCCTGGGCATCATGGGCGACGAATAACCAACGTCCTACCCTAGCTGATACAGCCCCGGCCCCGGCCGGGGCTTTTTGTTTGTGCCATGCTCAACAACGGAGGCCCCAATGGAGCTGTTCCTGAAGATCGCCGCCGCCGCGGTCCTGATCATGATGCTGTTCTTCCTCTGGCCCGCCTTCAAGGCCTGGCAGGAAAACGGCCCCAAGGCCGAAAAGGGCGACTGGCAAGCCGTGATCCTGCCCCTTGCCGGCGTCGTCGGCCTCGTCATCGTCCTGATCATGCTCGTGCGCTGAGTTCGCCCAGGCCATCGCTTGCAGCGGCGCTATAACGAAGCAGGCTGCAGCACGAACCGGCAAAATCGCCAGGATCACGGGTGAGCGAACAGACCCGCGTAGACCGCAACGCCAACCCGCTCAGGTGTCATAGTCGGTCAACTGCCCTGCAAGCCCATCGATCGCCACGATGGCCGCAACCGATCAAACGCGCCGGAAACCGGCACAGCGCCTACCGCCACGCCCAACGGCTGAGGTGTTGGTGTCGGGCTAATACCCCGCAAGCGCATGGTTCGCCGCGATGGCGGAAACCGACCAAGCGTCCAGGGAACCGCCGCAACCTCTGCCGCAACGCCCAACGTTTGAGGTGTCGGTGTCGGGTGGTGCCCGGCGGGGGCGTCGATCGCCAGGACGGCGATCGCCGAGCCTACAAGGACGTATTCACGGCGTCCCCCGCCGGGCACCACCCGATGCCGACACTGGCACCAGCACTGGAAACCAACGCCCTCGACCCCTCCAGCAATCGCCGCGCCCCGCTTCGCACATCGAAAGCGAGCTCTCCCGCACAGACCAACCGACGATCAGCGAAAAGCAGGGATTGAGCAGACCATGAGGTCGCCGCCGAAACACCTCTCTGAAGGACGATCGAGCGCTCAACGCCCGCGCGCCTTGGCAAACGCCTCCGCCATCGCCCCGC
>JAAAOQ010000071.1 GCA_009908845.1 Gammaproteobacteria bacterium
GAGACCGACGCCGACGCCGCTGACGAGCCGGACGGGGAGCTGGAGCCAGGTATCCCGGTCGTCGGGGTCGGCGCCTCGGCGGGTGGTTTGCGGGCCTTTCGGCAGTTGTTGTCCTCGCTGCCGGCCGAGACCGGGATGGCCTTCGTGCTCATCCAGCATCTGGACCCGACGCATCAATCGCTCTTGCCGGAACTGCTGCAGCCAGACTCGCCGATTCCGGTCAGCCGAGTGCATGATGGGACGCTGCTGGAGCCGAACCGGGTCTATGTGATGGAGCCGGGACAAGAGCTGCGCCTGCTCCACAACCGGCTGCATAGCTTGACGCTCGATCCCAAGGGCCGGCCGTTCCATCCCATCGACACCTTCTTCAATAGTTTGGCCGAGGATCGCGGCAGTAAGGCGATCGGCGTGATCCTGTCGGGGACCGCAACCGACGGCACCTTGGGCAGCCGCAGCATCAAGGAGGCGGACGGGATCACCTTTGCCCAGGATCGCGACAGTGCCGAGTATCCGCCGATGCCGGGGAATGCGGTCGCGGCGGGGTACGTCGATTTCATCCTGCCGCCGGCCGAGATCGCGCACGAGCTCGCGCGGCTCGCCGCCCACCCGATGCTGCGCACGCAATGGGGCGTTGACGGCGATCGGATGCTGCCGATGCGTCTGGAGGCCCTGAACAAGATCCTGATCCTGCTGCGCTCGCGCACCGGTCACGACTTCTCCTACTACAAGCGCACGACGATCAGACGCCGTATCAACCGGCGGCTGCTGCTGCACAAGCTGAAGGATGCCGACCAGTACATCCGCCTATTGCAGCAAGACGGCAAGGAGATCGACGAGCTGCTGCAAGACATCCTGATCAATGTCACCGGCTTTTTCCGCGACGCGGACGGCTTCAAGGCGCTGCAGCAGGTCGCCTTTCCGGCCCTGCTCAGGCGGCGTCCGGCGGAGGCGCCGCTGCGGATCTGGGTGCCGGCCTGCGCCAGCGGCCAAGAGGTCTATTCGATTGCGATCGTGCTGCTCGAGTCTCTGGAAGAGAGTGGTATCCGGCCGGGTTTTCAGCTCTTCGGCAGCGATATCGATGAGGAGGCGATCGAGCGCGCGCGCCAGGCCGTCTATCCGCCAAGCATCGAGGATGAGGTCTCGCCGGCGCGATTGAAGCGCTGGTTCAACAAGGTGCCCGGCGGCTATCGGGTCAGCACCAGCCTGCGCGAGAACTGCGTGTTCGCCACCCAAAGCGTGGTGCGTGATCCGCCGTTCTCACGGATGGACCTGGTGAGCTGTCGCAACCTGCTGATCTACCTGGAGGCCGTGCTCCAGAAGAAGGTGCTGCAGCTGTTTCATTATGCGCTGCAACCGGATGGCTTCCTGCTGCTGGGGGGCTCCGAGAGCATTGGCGCGCAGACCCACCTGTTCGCGTTGAAGGACAAGGCCGGCAAGCTCTATCAGAAGAAATGGGCCGCGTTCAGCGCGACGACCGAGGCGGCCTTTCGGATGGAGCACGCGCCGGTGCCGCCTGTCGAGGACCAGCAGCACAGCGGCCAGGCGTCGAGCGCCTATGATCTCGGGCGCGTAGTCGAGCAGAAGCTGGTGGAGCGCTATGCCCCGAGCGGCGTCGTGATCGGGCCGGACCAGCGCATTCTGCGCTTTCTCGGGCGGGCCTGGCCCTATATCGAGCATCCGCCGGGCTCGGCAACGCTGAGCCTGTATAAGGTGGTGCACCCGGACCTGCTATTGGAGCTGCGCGCGGCCGTGCATTGGGCGCGCAAGTCCGGTGCCGATGTACGTAAGGAGGCGGTGCGGGTCCGGGTCGATGGGGCGGCGCGGCTGGTCACCATCCAGGTGCTATCGCTTGGCGGCGTGATCCCCAGTGAGCCCAATCTGATGGTGCTGTTCGAGCCGTGCGCGCCGTGCGAGCCGGTAGCGGCACCGGCTCAGCAGCGGGACCCCGCGGCCAACACCGACGCAAGCGCTGAGGAGGCGGCCGGGAACGAGGAGCCTGAGCTTGTGCCGCGGTTGCAGGAGCGCATCGCGGAGCTCGAGCGCGAGCTTGCCGACACCCGCGAGTACATGCAGTCGATCGCCGAGGAGCAGGAAGGCTACAACGAGGAGTTGCGCTCGGCGAACGAGGAGATCCAATCGACCAACGAGGAATTGCAGAGCACCAACGAGGAGCTCGAAACGGCCAAGGAAGAGCTGCAAAGCGGCAATGAAGAGCTTGCCACCGTCAATGTCGAGCTCGAGAACCGTAACGAAGAGCTGGCCCGGACCAACAACGATCTCAGCAACCTGCTCAACAGCGTCAATCTGCCGGTCCTGATCCTCGGCGCCGATCTCAGCGTGCGGCAGTTCACCCGCCCCGCCGCGCAGCTGCTGAATCTGATCGACACCGACCTCGGACGCCCGATCGGCAACATCAAGCCGAACATCGAGATCCCTGACCTGGAGCGTCTGGTGCTCGACGTGATCGAGACCATGAGCCGCGAGGAGCTCGAGCTCCAGGACCGTGACGGCCATTGGTATCTCGTGCGCGTGCGGCCCTATCGCACCCTCGATAATCGCATCGATGGCGCCATCTTGTTGTTCGTCGAGATCGACGACGTCAAACGGTTGCAACGGCTGGAACAGGCGCTGAACGCGGAGCGCCGTTTCGCTTCCATCGCGCGCGATACCGAAGACGTCGTCATCGTCCAAGATCGCCATGGCATTATTCAGGCATGGAATCCGGCCGCCGAGCGGCTCTATGGCTATACTGAGCAGGATGTGCTCAGCACGGATGTTCGTGTGCTGGTCCCCAGTGAGCAGCGCGAGCAGGTCGAGGCCCTACTGCATGCGATCGACGGCGGATCGGTGCAGTCGCCATTCTCCCTCGAGCGTCTCAGCAAGGACGGGCGGCGGATTCCAGTGCAGCTCTTCGCCTCGCGCCTGTTGGATAGCCAGGGTCAGGCGGTGGCCGTCGCCACGATCGAGCGGCCGGTGTCGACATGATGTGGATGCGGCGCCGGTCCGGGTTGTGCCGATGCGCTCAAATCGGTACTCCGAACGGTGAAGCGGTGGCCCCGAGGCCAGGACGGGATACCGGAAAGCGTGTCGCGGTTCAAACTTGCCGGCGAGGATGTTGCGCTATGGTTTGAAGTAGGGACGGCCTGGGACCGGATCGTTCAGGGTTTGATCGGCGCACTCTGCTGGAAGCTTTTTCCAGGCAGCGGCCGCTGATGCGGCAGGAGGCGGGGATGTCGAAGTACGAGCACGTTGACCGCGAGGATCTCGTGCGGTTGTTGACCCGCGCCGAGCAAACGCTGCGGGCCGAGACCGACGATGACGCGCGGCGCCGATTGCATGAGCTGGAGCTGCATCAGATCGAGCTCGAGCTCAGCAACCGCGAGCTGGCCGCGGCCCAAACCGAACTCGAGGTCTCCCGTGAGCAGTTCGCCGTGCTGTTCGATTTCGCGCCAGTCGCCTATCTGCAGCTCGATCTCAACGGCAACATCTCGCGCTCGAATCTCGCCGCCGCGCGCCTGCTCGGCCGGGAACGCGGCCTGCTCGATGGCTGGCCGCTGGCCTCGATCCTGGGCGGACAGGAACGCTCGCATCTGCTCAGGCACCTCAATGCGGCCTTTGCGGATGAAGGCATCGTCTCGGACGCCTTTCAGCTCGAGGCACGCCGTCAAGAGCGCGCGCGCGAGCTGCGCCTCGATAGCTGCGTGATGATGGATGCGGATGGCTCGCATCACTGTCTGACGACCCTCACCGACATCACCGAGCTCCATCAGGTGCAACGACGGCTGCGCCGCAGCAACCAGGAGTTGAAGACGCTGCTCACGGCGGCCCCGGTCGGGATCGGGATGGTCTGTGAGCGCGTGTTCCAGTCGGTGAATCAACGCCTGCTCGAGCTGCTCGGCTACTCCGAAGAGGAGCTGATCGGCCAAAGCGCGCGCATGATCTATCCCAATACGGGCGAGTTCGAGCGCGTCGCGCGCGTCAAGCACGCCCAGGTCCGGGCCTATGGCGTCGGCGAGATCGAGGCCGTCATGCGCCGACGCGATGGCACCCTGGTCGATGTCCTGCTGCGCTCTGCGGCGCTCGATCCGGCCGATCTGAGGGCGGGGCTGGTGTTCACCGTGCTGGATATCACTGACCGCAAGCGCGCCGAGCGCGAGCGCGATCTGGCCCAGCAGCTGCTCGATCAGGCGCTCGAAGGCGGGCAGATCGGCACCTATTCGGCCCAGATGCCCGATGGGACGCTCGAGGTGGATGCACGCTACCTGGCGATGCTGGGATACCGTCCCGGCGAGCTGCGGCTCGACTGGCACACCTGGCTCGAGATGATCCATCCCGAGGATCGCGCGGCGGTCGAGGCGCGGATGAAGCCGGTGATCGACGGCGAGGTCGATTCCTTCGAGGCTGAGTACCGGATGCGTCATCGCTCGGGCCATTGGGTCTGGGTGCTGGATCGCTCTCGGGTCCATGACCGGAAGACGGATAGGGCCGGGCTGCAAACGGCTGGGACCCACCTGGATATCACCCGCCGGCGCGAAGCCGAGGGGCAGGTGATGTACCTGGTCGAGCACGATGCGGCGACGGATGTCTTGAATCGGCGCGGGATCATGCGCTCGATCCAGACGATTCACGGCCAAGCCAAGCGCTCCGGTCAGCCCTTTGCGATCGCGATCCTGGACCTGGACCGTTTCAAAGAGATCAACGACGCCTACGGGCACCTGGCGGGCGATGCGGTCCTGCGTCGCGCCGGCGAGATGCTCCGACACGAGCTGCGCTCGGCCGACTGGGTCGGGCGTTGGGGGGGTGACGAATTCATCCTGGTGATCCCGGACAGCAGCGCCGCAACGGCGATGGCGACCATCGAGCGCGTGCGGGCACGCATCGGCGCGGAGCCGATCGACGCCGGGGGGCACGCGGTGCGCCTCTCCATCAGTGCTGGGCTGGCGCTTTTCCGGCCGGGCGCAGACAGCCTCGAGGCGGTGATCCAGCGGGCCGATGCCGCGCTCTACCGGGCGAAGGGCCGTGGCCGTAACCGTGCGGTGTTCGATGGCGCCGAGGAAGGTCAGGCGGCGATCTCACTTGCGGCGGTGCTGCAAGAGGTGCTGCGGGAGGAGACCATCGAGGTCTGCGAACGGCCGATCCTGGCGCTGCGCTCGGGCAGGCAACGCGCGCGGGAACTGGTCGCCCAGGTGCCGCATCCCGCTGGCGGCCTGCTCGACGAACAGGGCTGTATCGAGGTCGCGCAGCAGCTCGGTCTGATGCATCGCATCGACCAGATCCTGGTGGCGGCGGCGGCCGAGCGGCTGGCTGCAGCACCACCGGAAGAGGCGGGACAAGATGCGTGCTTGGTCTTCGTGCGCCTATCTCGCGACTCGGTGCTGCATGCGAGCTACATGGAGGCCCTCGCCGAGCGGGTGCCGGCGAACCGGTCAGGGCGCAGCGATGCCGGTCTGGTGCTGACCGTCGATGAAGCCCAATTCCCTCAGGGTGCGAAGCAGGTCTTGGCGGGTCTGCAGCCGCTGCTCGAGCGCGGTTGCAAGCTGGGGGTCGCCGGCTTCGGCGGTCAGCAATCGACCATCCGCTTCCTGGTCGAGCTGCCCGTGGCCTTCGTCATCGTCGATGCCGAACTGATGCGTCTTGCGGCCGAGTCGCCGCGCGCACACACCGCCCTGGTCTGCATGACGCAGACCGCTCGCGACATGGGATGCACCGTCATTGCGCGTCAGGACGGCGAGGCGGCCTCGCCGGAATCGATGGCGTCTTTGGGGATCGACTGGGTGCAGTGATTTGAGCGCATGCGAATATTCCGATGTTGTGAGGTCGATCAACGGGCATGAGGGGCGAAGCCGCTACGCTGAAGGGGCATTTGCGGCTTCGGGGTCCCATGTCTTCCTCCATCGAGAATTCGCACTTCCTGCTGCGCCGGCTGCACTCGCTGCTCGGCCTGGTGCCGATCGGCGCCTTCCTGGTCTTCCATCTGTGGGAGAACTCGCAGTCACGCTTCGGCGCTGCGCACTACAACGACGAGGTCGTCGGTGCGCTCCAGGGCCTGAACTATCTGCTCGTCTTCGAGCTGTTCCTGATCGCGCTGCCGCTGTTGTTCCATGCCGGCTACGGGCTGGTGATCCTCCGGCACGGCCGTGCCGAACCGCGCCGCTACGGCTATCTGCGCAACCGGCTCTATTGGCTGCAGCGGCTCTCCGGCGTCGGGCTGATCCTGTTCCTGCTGCTGCATGTCGGGCTGACGCGCATCGCCGGGCTGTTCGATCCCGCGATCAGCGCCGACCTGTTCGGCCATATGCAGCGGGCGCTGATGCAGCCGCCGGTGTTCGGGCTCTACCTCGTCGGGCTGCTGCTGGCGGTGTTCCATCTCGCCAACGGCCTGGCGACGGCCGCGATCGTCTGGGGCCTGACCACTAGCGCCGAGGCGCAGCGCCGCTTCGGCTGGGTCTGCGCCGGCTTCGGGCTGCTGCTCGCCGCGATGGGCGTGCACGGGCTGCTTGGGTTCCTGATCGCGCCCGGCGCCGGAGGCGGCGCATGAGCGGCGGGCAGCAGGGCGGTCAGGTCATCGTCATCGGCGGCGGGCTCGGCGGCCTCTGGGCGACCTTGGCGATCGCCGCGGCCGGACATCGGGTGACGCTGTTCTCGCTGTTCGAGGTGATGCGCTCGCACTCGGCCTGCGCCCAGGGCGGGATCAACGCGGTGCTGGATACGAAGGGCCAGCACGACAGCGTCCGGCAGCACATCGTCGACACCATCAAGGGCGGCAGCTATCTGGCCAACCAGCCGCCGATCCAGTCGATGTGCGAGGACGCGCCTGGGTTGATCCGCACCTTCGAGCGCATGGGCGTGACCTTCTCACGCACCCCCGAGGGACTCTTGGACCTGCGCCTGTTCGGCGGCGTCAAGAACAAGCGCACCTGCTTCGCCGGCGCCAGCACCGGCCAGCAGTTGCTCTACGGCGTCGACCAGCAGGTCCGGCGCCTCGAGACCGAGGGCCAGGTCGCGAAGCAGGAGTGGTGGGAGTTCCTGTCGATCGTCCGGGACGCCGACGGGGTCTGCCGCGGCATCGTCGCGCTGGACCTGCGCAGCCTCGAGGTGCGCGCCTTCCGCGCCGATGCGGTCGTGCTCGCGACCGGCGGGCTCGGCCAGATCTATGCCCCCAAGACCACCTGTTCGACCAATTCCACCGGCGCTGCGGCCAGTCGGGTCTACCAGCAGGGCGCGCGCTTCGCCAATGCCGAGTTCTTCCAGTTCCATCCGACCGCGATGCTCGGCGAGGACAAGACCCGGCTGATGACCGAGGCCGCTCGCGGCGAGGGCGGGCGGGTCTGGGTGCCCAAGGACCCGGCCGACCGGCGCGAGCCAACACGCATCCCCGAGGCGGAGCGCTTCTATTTCCTCGAGGAGTGGTACCCGAGCTATGGCAACACGGTGCCGCGCGATATCGCCTCGCGCGCGATCTGGAAGGTCACGCGCGAGCTCGGCCTCGGGATCGGCGGCGGCGATCGGGTCTATCTCGATCTGACCCATCTCGAGCGCGGCTTCGTCTCGACCCGGCTTGGCGCGATCCTGTCGATCTACCGCAAGTTCGCCGGCCAGGACCCGCTGACGACGCCGATGGAGATCTTCCCGGCCGCGCACTATGCGATGGGCGGGCTCTGGGTCGACTACGAGAAGGACCCCGCGACCGGTGGGATGAGACGCGGCAGCCCGCGCAACCATGCGACCAGCATCCCCGGGCTCTATGCCTGCGGCGAGTGCGACTATGCCTACCATGGGGCCAACCGTCTAGGCGCCAATTCGTTGCTCTCGGCCTCCTATTCGGGGCGCGTCGCCGGTGAGGCGGTGGCCAGCTATCTGAGCGGGCTCGAGCGCGGGGCTGAGGCCGCTCCGGCGGCGGTCTTCGACGCGGAGCAGGGTCGGCAAGCCGAGATCAACCAGCGCTTGATGCGGTCCGACGGCGATCAGAACCCGTTCCGGCTCCATCGAGAGCTCGGTGAGCTGATGACCACCAAGGTTGGCGTGATCCGCGACAACGCCGGGCTGGATGAGGCCATCGCCGAGCTCCAGGCGCTCGAGCAGCGCTTCGAACGGCTCGATCTGGCCGAGTCCAGCGCCTGGGCGAATCAGAGTCTGGCCCATGCCCGTCAGGTGCTGGACATGGTCCGCCTTGCGCAGGTGATGGCCGTGAGCGCCCGCGCGCGCGACGAATGCCGCGGCGCCCATTTCAAGCCCGCCTTCGATATCAAGATGCCCGAAGACAGTTTCCCCGGCGAGCCCGCGTTCGAGGCCTATCGCGAGCGCTGGAAGGCAAACAACGCCGAATGGCTCAAGACCACGGTCGCTGATCATGGCCCGGATGGGCCGCGCATCCACTTCGAGCCGGTCGATCTCGGACTGCTGGCCCCCGAGCAGCCAAGAGACTATCGCTGATGCAAGCCCAGACGCCATCCGACTCGCCCGCCTGCGAGACCGTCGAGCTCCAGATCCGCCGCCAGCACGGCCCGACCAGTCGACCGTATTGGCAGACCTTCGCATGCCCGGTGCGCCCGGGCGCCAATGTCGTCTCGCTGCTGATGGACCTGCGCGAGCACTGCGTGACCCAGGACGGGACACGGGTCGATCCGGTCGCGTTCGAGCACAACTGCATGGAGGAGGTCTGCGGCGCCTGCGCGATGCTGATCAATGGCTCGCCGCGGCCGGCCTGCTCGGCGCTGATCGCCGAGCTCGAGGCGCCGATCCGGCTCGAGCCACTGCCCAAGTTCCCGGTCGTGCGCGACCTGATGGTCGATCGCGCGGCGCTGTTCGCGCACCTCAAGCAGGTCAAGGCCTGGATCAAGCTCGATGGGCCTTGGGACGTCCATGAGCGCGCGCCGCGCGTCTCACCCAAGGAGTGGCAAGCGAACTATCTCTACAGCCGCTGCATGAGCTGCGGCTGTTGCATGGCCGCCTGTCCGCAGTTCGGCCCCCAGTTCGGCCCCGAGGCGACCTTCGTCGGACCGGCGCCCTTGGCCCAGGTGCGGCTGATGAACGCCCATCCAACCGGCCGTTACGACAAGGCCGAACGCCTGCACGCGATCATGGCCGACGGTGGGCTCAGTGATTGCGGCAATGCCCAGAATTGCGTGCGCGTCTGCCCGAAGGCGATCCCGCTCACGACCGCGATTGGCGAGTTGGGGCGCGAGACGACGCTGCAGGCATTCAAGGACCTGTTCGGTCCTCACTAAGAGGCTGCTGCGAGCGATCGCTCCTAAATCGGGAAAAGTCGTTTCTGGTGATCCACTGATTCCTATCGCCTTAGGGGCATTCTGTTTGGTTTTCTAACCCGTCCTACGGTATTGGCCTCATAGTCTGCATGAGCGAGTGATTTAGAACCTTGAGGCTAACGTGGCCTTTTGTGCGGTCTTTCGGCTTCTGGTGGCCAATTGGTCGCGGCGAGCCTGGAGTGGCTTCGATACTGGTGCTGGCCGATATTGGCGTCGTGATGGTCGGTCGATCGCGATATCGAGCGCAACAGCCGCGCTGCGGCCATGCCTCTGCGCTTGCCAAGAGTCTGCTTTAGCGCTAGCTTCCCCTCCGTCGGCCGGTCGCGCTGGCAGCATCGAATTGACTGAACGCCGAATTGCGTCCATGAGAGTGCGCATCCTGCAGCATGCGCTCGCAGTGTAACGCGGCGGTTCACCGTCATCTGTCCTTCCCTGGAGACGCAGAATGAATCCTTTGGTGAGTCTGGCGATCTCGCAGCTTCCCGGCCTCGCAAAACGCATTGCCGATAAGGTGATGCCGGATGTTGAGGAAAAGGTGGCCGACACGGTCCGGAATTTTCTCGGAACCGATGATCCGCAACAGGCCGACATTGAGCTGCAGGACCCAAAGATCGCGGCGGAGCTGCGGGTGCGTCTCGCCGAGATCGAGGCCGAAGCGGATCGGCGTGAGGCCGAATTGAGGCAAAAGGAGCGCGAGGGGCAGCTCGAGGCGATCCGTCTCCAATTCGATCAGTTCAAGACCGCGTTGCAGGACAAGCAGGACGCTCGTGCGACCATGACCGGGCTGGCTCGGCTCAACAGTCCATTGGCCTGGGGGCCGGTCATCGTCTCTGCTGTCGTGACGCTGGGGTTCTTCGCTGTGCTGCTCTATCTGATCAGTGCCGGACTCGATCCAGCGAGCCAGGCGGATCAGGCGCTGCTACAGATCGTCAATATCGCGGTTGGGGCGCTCACCGCCGGATTCGCGACCGTGGTCAGCTTCTGGCTCGGCTCGTCGAGCGGGTCACGCAATAAGGACGATATCGCGCTGCAGACGCAGTCTCAGGTCGCTGCGATGCAACGCGATAGCTTGAGTGCGACCGAGCGCATCGTCGACAACCAGTCGCGGCAGGCACGTGAGCTGATCCAGCGCGTCGCGCGCGAGCCGGTCGCCGCGGCGCCGACGTTGGCGCCGAAGAAGAGCACCCGGCAGTTCCGCCGCTGTGTCGACATCATCCTCGGTCATGAAGGCGGCTATGTGGATCATCCGAGCGATCCGGGTGGCGCGACCAACATGGGCATCACATTCGAGACGCTCCGGGCTTGGCGGGGCGAGTCGATCACCAAGGCAGATGTCCAGGAGCTATCGGAAGATGAGGCCCGGGAGATCTATCGGGCGAACTATTGGAATGCGCTGAACTGCGATCAGTTGCCGATCGGGGTCGATTTGGTGACCTTCGATTTCGGCGTGAATGCCGGGGTGAGCCGCGCCGCGAAGATGTTGCAGAGGATCGTCGCCGTCGAGGCCGACGGGCAGATCGGGCCGATCACGATCGGGGCCGTTAGCCAGAATGAGGCAGGGGACCTGATCACAGAGTTCAGCGACGCTCGGCTGAGCTACTACCGAAGCTTGTCGCACTGGGAGACCTTCGGTCGCGGCTGGTCGCGGCGCACTGCCGAGACCCGCGATGCAGCGCTGGACATGCTCCGCGCGGGCGGACGCACCTAGCGCGGCGATCGGCTGGTCTGCGATGAGCCCCTCAACAGGTGGATGGGGCGCTGGAGGTCAGCCGTCATGAGCGATGACCTCGGAGCTGCCGGTGGAACGGGGTCGAGGCCGCCCGAGGCGCCGTCGGTCGCGGTGCACCAGATCAACCCGAAGTCTCTGTTCTTCGTGGCGCCCCTGTCTGGGGGCCGAGGGCGACGGGGCTGTCCCTGCTCGGCTTCAGCAAGTGCATGCTGGCGATCGGGGCGGCATGGATGCCTGGGCTGGCAGGCAGCGCCGCAGCGAGCGATATCGGGACCTCCAGCTGGCTGCTCTGGATCTGCTCTGGGTCCTGCTCTGAATCGGCGGTGGGTGGATCGGCGCGCTGGTCTTGAATGCGGCCTTGAGCGCTCGCTCCTAGCGTATGATGCGGGAATGAGCGTATCCATGCGAGATGGGTCTTACCGCCACAACGACTAGCTGACCTCAATATGGCGAGCAACGCGCTCTATTCAGTCTGAAGCTCGCTGCTTGTTGCCCGTGCCATGCCCCATCGTTTGGATCAGTCTTCGCCCTCTCGCACCGCCCGGTCTATCTCGCTCGCCTACGCAGCGATCGCCGCGAGCTGGATTCTCGTCAGCGATTGGCTTGTGGCCCTCCCAGCACCCGGTGGGCAGGACCTCGTGCCCTGGCAAACGGCCAAGGGCCTGGGCTTCGTCGTCGTCACCTCGACCCTGCTGTTCCTGCTTCTGCGCTCGCGCCTCAAGCAGCACCAGGAGACCGAGCGCCGCTTCGAGACCTTGGTCGAGAGTCTGCCGGGGATCGCCTACCGCTGTGAGAATGACCACAGCTGGACGATGCGCTATGTCAGTCGTTCGGTGCATCTGCTGACCGGTTATTCACCAGAAGAGCTGATCGGCAACGCAACGATCGCCTATGCGGCGCTGATTCATCCAGAGGATCGAGAGCCCGTCTGCGAGCAGATCCAGCAGGCCCTGAAGGCCGATCGAGCATTTCGTGTCGAGTACCGTCTTCGTCGTCGAGACGGCAGCCTGATCTGGGTTTGGGAGCAGGGTCGGGGCGTGCCGGATATCAACCGCCGAGGGCAGCTCGTCGTCGAGGGGCTGATGCTCGATGTGACCGAGCGCAAGCAGGCCGAAGCGGCCGCCAAGGAAACGGCCGAGCGCTTGGAGTCGCTCGGCGACAACCTGCCGGGCGGGGCCATCTACCGGCTTCACCGAACCCTGAGCGGCGAGTATCGCTTCACCTATGCCTCGAAGGGCATTGAGCAGATCCTGGGGATCAGTCGCGAGCGGATGATGGCCGACGCAACGGCCGCCTTTGAGTTGACCGAACAGCCCTACCGGGACGCTGTGCATCAGGCCAACGAACGGTCTGTGCGTGATCTGAGCCTGTTCGAGATGGAACTGCCGCAGTGCCTGCCAGATGGCAGTCGCAAATGGATCGCAGTGCGCTCGCTACCGTATCGATCAGCGGATCGCGGGGTGTTCTGGGACGGGATCGTCATGGACATCACCGAGCGTAAGGCGGTTGAGGAGAAGCTGCGCGAGGCAGCGGCCGTGTTCGCCAGCACGGCGGAAGGGGTCGTGATCACAGCATTGGATGGCGAGATTCGCGATGCCAATCCTGCCTTTTGCAGCATTACTGGCTATCGCAAGGAGGAGGTGATTGGCCAAAACCCACGTTTGCTGAAATCGGACCGGCACGATCGCAGCTTCTATCAGGGGATGTGGCAGTCATTGGAGAGGCGAGGCCAATGGCACGGCGAGATCTGGAACCGCCGCAAGGATGGGACGATCTATCCGGAGTTATTGACCATCAGCGTCGTCTCGGATCAACAGGGCCAGGCGACCGGCTATGTCGGTGTGTTCGCCGATATCACCCCGCTCAAAGAGTCCGAAGAGCGTCTCGATCATCTCGCGCATCATGATCCGCTGACTGATCTGCCCAACCGGCTATTGTTCGATGCCCGGCTGGGTCACGCGATCCATCATGCCGCCCGTAACCAAGGTGTGTTGGCGGTGTTGTTCACTGACCTCGATCGTTTCAAGCACATCAACGATAGCCTGGGGCATCCGGCCGGTGATGCGCTGTTGCAACAGTTCAGCCGGCGCCTGACCGATACCCTCAGGGCCGAGGACACGGTTGCCCGCATCAGCGGCGACGAGTTCGTGGTCCTGCTGGAAGCGGTCGAGGGTGCCACGCATGTCGCACCGGTCGCGCGCAAGCTGATCGAGGCCCTGAAGGAGCCCTTTCGGATCGAGGGCAGCACCGTCCGCGTCACCGCCAGCATCGGGATCAGCCTGTATCCGGACGACGGCAATACGGTCGCAGCCCTGTTGCGCAACGCCGACGCGGCGATGTATCGCGCCAAGGAAGAGGGTGGGAACACCTATGCGTTCTATACCGCCGAGATGACAGCGGCGGCCTTCGAGCATGTGTTCCTGGAGAATGCGCTGCGCGGCGCGCTGGAGCGGGACGAGTTTCGGCTCCTGTATCAGCCTCAGATCGATCTCGAATCGGGTCGCTTGCTCGGAGTCGAGGCGTTGCTGCGCTGGCATCACCCGGAAGAAGGCGTCATCCCGCCGCTGCGTTTCATTCCCATTGCCGAGCAGACCGGCCTGATCCTGGAGATCGGGCGCTGGGTCTTGCGCCGCGCCTGCGTCCAGGCACGGCGTTGGCTGGATCAAGGCTTCGAGTTTGACTGGGTCGGGGTCAATGTGGCGGGGCGACAGGTCCATGACCGCGAGTTCGTTGGGGACGTCGAGCGCACGCTCGCCGAAACGGGGTTGCCGGCGAGCTGTCTCGAGTTGGAGATCAGCGAGAACTTCGTCATGCGGCGCGCCGACTCCGGAGTGGAGAAGCTGCAGACGCTCCATGCCAAAGGGGTCGGGATCGCGATCGACGACTTCGGGACCGGCTATTCGTGCCTCAGCCACCTCAAGCGGCTGCCGATCAGCAGGCTCAAGCTCGACCAAGGTTTCGTGCGCGGCATCCCCGATGAACAGGACGATATGGCCATCTGCGATGCAGTGATCGCGATGAGCCGGGCCTTGAGCCTGGCTGTGATCGCCGAGGGCGTCGAGACGGAAGAGCAGGCCGCTTTTCTGAGCGGAAAAGGGTGTCGCCTCGCTCAGGGGTTCCTGTTCGGTCGACCGATGCCGCCTGAGGCGATCGAGTGCCTGCTCGATGCCGCGGGTTAGTGCAAGACAGCGGAACTCCCAAGACCGGTTGTCGCTGCCCACACTGGCCGTGGGGTAGGAATCCGCTTGCGGGCGATCTTCGCAGCCGTGAGCGCGGCCTGGTCGCCCGCAAGCGGGCTCCTACAGCGCTGAGAGCCCAGGTGGCAGGGCCAGGTGGCAGAAAGAGGGTCTCGGTATTGCTGACGCGATGCACTAGTCGGCTGGCTTGAGCCAGAATACCATCGGTTTCGCGGTCTCCTCTGTATCGCCGAGCTCCTGCCAGCTGAAGGTCGTCGTCAGCTCCGGGTGGCGTCGATAGCCGCGCTTGGTCCAGAAGCGGTCCAGCGGCACGTAGTCGGCGGGTCGCCGCGGGTCATCATCGCTGCGCTGCACCGCACAGAAGGCGTACCAGTCGAATTGCAGGGCCTGCTGCTCGCTCAGGGCACGGGCATGCCGCTCGCGCTCTTCGAAGAACCGCACGCCGAGTCCACGGCCGCGATAGTCGGGCAGCAGCACCGATTCGCCCAGATAGAAGATCCGGCTCGGATCATAGCCATGGGCGACGAACGGGGCCTTGACCTCGTCGGTCTCCTCGGCCATCGGCAGTGCGGTCGAGGCGCCGACGACGCGCTCGCCGTCGGTCACAAGCACCACGACGCTGCCCTCGGCATCGCGGTAGGTTTGCAGATAACGCGCCTCGTACTCGGCGTCGCCGTCGTACAGGTACGGGAACTCCCGGAACACCCGGATGCGCAGCTCCGCTAGCGCTGGGACGTAGCGGTCGAGCTCGACGCCGGTCGCGGTGAAGACCTGAAGGTTCTCTTGGGGCTCATGTTGCTCGTTCATCGGATCGTCCGTTCTTGCTCCTGCGAACACTGCTTAGGCGATTTCTGTCAAAGCTCATACCGCCTTGCTGGTCTTTTCGCTCGCCTTCTTCGTCGCGCCGCCGGTCACATAGCCCGGCTATGCTCCCGGCGACGCTCCTCGAAGGCAAACGAAAATTCTTCGCAATTCGGTACGAGCTTTTCCGGCAATCGCCTTAGGAATTGTCCATCATATGTTCCCCGAAGCTGCCGTGACCGGGTACTCCGAAATCGGGAAATCACGTCTGGACTCGATATGCTATGGCCTATCTCTATCTCGTTGTCGCGATCGTCGCCGAGGTGATCGCGACCAATGCCTTGAAGGCGGCCGACGGCTTCAGCCGGCTCGGACCGAGTCTGCTCGTCGTGTTCGGCTACGGGGTCGCCTTCTACTGCCTGTCGCTCGTGCTGAAGACGATCCCGGTCGGGATTGCCTACGCGATCTGGGCCGGTCTCGGGATCGTGCTGGTTGCGGTGGTTGCCGCCTTGGTGTTCGGCCAGGTGCCGGATCTGGCCGGCCTGATCGGCATCGCGTTGATCGTCGCGGGTGTCGTGATCATTAGCCTGTTCTCGAAGATGGTCGGGCACTGATCCGCGTTCGGGATCGACCTCAACAGGCAGTGTTGCACGGCTCCCGGTCGGCGGCGGGATTATCCAGCGTCATGATGGCCAAGTCTCTGTTAAACTGCCCGGTTTTGCCAAGTTCCATAGAGTGCAAGCGGAGATCATGTCCCAGCTGCAAGACGAGCTCGCCCGCCGGCGGACCTTCGCGATCATCTCGCACCCGGATGCCGGTAAGACCACGCTGACCGAGAAGCTGCTGCTGTTCGGCGGCGCCATCCAGCTCGCCGGCACCGTCAAGGGCCGCAAGGCGGCGCGGCATGCGACCTCGGACTGGATGGAGCTCGAGAAGCAGCGCGGGATCTCGGTGACCTCGTCGGTGATGCAGTTCCCTTATGGCGAGTCGATCGTCAACCTGCTCGATACGCCGGGCCACGGCGATTTCTCCGAGGATACCTACCGGACCCTGACCGCGGTCGACTCGGCGCTCATGGTGATCGACGTTGCCAAGGGCGTCGAGGAGCGGACCATCAAATTGATGGACGTCTGCCGGCTGCGCAGCACCCCGATCCTGACCTTCGTCAACAAGCTCGACCGCGAGGGACGCGATGCGATCGAGGTGCTCGACGAGATCGAGCAGGTGCTGCAGATCCAGTGCGCGCCGGTGACCTGGCCGATCGGGATGGGCAAGCGCTTCAAGGGCGTCTATGACCTGCGCCACGACCGCACCCACCTGTTCAGCGCGACGCACGGCGGCAAGATCCAGACCGGCGAGGTGATCGACGGGCTCGATAACCCGCGCATGAACGACCTGCTCGGCGATCAGGCCGATGAGCTGCGTGACGAGCTCGAGCTGGTCCAGGGCGCCAGTCACCCGCTGAATCTGGACGACTACGCAGCGGGCAAGCAGACACCGGTCTTCTTCGGCTCGGCGATCAACAACTTCGGCGTCAAGGAGCTGCTCGATGCCTTCGTCGCCTATGCGCCGCCGCCGCGCCCGCGTCCGACTCGCGAGCGCCCGGTGAAGCCGGCCGAGCCCAAGTTCACGGGCTTCGTGTTCAAGATCCAGGCGAACATGGACCCGGCCCATCGCGACCGCGTCGCCTTCCTGCGCGTCTGTTCGGGCAGCTACAAGAAGGGCATGAAGATGCGCCACGTGCGCATCGGCAAATCGGTGCAGGTCGCCAATGCGATCACCTTCCAGGCCGACGAGCGCCGACAGGTCGAGGAGGCCTGGCCGGGCGACATCATTGGGCTGCACAACCACGGCACCATCCAGATCGGCGACACCTTCAGCGAGGGCGAAGACCTCAAGTACGAGGGCATCCCGTATTTCGCACCGGAGCTGTTCCGCCGCGTCGTGCTCAAGGACCCGCTCAAGCTCAAGGCACTGCAGAAGGGCGTGCTGCAGCTGTGCGAGGAGGGCGCGACCCAGGTCTTCCGACCGTTGAAGAACAACGACATCATCCTCGGCGCGGTCGGGGTGCTTCAGTTCGAGGTCGCGGCCTATCGGCTCAAGGGCGAGTATGGGGTTGAGGCCGTGGTCGAGGGGGTGGGCGTCAACACCGCGCGCTGGGTCGAATGCGATGACCCGAAGATGCTGGCGCGCTTCAAGGAGAAGGCCTACGAGAACCTGGCGCTCGACGGCGACGAACAGCTGGTCTATCTGGCGCCGACCCGGGTCAATCTGGATCTGACCCAGGAGCGCTGGCCCGAGATCCGATTCAATGCGACGCGCGAGCTCTGAGCGCTTGCCCGCACGGAGATTGAACACGATTTACCAAGCGACCAACTGATCTTGGCGGCTAAGCATCGGGGTGCGGTCAAATTATTCGACTCGGGAACCCTCCTGACTCGGCCCGTAGCCTCTCATTTGAGGACGGCCGCTTGGGTGGATGCCTCATCGCTGCGTACCGCGTTGCTGAGCACAGGGCGGGTCGGCGAGGGCAATGCGGCGGCGGGTGATGCAGTGCTGGGAAGGACGATCCGCTGGTCGGGATGCGAATGAAGCGATCAACAGCTGCAGGCTTTCGGGCATGAAGAGGACAGAGCCAGAAGACGCTGCTCGGGATCTGGTGGTGCTGGCACCGGGCCTGCTTGGACCGGTGCCGCTGCCTGCCGAGCAGGTCCCGACCACGCCGGCGCTGAGTCGTCTGCTTTCCCGGGGCCAGCGCCGGGATGACGACGCGGCGGTTGCAGCCGAGCGGCGCGGGCTGACCCAGGCGCTGCTGCAGCGTTTCGGCGCCGAGGCGAGTGCGCCCTATGCCCGCGCCGCCGATGATCCAGACTGGGACCGCTCCGGCTATCTGCTGCATGCCGATCCGGTGCATCTGCGTGCCGACCGCGACCAGCTCCGGCTGTTCAGTGCCAGCCATTTCGCGCTCTCAGTGGATGAGGCAGAGGCCCTGGTCGCAGCATTGAATCGCGAGTTCGCCGACGATGGCCTAAGAGTAAGCGCGCCGGCGCCTTCGCGCTGGTACCTGCAGCCACCGGCCCCGCCGGCAATCGAGACCCAACCGCTCGACCAGGTCGATGGCTGCAGCATCGATAGCGCCTCGCCCGCTGGGACCGACGCCAAGCACTGGTCCGGGCTCTTGAGCGAGGTGCAGATGGCGCTGTTCCAGTCGCCGGTCAATGCCGAGCGCGAGCGTCGCGGACAGCCGGCGATCAACGCCCTCTGGCTCTGGGGAGGCGGGGCATGGCAGCCGCTGGAAGCGCCTGGATTTCAGCGCTTGGTCGCGGGCTCCCCGCTCGCTCAGGGCCTTGCCGATGCGGCAGGGATCACCGCCTCGCACGCGGCCTTGAGCGAGGAGGCGGCTGCTGCCGATCCCAGACTGGCAGGTTCGCTGGTGGTGTTTGAAGGGCTGCGGCAGGCGCTGCAGGACGCCGATCCGCTGCGTTGGATCGAGGCGCTCAGGGAACTGGAAGCCGGGCTTGAGCCGGCGCTCGCTGCGCTCGCTCGAGGCCGCGTCGGCGGCGTCGAGCTGGACCTCACAGACGGCCGTCGCTGGCGGCTCGAGCGCCGCGACCTGCGGCGTTTCTGGCGGCGCCGACGCCCCCTTACTCACTGGCTGGACGGGCTGGCTTCCGGCTAGCTCCGGGACGGCAACCAAAAACCGGTACGGCAACCAAAACGCTGGTCGGCAGCCAGAGAACGGTTTCTATCGTTCTGTTCTTGAAGGCTTTTCGGGTTCTCTCAGTCGCTTGCCACAGCGTCACGGTGCGCTATAGTTATAGGTAGGAGATGGCAAAGTGATCAGGAGGAACGCGATGAGCGCAAAGAGCAAAGAGACCAAAGCCCTACAACGTCACGAGTCCCATTGGTTCGATGAAATGGATCGGTCGTTCGAGCAGATGATGCGGCGCGGGCTACTGCAGCCGTTCCGCGACATCTGGCCGGATTGGGCGCCTTTCCAACCCGACCTGGACGTGCGGATGCCGCGGGTCGACATGATCGACCGCGAGGCTGAGCTGCTGGTGCGGGCCGAGCTTCCCGGCATCGACAAGGAGCATGTGCACATCGAGGTGGCCGGGGATATGCTGACCATCCGCGGTGAGCGGGCGCATGAGGAGAAGCGCGAAGAGGAGAATGTCTATCGCGCCGAGATCCTACGCGGTGCCTTCAGCCGGACATTGCGGCTGCCGCCCGGGCTCGACACCGATGCCGCTGAGGCGACCTTCGAGAAAGGCCTGCTCGAGATCCATCTGCCGAAGCCTGAGGAGAGCAAGCGGCAGCGGATCGCGATCAGCTAGCGAGCGACGCCAGACCAGTGCTGGACCAGTGCTGGAACAGTGTTGGCACCGGACCTTCACCAGTGGCCGGTGCCAGCTGTGCCTTTCCATGGGCCCAGGATCTCACTGGTGATCCACCCCCCGTAGTAGCCGCCCGGCTGGGCCTGCACCGGCTCATCGTCGACGAAGCACCGCAGTAACGCGGGGTAGCAGGCATACCAGCCGGCGATCACGGCGGCGTCGTCGCCTGCATTGGGATAACGCCAGATCGCGTTGCGAATCAAACCCTCGCTGCCGGCCACATCGAAGTACTCGGCCTCGCCCTTCCACTCGCAGAAGGTCCGTCGCGCTGATGCTTGCAGCAGTTCCGACCGGACCGACTCGGGCGGAAGATAGAACGCGGGCGGGCTGCCGGTCTCCAGCGCGCGGATGCTCCTCGAGGTCTCAGCGACCGGCGAATCGCCCGCATAGACAGCAATGCGGCGTGAATCGGGGACATAGGCCGGCGGGCGAGGATAATCCCAGACCGACTCCTGTCCCGGCCCGGGCGTCTCGGCGAACGGCGGGCGTTGTTGGCCGCGATAGCGCCAGGCGGCGCGGGCGCGGTCGAGATCGGATTGACTGTCACGCATGGTGGTATGGTCCTCGAATGATCCGCGCGCTCACTGGCCGGAGGTGCCGCCATCGACCGGTGCCGCAGCACTCGCCAAGCGATGCCAGACCAGCGTGCGGTTGTTGACCGGCATCGCGATGTCCTCCTCGAGTGCCAGCCCTGCCTCGGCGGCGAAGCGCTCGAGCTCGCGCCGATCGCGGACGCCGCTGGCCGGATTCTGCAGCCGGAGCGACTGGTCGAACCGCGCGTTGCTCTCGCTGGTGTGCTGGCCGTCGATACTGAACGGCCCATAGAGCAGGAAACGGCCGCCGGCAGGCAACAGCGCACCGACCCCGGCGAACAGGCGCTCGACCTGCGCGAGCGACATGATGTGGGCGGTATTGGCGCTGAAGACGGCGTCGTAGCCCCGGCCGCTGAATGCGGCGAGCCAGTCTGTCTCCATGTCTAAGGCGAGCGGGGCCGGGAGATTCGGCAGCTTTGCCTCATCCAGCCATTGCCGAATACCCGGCAGATGGGCCGGGACATCGGTGCACTGCCAGCGTAGGTGCGGCATCGCCGCGGCGAAATGCACTGCGTGCTGGCCGGTGCCGCTGCCGATCTCGAGCACCGAGTGCGCAGCGATAAGCCGCGGTTTGAGCACCTCGAGGATGGGCTGCTTGTTCTCTTCGCAGGCCGGGGAAAAGGGTTTATCGATGATGCCTCGCATGATGACTCCGGTCCGCCAGTGCTGCTGACTGCGCTCGGTCGCTTGCCCTGCGTCTTGGCGCGCGATGCCCCGCCTCGATGGGGCCGAACGCGCCTGAGGTTCAACGCCAGACTGGGCGGAGATTGGACCGGCTCTGGCGGTTCGCAACCGATGCCGATAAGACCGATGCCTGACCTCCGCTTCGATGAGGCCGAACGTGCCTCGGGCTCAACGCCAGATTGAGCGCGGATTGGATCGGCTCTGGCAGTTCACAACCGGCGCCGACACGACCACCGTCTCGAAGCGGTGCGGCGCCGCCGGCAAGCGCTGATGCGGAACTGGCGGATCGGCTATGATGGGCCTAGCCACGCATGGCGAGCGGTCTCGCGGTCGGTTGCCACGCTGGCGCTCGATCGAGGTCTACCAATCCTGCTGCTAACGAGATCGCAATGCTTGAAGTGCTGAGAAGCACAGTGCTGATTGCTGCCGCCCTGCTCGCCGCCTGCGCCGGAACGGGGGGCGGGCCCGGCGGCGGGCAGGACACCGGGCGCGATGGCGATCGCGCGGCGGCGGATCGCGCCGGAGCCGAAGGACCTGCTTTGAGCGAGGGAGGCGTGACCCATGATAAGGGGGCTTCCCTGACGTTCGAGCTCGGCGCGCCCCCGCAGCCCAATCAGCTCGGGGTCGAGCACTGGAAGCGTCCCCCGCGCTGGCCGGTGGGTCCGACGCGCGACGATGATTCCGAGGTCGGCGTGCTCTATGCAATGGCCTACTTCCCGGCACCGAGCGGTGTCGAGATCGAGCGTGCGAATCGTCTCGCCGAGCTCTATGCGGACGCGCGCGCGGGTTATGGGCTTTACAGCTTTCTGCTCGGCGGCCCGACCGACGCCCGCTCGCCGGTTGATGTTGCAGCCTATGGCGAGCTGCTGCGGGCAATCGATACCTATGTGATGAACAGCAATGGGGCCGGCGGCAATGGCGACACCGGGCGCCACGGTTTCCTGATACAGGTGGACGTGCTGCGCCCCGACGGAGAGCTGTATGAGCGGGTTTATCCGAGGCTCTCGGCCGAGGCACGGTTGGTGCTGGCGCGCCAGTTGCGGCTCTACGGCCATGTCGCGCTCGCGGATCGGCTGGAGGCCTCCTCGGGTCCGTTCCTAGTGACCAGCCTGCGTCCAGCCCTGGTGCCGATGAGTGCAACGCAGCCCCTGCTGGTCGTCGATCTGCAGCCGCTCGGTCCCGAGTACATGTACTCGGTGGTGGATGTCTACGATCGCCCGATCCCGGGCGACATGCTCGGCCGGCCCGAAAGTCTGGCTGCGATTGCGCGACGGCTGAGGGAGATCTTCCCGAACCGCCAGGTCGACAGCGGTGCCGCGCCGGCCCCGGACCAGGAGTGGATCTGGCTGATCGACGGCTCCGCCCGGGCCCAGGCTGTTGCTCCAATCACCCGAGGCGACTCGGCGGGGACGGCGTCATCGACGAGTCGTGCCAAGGCACCGGACGCAGCGATTGCGCTGGCGGGTGCTCGATCCAGTAGCAGCTGGTTGCGGATGGAGGCTGTCTGATGTTGGGTGGACGTATCAGCGGTATGCTTCGGTTCCTGATCGGAATCCTGCTCTTGCAGGCCGCCACCGCGTTGTTGACCTACACCGCGCTGATGACCGACCTCGAGCAGACCGCCTATCTGTTCGCGGCCTTGGCGGCGCTGCTCGGCTTCCTGGTGGCGCTCTGGTTCGATTCGGTGGTCGGGACGGTGCGCGAGCAGACGCTGGCCCAGCAGAACAAGCGCCATACCCGCGAGCGCGAGAAGCTGCGCATGCAGGCCGAGCGCGAGAAGGCGAAGCTGGCGGCGCGCAAGAAGAAGGACTCCAGCGGCGCCAAGCTCCGCACCGGCGTTGCGGTGGGCGGGGTCGTCGGGGTCGGGATCGCGATGATGTTCGCGCAATTCCTGACGCTGGGGCTGTTGACGATCTCGACCGCTGGTGGCGCGGCGGCCGGATACGGGCTAAGGCTCCGCCAAGAAAAGCGAATTCGTGCGCGTGAGCTCGAGAACTCTGGAGAACGGCTGATCGGGGCATCGACCGCGGACTTGCCAGCGCTCGAAGCCGAGACCAAGAAGGCTCCGACCAAGACGACGACAGCACGCAAGCGCCGCCGTGAACCCAAGAATGATGCCTAAGCCGCCTGCCACAGAAGCGCGGGCGGATGCGCCGTGAGCTGTTCGACCGTCAAGACGAAATCGAAGGCAAGCGCAACGATCTGATCGCCGATCTGGAGACGCAACTGGCGCAACAAGCCGAGACGCGCAGCTTGTTTACAATCAAATGGGAGCTGGCCTTATGCGCGAACAAATGCCCAGGGAGCCGGCCCGAGAGCTGGCCGAGCGCATCGTCGACAAACTCATTGCAGAAGGGCTGGTCACTCGGCGCGCATTTCAACCTGTCGGGACTGGACCTCTCCGACGCGGAGGTCGAAGAATTCGCCAAGCTGACGGTGGAGCTTGCCCAGATCCTCAGCTGCGGGACCTGTGGCCAGATCCCCGGCAAGCAAGGCGTGAACCACTACGAGTGCAGTTGCCCGAGACCAGCGGTGGTGCGGATATTGCCGCTGCAGCTTCGATGGGCAGAGAGTGACCTCGCTGCTGGTCCCCTCTGCCCCCCTGGGATACTGTGCCGAGCGGGTTTGGACAGGGGGACGTCCAACGTTTCGCGGAGTCGCTCGACCGATTGGCAAGACGGCCGGCGTCCGGACCACTCACTCGCGCTCGCCCGATCTTGCACATGAACAACAGACACATAATCAGACCTGACAACTGCGATGCCTAGGCGAGAGAGCGTCGCCGTCCAACCCTCCGTGCTGCGGTGGGCGCGGGAGAGCCTGGGCATGTCTGTGGATGATTGACGCGAGCATGACGATATCACCCACCACGCGATTACTTCCGCTTGTTGCCACGCTCCAGCGTAGGAACGCCGCCCCAGCGGCCCGTGAGCTGAGATGGCAGCATGATGCGCGACGCCGGAGCGTCGGCCCTTGCTCCCACGCTGGAGCGTGGGCGCGAGACGGAAGGATTACCTGCGCTCCCTGCTCGCCGCAGGAGGTAGCGCGATGGGGGATAGAATTCGGCGCGACCGGCGTTCGCATACCATCGACGTCTGTAATGCTATGTACAAACTGACCGGACTCTCGACAGTCGACTACCGCAGCTTCCCTGGCCGGCTCGACCTCGAACTGCGCCCGCTGACTCTGCTCTATGGCCGAAACAACGCCGGCAAGAGCGCGGTGCTCAGGCTGCTGCCGATCCTCGCGGACTCGGTCGCCGATGGTGCGACCTCGCCCTTCGACATCGGCCGGGCCGCCGGTTCCGGCGCAAGCTTTCTGGACGTGCCGGCCCGTGCCGGCAAGGCGTCGGGACTCAAGCAGATGACGCTGGCGCTCGACTGGAGGGATGCCGCCGGGCAGCGTTGGAGCGACACCTTCGTCATCAAGTATATCGACGAGGCCAACCAGACCATCATTGCGAGCTACGAGTGCGCTGGTCCGGATGGGCTGATGTTCCGCGCGGCTGCCGAGCCCTGGCCGGAACACGAGACGTATCGCGTGTCCGATGGTGGCGAGGGGTCAGCGAATCAGGCCATTCGGCCGCAATTTGCCGGGCTGGTCCCGGCGGCCCACCTGGCCCTGCCGCCGGAGCTAAGTGCGCTGCGCGAGCGATTGGTCCGGCTGCGCGGACAGATCCAGTGGCTGCGTTCAGTGCGAGCGCGCTGGCAGCGGCCTGTCACGCGAACGGGGCGCCGGTTCCGACTGCTCGATGCCGACGGCGCGAACGCCGCCGAGGCTGTGGTGACCGACCCAGCCGTTTTCGATGACGTTGCCGCCTGGTACGCTCTGCCCGAAATCGGCCGGCGCCTTGAACATGCGGCGGCGGCGATCGGACAGCCCAGTTACCGGCTGCTGCTCAATCCGAGCAGCGGACCATTGCGTGACATTGAACTGCTCGATACCGGCGAGGGCATGATTCAGGTGCTTCCGGTCCTCGTCGCCGCCGCACTCGCCCGCGCACGCGGCGACGCCGGTATCCTCGCCGTCGAAGAGCCGGAGAGCCATCTGCATGCCAACGCCCAGCAGGCATTGGCGAACCATTTTTGCGAGATCGCGGCTGGCGCGAGCGCGCCGACCATCATCGTCGAGACCCATTCCCGCATCTTGATGCTCGGCGTGCAACTGGCGCTCGCAGAGCGGCGCTTGCCGCCGGAGCGGGTGCGTGCATATTGGATCGACCAGGAGTCGACCGGCGAGAGTATTGCGACGCCAGTCGACTTCGATCGGCACGGACGACCGCTTGGGGGCTGGCCGCAGGCCGCGTTCGACGAGGATCAGGCCCTCGCCCGCCGTCTGCTTGATCGGCAATTGCAGGGCGGCGCCTTCGGCTGACCATGCGTGTCCTCATCGATGCCACCCTGTTTGCCGGTGCCGAGTCAGAGGAGCTGGCGTTTCTGCATCTGTTCTCGTTGGCGCGCGATGGCCGCCACGTGTTGCTGACAGCGCCGATCTACGGGCGGAATGAGCCCCGTGAGGTGCTCGACTGGCTGGATTCGCTGCCCGACGCCTGCTGTCGTCAGGTCAGACAAATCCTCGAACAAGGCGTCCGCGCCGCCAGCGGATCGTCGGCGGATGCGGTCGGCATAAGACTGGTGGCCGAGCCACGCTCCGACTGGGCCGCCGGTCGACTCTGCCTTGATGACGCGCTCCGCTTGCTGCAGACGCCGCTGGGCGTCATGGTCGAGAATCGGCGCGCCGACTGGCGTTTTCTGCTGGCGCTGGCGCCGCCGGTCCAGCGCGACCAATTGCAACATGCGCTGGACCAAGGCTGGCTGGAGATTCTGCACGCTGGCGGGCTTGGAGACATGAAGGCATGGCTTGAAGAACTGCTGGTAAAGCCCTTCACGTCAGTGAGCAACGCCGCAAGGCTATTGCGGCTGTGGGTGATGTTCGATCGCGACGCCGATTCCGCCGATCGTAGTCAACCCTCTCAAGCGTCCATCGCGATGAAGACCCTTTGCGAATCCGCGCCCGCGCGGCCCTGGCCCCTGGGCCACTATCAGCTCGGCCGGCGCGCCATCGAAAACTATCTTCCGGTCGTCGCCATCGCCGAGCTCGCCCGGCGGTTGAACAGCAACGGACCGGATCAGCACCAATTCGGGACGGTAAACCGCTGGTTCTGGGCGACGACCTACGGCGAATACTTCACCGGGATGCCCGGCAACCGTATTCGCGACGCGATCGATGCACTGTGTCAGGCCGTGATTGAGGGAAGCGACCCGATCCCGTCCGATCTGGTCCGCGAGGTTGCCCCCATCCGCACCTTCAACTTCCGCGCAACGCGCAGCAAGGCGCTGGCGTTGCATATGATCTGGAAGATCGCAGATGAGCAATTGCGCGAGCGCACCCAGCGCGCACTCGGCGAGCAAGGGGTGGACGCCGTCCATCGGCTGTTCGCCGGGCGCGACGCGATGTGTCCGGAGAACCGGATCGTAGCCTTGCCAGAGGAGCTGCAAAGGGTGCGAACTGAGCTGACGCCCCGGTCGGGCATCCTGTCGTTGGGGAACGAATCGAGGGATCCGAGTGCTCAGCGTGAAGAGATGCGCGGCGCGCGGGGCCACCTGCTGCCTGAGTATCTGATCCCGCCGGATACACCGGTCGCGTTCGACGTATTGAGCGGCGAGATTCCGGCCGCCGTGGATCGCATTTTGACCGCCCGCCGAACGCTGATCGACGACCTCGAACGCGACTTCCTCGATTCACTGGGTTTCACCCTCGGAAGCCCCGAGGCGACGAGCTGATAGCGTGCTTGGGCCGGGACGAGCGGCACGTGCAGCAGCGGACAGGCCCGTTCTCGCTGATCCTGACCCAGTAAAACCGCGAGTAGATCGCAGCGATGCTGGCTGAGGAGCTATGCAAGCTGGAGGGCTTTACCTATGCCCCGTCGGAGACGCTGTGGTGGCAGCACGGCCACTCCACGGAGCGGGACTTCATCTGGGTGACGACCCAGAACCTGTCCGCCGAGCAGTTGCAGGCCCTGTCGGACGAGGTGGGCGAGGGCCGCTCGGTGCTGGTGCTGTGCAGCGCCTTCCGCGGCGTCGGCGCCGAGGTCGCCGCCCAGCGCTGGCCGAAGCTGACGATGAAGAAGATCCCGCGCGTGGTGCTGGCCCGCTGCGAGTGGGGCCGCGACGACTACAGCCTGAACGCTCAGAATCTGCCGATGGCGGTACCGGACGCGGAGCCTCCCCGTGACATCCCTCGGCAGGCCTCGCTGTTCGACGGGGATGGCGAATGAGCAACCCCCATGTTCTGGTCATCGCCGGTCCCAACGGCGCAGGGAAGACTACCTTCGCTCGGGAGTTCCTGCCAAAGGAGGCGTAGTGTTCAATGAATACCAAAGACATTTCCGAAGCGAGTGATCCCTTGCTGCCCGCTTCGCTGGCTGCAATGAAGCGTGCCGCAGAGCAGGCGCGGCGTCAGGCACTGATGACCCGGACGAGCCTGGTCGTCTGGCGCGACGGGCAGATTCGGTACATTGATCCAGCCATGCCGGAAGAACCCGACGCGAGCGATGCGCAGAGCAAGGCCGACGCCATGACGCCCGTGGATGACTCCTCCGGGAGCGGCTCGACATGACGGAGCGGACGCGGTGAATATCGAGGCATTGCAGCAGCGCATCCGCCTCGGCGAGGATTCGACGCTGGAGCTGAAGCGGGTGGCCATCAGCCCGGCCGGCAAGGTCACTGAGCCCCATGCCGATGGACTTTCGGATGAGCTGGCGGCAATGGCCAATGCCGCCGGCGGAACGCTGGTGCTCGGTGTGGATGACAAGACGCGTTCAGTCATCGGCATTCCGGTCGAGCAGATCGACGAGGTCGAGGCCTGGGTTACGTCGATCTGCACCGACCGCATCAAGCCGCCGCTGGACGTCCTGACGCGTCATCTGGAGTTACCCGAAGATGACGGTTCATGCCGAGCCATGGTCGTCTTGGAAGTGCCGCGCAGCCTGTGGGTCCATCAGAGCGCGAACGGGTATTTCCGCCGCGTCGGCCACGCAAAACGCGAGCTGCCGCCCGACGCGCTGGCGCGGTTGTTTCAGCAACGCAGTCAGGCGCGCATTATTCACTTCGAGGAGCAGGAGGTGCCGGGCTGTACCTTCGATGACTTCGATGCGCTGCTGTTGCGCCGTTTCCTCAAGTCCGGTCAAGGCGACACCATCGCACAGCTGAGCCGGCTGCACTTGCTGCGCGAGGTGGATGGCGTCGCCGTGCCGACGGTGGCGGGTGTGTTGCTCTGCACGCTGGAGCCGGCGCGCTGGCTGCGGAACGCCGAGATCATGGCCGTCGCCCATTCGGGGATCAAGAACAACCCGGATGAGCAGATCGACGCCCGCGACATCAGCGGTCCGCTCGATCGGCAGATCCTGGATGCGTTGCATTTCGTCGAGCGCAATATGACCACTGCGGCCCGCAAGCCGCTTGGGCGGATCGATTATCCGCAATATGCGCTGATCGCTGTATTCGAGGCGATTGTCAACGCGGTGGCGCATCGGGACTATTCACTGCACAACCAGCGCATTCGGCTGTTCATGTTCCGCGATCGGCTGGAGATACATTCTCCCGGCGGCCTGCCCAACACCCTGTCGTTGGAGTCCATGACGCGGCTCTCGGCACCGCGCAACGAGGTGCTGGCCAGCCTATTCGGACGCTACTACCCGGTGGACGACCCCAGGCTTGGCCGAAGCTATCTGATGGAACGCCGCGGCTTTGGGGTCGAGACAATCCTGACCGAGAGCGAACAGTTATCCGGCCTGCGTCCGGTCTATGAACAGATCGACGACCTGGAGTTGTGCCTCACGATCTTCGCCGCATCGCAACCTGAGCGCGATGCGCCACGGTCGGACGGAAGCAAGACGGCATGAATCCCCGCATCTTCAACGCCATCAACCGCCGCCCGTTGCTGCGCCAGCCGCAGCGGGAATCGGTCCAGCAGCTCGCGCAGGCGCTCGACTCGGCACCGGCGATGCAGGAAGCACATGAGCGACTTCAACTACCTGGTCGAGCTGACCGACCTGGTGCTTACGACTTGACCGACAGTTCGCCCTCCTTTCCGACGGCCGTCGTGCTTGGGCTTCTTTCGGGCACGTTCTCGCGTAGCTCCTGGAGCCAGATCGTCGCCTCGGCATCGCTCGGCGCGCGCCAGTCGCCGCGCGGTGAGAGCGACCCACCCGAGCCGACCTTGGGGCCGTTCGGCATGCAGCTGCGCTTGAATTGACTGAACTGGAAGAAGCGCAGCAGGAAGACATCGAGCCAGTGCTTGATCTCGGGGAGGTCGTATTGATTGCGGCGCTCGGGCGGCAGGTCGTCGGGCCATTCGCCCTGTCTCTTGTCATGCCAGGCATGCCAGGCGAGGAAGGCGACCTTGCTCGGCCGCAGCCCGTAACGGGTGATCCAGTAGCTGTTGAAGTCCTGCAGCTCGTAGGGGCCGATCTTGGCCTCGGTGCTCTGCAATCCGCCCGCTTCGGCGGCATCGGCCGGGACCAGCTCGGGCGAGATCTCGGTGTCGAGGATCGCCTGCAGGGTCTGGTTGGTCGCGGTGTCGAACTGCCGGCTCGCGATGACCCATCGGATCAGGTATTGGATCAGCGTCTTCGGCACCGACGCATTGACGTTGTAGTGCGACATCTGATCGCCGACGCCGTAGGTGGACCAGCCGAGCGCGATCTCGGAGAGGTCACCGGTTCCGAGCACCAGTCCGTGATGGTGGTTCGCGAGCCGAAACAGGTGCGAGCTGCGCTCGCCGGCCTGGACGTTCTCGAAGGTCACGTCGTAGACGGGCTCGCCCTCGGCAAACGGATGGGCCAGATCGGCGAGCATCTGCCGGCACGAAGGGCGGATGTCGAGCTCGCTGGCATTGGTGCCGAGGGAGCGCATCAGCGCCAGCGCGTTGGCGTGCGTCTCGCTGCTGGTCGCGAAGCCGGGCATCGTGTAGGCGAAGATATTGGTCCGCGGCAGGCCGAGCCGGTCCATCGTGCGTGCGGCGACCAGCAGGGCCTGGGTCGAGTCGAGGCCGCCCGAGACGCCGATGATGAGGCGCTCGATACCGGTCGCGCGAAGCCGCTGGGCGAGGCCCTGCACCTGGATGTTGTAGGCCTCGAAGCAGCGCTCATCGCGCGCGCCGCTGGCCGCGGGGATCTGCGGGAAGCGGGCGACCGCGCGCCGCAGGCCGAGATCGCCGCCCGGAAGCTCGGGGGCGAAGCGGACCCGTCGCATCGGCCGCAGCTGCTCGCGATAGCGCTGGGCACTGTCATTGAAGCTGGTCGTGCGCAGCCGCTCTTGCTGGATACGCTCCAGGTCGATGTCGGCGCTGATGAGCTGCTCGGCTGGTGCGAAGCGCTCGGACTGCGCGAGCAGACGGTCCTGCTCGAAGATGACGGCGTGGCCGTCCCAGGCCAGGTCGGTGGTCGATTCACCGGGTCCCGCGGCCGAGTAGAGGTAAGCGGCAATGCACTTGCCGGACTGCGCCGCGCACAGGTCGTTGCGGTACTCGGCCTTGCCGATGGTGATGTTGCTCGCGGAAAGGTTGAGCAGCACGGTTGCGCCGCCCATCGCCGCATAGGTGCTCGGCGGGATCGGTGCCCAGAGGTCCTCACAGAGCTCCATATGCAGCGTCAGCCCGGGCAGATTGGTGGCCTCGAACAGCAGATCGGTACCGACCGGAACCTGTTGGCCGAGCAGCTCGGTCTCCGTTGAGACCAGCGCATCGGCGGCCGCGAACTGACGCTTCTCGTAGAACTCGCGATAGCTCGGCAGGTAGGACTTCGGCGTGACGCCGAGCACCCGGCCGGCATGGACGGCGACCGCGCAGTTGAACAGGCGGCCGTCGATCCGAAGCGGCAGGCCGACCGCGAGCAGTGGTCGCAGCGACGCGCTGGCCGCGACCACCTGCCCGAGCGCCACGAGCGCGGCGTCGAGCAGCGCCTGCTGATGGAAGAGGTCGTCGTTGCTGTAAGCGGTCAGCCCAAGCTCAGGGAAGAGTGCGATCAGGGCGCCTTCGTCATCGGCGCGCCGCGCTAGGGCCAGGGTCGCCTCGGCATTGGCGGGGGGATTGGCGATCCGCACCTCGGGCACGCAGACCGTGGCGCGGACCAGTCCCTGGTGATAGAGGTTGAAGAAGTCCACCCTCAGTCGCCGGTGTAGGGCTCCTTCAGCGTGACCAGTTCCTCGGCGCTGACCGGATGGATGGCGACAGTGTTGTCAAAGTCTTCCTTGGTCGCGCCCATCTTCACCGCGACCGCGAAGCCCTGCAGCATCTCGTCAACACCGTCGCCGACCATGTGGACGCCGACAACCCGCTCCTCGTCGCCGGTGCAGACCAGCTTCATCGCGGTGCGCGGCCCATTGTCGTTGAGCGCGTACTTCATCGGCGTGAAGGTGGTCTGATAGATCGTCACCTTCTCGCCGGTCGCGCGCGCCTGCGCCTCGGTCAGGCCGACCGCGCCGACTGGCGGATGCGCGAACACTACGGTCGGGATGTCCTCGTAGACCAGGCGGCGCTCGGGCTGATCATTGAATAGCCGCTCGGCCAGGCGCCGGCCGGCGGCGATCGCGACCGGGGTCAGCGGGTAGCGGCCGGTGATGTCGCCGAGCGCATAGATGCCGGCGACATTGGTGTTCTGATAGGCGTCGGTCGGGATCGTGCCGTTGCGCTCGACCTCGATGCCGGCGGCCTCGAGATTGAGCGCATCGGTGTTCGGGCGGCGGCCGATGGCCCAAAGCACGGTGTCGAAGCCGGTCAGGGCATTGCCGTCTTGGTCGACGACGGCGATACCGTCATCGCGCTGTTCGAGCGAGCCGACTGCGAACGGCAGGTGCATCTCGACCCCATCCTCGGCGAGGTTGTGCGAGGCGGTCTCGCTAATGATGGGATCGAACACCTCGAGCACGCGCGACTCCAGCGCGACGATGGTGACCTCGGCGCCCAGTGAGCGCATCACGCCGGCGAGCTCGACGCCGATGTAGCCGCCGCCGACCACGCAGACCTTCTTCGGCGCCTCCTCGAGCGCGAAGAAACCGTCCGAGGTGATGCCGAGCTCGTGCCCCGGCACCGGCGGCACCATCGGCCGGCCGCCGGTGGCGATCACGATGTGCTCGGCGCTGTAGCACTCGCCATCGACCTCGACGGTCTTGGCGTCGACGAAGCGGGCATGGCCGCGGATCACGCTGAGGCCGAGCGATTCGGCATAGCCGTTCCAGTAGTTGCGGATGCCGTCGATGGTCTGCTCGCGGCCGCTGACCAGATGCTTCCAGTCGATGCCCTTGAGCTCGGCATCGACACCGAAGTCCGGCGCCTTCTTGACCGCCTGGGCCAGCTCGGCGGCATACCACATGATCTTCTTCGGCACGCAACCGACGTTGACGCAGGTCCCGCCGAGGGCCTTAGGCTCGATAACGGCGGTACGCTTGCCATAGGCGGCGGCCTTTTCTGCGACCGCGAGTCCGCCGCTGCCACCGCCAATGGCGATGAGATCGAAATGCTTGTCCATTACCTGCTCCTCGGATACTGGTCGGATTCTAGAGGGGTCGGGATGATGATGCCTGACGCCCGCGATGATGCCAGCGGCGGGCGCCGATGCGCTGCAATGAGAGGTCGCCGCCGGTTTCGGCCGCCGTGCGATCGAGCAATCGGCGGATGCGAGGTCGGGCTGCGCTGCTCAGAAGACCCGCGTCGCGGGGAGCGCTGCAAGCCCGATTCGGCAGAATCGACGCTAGTATTCGGGACGGCGGCGGGGCGTCATCGACGCCCTCGCCAGCCGTCGGTTGGCCCGGCAGCGGCGATGCCGGGTGTTTCAGCAGGTCTTGTGCGCGCTGGGCCTTGCGGGCACTCCAGCGGGCGCGGTCGCTGCGCCCAGCGCGGGTGGCGGACAGGGCCGGGATGGACCGGGTGCTCCGTCCACCCCTATCGAGACCTGCGTCGAGCCGTCTCGATCAGCGGCTCGCCAGCCACTTCTCGAGGTCGTCGGAGCCGCCGACCTTCTCTCCGTTGATGAAGACCTGGGGCACCATGGTCGAGGCCGCGACAGCGCGCAGGGTCTCTTCGGTATAGTCCTTGTTCAGCACCAGCTCTTCGAATTGCATGCCGGCGTCTTTCAGCATGTCCTTGGCCTTAGCACAGAACGGGCAGCCGACGCGGGTGAAGACGGTGACGTCAGCCGGCTTCGGTGCATTCGGCGCGAGGTACTCGAGCATGGTGTCGGCGTCGGAGACGTGGAAGGGGTCACCCGGCTCCTCCGGCTCGATGAACATCTTCTCGATGGTGCCGTCCTTGACCAGCATCGAATAGCGCCAGGAGCGCTTGCCGAAGCCAAGATCGTCCTTGTCGACCAGCAGGCCCATGCCCTCGGTGAACTCGCCGTTACCGTCCGGGATGAAGCGCAGGTTGTGGGCATTCTCGTCTTCCTGCCAGGCCTTCATCACGAAGCCGTCGTTGACCGACATGCAGACGATCTCATCGACACCGTGCTGCTTGAACACGGGCGCCAGCTGATTGAACCGCGGTACGTGGGTCGACGAGCAGGTCGGCGTGAAGGCGCCAGGCAGCGAGAAGACAATGACCGTCTTGCCCTTGAAGACGTCGTCGGTGGTGACGTCTTCCCAATCGCGGTCGGTACGGGTGCGGAAGGTAACGTTCGGGACCTTTTGGCCGGTACGGTCTTGCAGCATGGTCGAGACTCCGTGGATGGTTGTCAAAATCTTGAGGGAAGCGGGCGAACGCCTCGCTCGCCGCACAGAATGGGGTAAAAACCGCGAGCATCCAAATGGATTATTTGGATCATTACGATCGATTTGGCCGATCGACCGATCTGGGTCGGAGGACCGTTATCGATCGGTGGCAGCCTTGAGTCCGATCGTCGGCCGGATCGCAAGCTGCCCGGGTTGAGGGTCGAAAACGAAACGGCCCCGCCGAAAAGCTTTCCGGCAGGGCCGATCACGAGACGGCCTCATCACCAAGGCCGGGGCCGTCAGGTATCGATGCGGCAGACTAAGCCATCGGCTGTGCGGGGACCATGACTGCGGCAGTATCGCCCTTCTTCTTGCCGTCGCAGCTCTTGCCGTCGCCGGCCAAAGCGCTACCGGCACCAACGGCCAAGGTCAAACCGAACAGCAGTGCAGTGCTTAGGGTCAGGATACGCAGCTTCATTGGGATCACCTCATTCGCGGTCGACGTCGGTTTCTTTCTGGGGTAGCGGGGCCAACAGACCCCGGCACGCACTGTAGATGAGTGCACGCTGCCGCGTCACAACCCCGGATCGGGTGCGGGAGGCAAGCTCCCTATCGGTGCGCGCGGAATCGAATCTTGTGATGCGGCTCCGGCTTGGAGTTGATGCGGCTGTCCATTGTCCGGTTGCTTGAGGCCGATCTTCCAGACCGCACCGAGCCAGGCGTGCGGCATTCGGCCCGACAGCGGTCTCACGGGAGTTGCATGCTCCACTCTGGAGAAGGTTACCGTGAATCACGCGACATTCATCGTCCGGGGTGGCTCGTCGTGCGATGACCGTTAGGTGATCACATCCGGCTCTTCGCGGCCGGTGCGCGGCTCGATCTGCGCCAGCTCGCGCGCGATCAGGATCAGTGGCGCCAGGGCCTCCTGGACGGGCTGATCGTGGCGCTCGGCATCGGGCTCGTAGCGCTCGATATAGACCCGCAAGGTGGCGCCCTGGGTGCCGGTCCCGGAAAGCCGCAACACGATGCGCGAGCCGTCGTCGAAGCCGATGCGGATGCCCTGCTGCTCGGCGACGCTGCCGTCGATCGGGTCGGTGTAGGCGAAGTCATCGGCATAGGCGACCTTGAAGGCACCGAGCTGCTGGCCCGGTAGCGACGGCAGCAGGATGCGCAGGTGCCCGACCAGCCCCTCGGCGGCGGCGCTGTCGATGCCTTCGTAGTCGTGGCGGGTGTAGTAGTTGCGGCCGAAGCGGCGCCAGTGATCGCGAACGATCTCGGCGACCGATTGGCGCTTGACGGCGAGCAGGTTGAGCCAGAACAGCACCGCCCAGAGCCCGTCCTTCTCGCGCACATGGTCGGAGCCGGTGCCGAAGCTCTCCTCGCCGCAGAGGGTGATCTTGCCGGCATCGAGCAGGTTGCCGAAGAACTTCCAGCCGGTCGGCGTCTCGAAGCAGTTCAGGCCGAGCGCCTCGGCGACGCGGTCGGCGGCCTGGCTGGTCGGCATCGAGCGCGCGACGCCGGCGATCCCGTCCTGGTAGCCCGGCGCGACCTCGGCATTCGCCGCGAGCACCGCGAGGCTATCGCTCGGGGTCACGAAGCAGTCCTTGCCGAGCACCATGTTGCGGTCGCCATCGCCGTCGGAGGCGGCGCCGAAGTCGAGCCCCTGCGGACCCTCGGTCATGGCGACCAGCTCGTGCGCATGGACCAGATTCGGGTCCGGATGGCCACCGCCGAAGTCCTCGAGCGGGACGCCGTTCATGACCGTGCCGCCTTCGGCGCCGAGCCGGTGCTCGAGGATCTCGATCGCATAGGGACCGGTCACCGCGTGCATCGCATCGAAGCGCATCCGGAAATCACCCGACTGGAACAGCTTGCGGATGGCGTCGAAATCGAACAGGCTCGCCATCAGCTCGGCATAGTCGGCAACCGGGTCGATCACCTCGATCCGGGTCGCGCCGAGCTGGCGCTCGCCGAGCTGGTCGAGGTCGATGGCCGCGGCGTCGACGATGCGATACTGATCGATGCTGCAGGTGCGCGCGTAGATCGCGTTGGTCACCGACTCCGGGGCCGGCCCGCCGGCGTCGATGTTGAACTTGATGCCGAAGTCCTCGTCCGGGCCGCCCGGGTTATGGCTGGCCGAGAGCACGATCCCGCCTTGGGTCTGATACTTGCGGATGATGCAGGATGCGGCCGGGGTCGATAGGATGCCGCCCTGGCCGACGAGCACGCGGGCGACCCCGTTCGCCGCGGCCATGCGCAGGATGGTCTGCACCGCCTCGCGATTGTAGAAGCGCCCGTCACCACCGACCACCAGGGTGCCGCCGTTGAGCTTGGTCTGGGTGTCGAAGATCGCCTGGACGAAGTTCTCGAGATAGTGCGGCTGCTGGAAGGTGGTGACCTTCTTCCGCAGTCCCGAGGTTCCGGGCTTCTGGCCGTCGAACGGTGTCGTGCTGATCACTTGTGCTTCCATCTGCATAACCCTTGATTTTGAGTTGGTTTGCCTCTACCACTGCGGCGCCGGCGCGTGCTGGTCGCCGCGATTGTAGCGAGAGCGACCGCGCCACGACCGATCGAATTTGCGCCCGAGCAGCGCTCGGCTGCCTCACATGCCCCGAATTCAACCCGCTAACGACAGGTGATCACCACCCATGACCGTTGATGCCCATAAGGAAACACTCGAGTTTAAGGCTGAGGTGAGCCAGGTGCTCGACCTCGTCATCCGCTCGCTCTACTCCAACAAAGAGATCTTCCTGCGCGAGCTGATCTCGAACGCCTCCGACGCCGCCGAGAAGCTGCGTTTCGAGTCGCTGACCGACGAGCAGCTGCTGGAGGACGACCCGAATCTGCGCGTGCGCGTGCTGGTGGACAAGGACGCCGGCACCGTGACCGTCTCCGATAACGGCATCGGCATCAGCCGCCAGGAGATGATCGACACCATCGGCAGCATCGCCAGCTCCGGCACCCGGCAGTTCGCCGATGCGCTCAAGGCCGCGCAGGGTGCCGCCGAGCAAGGCGAGGCCGAGAAGGGGCAGGCCGCCGGCGAGGAGCTGATCGGCCAGTTCGGTGTCGGCTTCTATTCCAGTTTCATCGTCGCCGATCAGGTGACTGTGGTCTCCCGCCGCGCCGGGCTCACCGCCGAGCATGGTGTGCGCTGGCAGTCTGATGGCCACGGCAGCTACACCCTCGAGAACGTCGAGAAGCCGGGCCGTGGCACCGATGTCATCCTGCACCTGAGGGAGGAAGAGCAGGAGTTCCTCGAGCCCTGGCGCCTGCGCACCATCATCGGCAAGTTCTCCGACCACCTCGCGATGCCGGTCGAGATGGTCAAGGAAGACTTCGGCGGCGACGAAGACGAGGAGAAGAAGGATCAGGACGCCGCGCCCGAGTTCGAGCAGGTCAACCGCGGCACTGCGCTCTGGATGCGCAACAAGGCCGAGATCTCGGACGACGACTACAAGCAATTCTACAAGCACATCTCGCACGACTTCGACGAGCCTTTGACCTGGGCGCACAACCGGGTCGAGGGCACCAACGAGTACACCGCGCTGCTCTACATCCCCAAGCGCGCCCCATGGGACATGTGGGACCGCGACCAGAAGCACGGCGTCAAGCTCTATGTGCGGCGCGTCTTCATCATGGACGAGGCGGACAAGCTGATGCCGCACTGGCTGCGCTTCGTCAAGGGCGT
>JAAAOQ010000200.1 GCA_009908845.1 Gammaproteobacteria bacterium
CCTCCTTGTCCCCCGCCGGGGAATCGGGCCCTCGTTCCCACGACACCGCAGGCAAAGCGAGATAGTGCAAGCGTTTCTGCTCACGCCGCCCGTGCGCAACCGAGTCCAGCACCAGGCCACTCGTGAGCAACAGAAACCCCAGCAGCATCATCCCCGTCGCCAGGATCGCGGTCGGAAACCGCGGCACCAGCCCCGTCTGCATGAACTCGATAACGATCGGCACCGCGAGCAGGACCGAACTGACCGCGAGTACCGCGAATAGCACCGAGAAGAACCACAGCGGCCGCTCCTCTTTGACCAGATAGCCGATCGTCCGGAGGATGCGCAGCCCATCGCGATAGGTTCGCAACTTACTCTGCGTTCCCCCAAGGCGCGCGAAATAGGGCGTCTCCATCTCGGCGACCCGCAGCCGCATCTGCAACGCGTGCACACTGAGCTGGGTCTCGATCTCGAACCCGGACGAAAAAGCCGGGAATGACTTGACGAAGCGCCGCGTGAACACCCGATAACCGGTCAACAGATCACGGAACCGGTTGCCAAACAGCATAGCGATCAGCCACGTCAGCACCCGATTGCCCAACCGATGGCCGCGCCGATATGCCTGATCCGTGCGCTCCGCTCGAGCGCCGCAGAGCATGTCAAGCCGCTCGGCAACGAGCCGCTCGATCAGCCTTGGTGCGCTTGCGGGATCATAGGTACCGTCCCCGTCCACCAACAGGTAGATATCGGCCTCGATCTCACTGAACATGCGGCAGACAACATGCCCCTTACCCTGCATCGCCTCTTCGCGCACAACCGCCCCCGCATGGGCAGCTACCGCCGCCGAATGGTCCGTGGAATTGTTGTCGTAGACATAGACGCAGGCCCCCGGCAGCGCCGCACGAAACGCTTCCACCACCTTCGCAATCGAGGCGGCCTCATTGAAGCACGGGATCAGCACGGCGACTCTTGGCGGAGGCCGGGATGGAATCGCTACAGCAGAAGGATCAGCCATGTATCCGGGATCTATGCGTTCGGGCAATAAGCGAAATAACGTGAGCCGACGAAATTGAACACCATTGCCGCGCCCGATCCAACCGCCAGAGGCAGCACGGGCCAGGCCGCCAGCACCGGCCAGGCCATCAGCACCGCGGCATAGACGCCCAGATTGATCAACGCGCCCGTCCCCTGCACGATGAAGTAGCGCCCATACTCGCTTGACCGATCCCGCGATGCCCGTTGTCGAAAGGTGAAGCGCCGGTTCAGCACCCAGGTCACCGTCACCGCAACGGCGAACGACAGCAGCCGCGCCTCGTATAATCCATAGCCGCCGGCCCGCACCAACCCGGTCAAAACCAGCGCGTCTACACCGAAACCGAGCGCACCCACGACCGCGAAGCGCCAAACCTGGACTGATAAGACGCTGCTCATGACTGCACCACCCCTAAGACGGCGCGACCGCACTCCGGGTGCCGCGGACGTGATAGGCTGGAAATCACAATGTCGAGATCAAGCAAGAGCGCCAGTGCTGGTTAGCTTCCTCACGCGGCTGGGGCTTACCCTAGCACCGGTCGGACTGATCTGTGCAGCCGCAGCTCCAGCCGCAGCTGGCAACAGCATCGACGCACGCCAGCTGCTCGAACAAGGCAAACGCTTCGAGCACGGCGTCGGCGCCCCGCAACGGCTCGATCGAGCGCTGGAATTGTATTGCAAAGCGGCCGATCTCGGCCTTGATGAGGCGCGCTTTCATCTCGGCTGGCTCTATGCCAGCGGACGTCTCGGTGCCGTCGACGAGGTCATGGCAGCAGCCTGGCTCCAGGCCGCGCATGCCGCCGGATACCCGCAAGCGGAGCAGCAGCTGCGTCGGCTCGACGCGCTCGGTCGTCCGCTCGCCGAGCCGCCGCGCTGTCTGCTCCCCGATATGCTGGTAGAACGACGTCTTCCACCGCGCCCAGCCTCCCAGGAAGACGCCGACGCACAGCAGTTCGCAGGCGCCCCACCGGCCGGCTTCCAGGTCCGCGAGCTGGCCCGCAGTGACATCATCGCCTTGGTGCACCGGCTTGCGCCCGGCTTCCGGCTCGATCCTGAGCTCGTGCTGGCCGTGATCCAGACAGAATCCAACTTCGACCCCACCGCCCACTCCCCCAAGGACGCGCGCGGACTGATGCAACTGATTCCAGAAACGGCCCAACGCTTCGGCGTTCAGGACGTCTGGGACCCGGTGCAGAACATGCGTGGCGGCATGGCCTACCTGCGCTGGTTGCTCGATCACTTCGACGGCGACCGCGAGCTCGCCCTCGCCGCCTACAATGCCGGCGAAGGGGCGGTCCACCGTCACGGCGGCATCCCCCCCTACGCCGAAACCCAAGCCTACGTGAAGCGCATCAGCGCACAGCTCGAGGAACCACCTGTTCTGTCCGAAGCCCAGTATCGGACAGGCCGTTAACTGTGAAACTGATCATCCAGATCCCCTGCTTCAACGAGGCCGACACGCTCGGCCTCACCCTCGACGCCCTGCCGCGCCAGGTCCCCGGATTCGAGCGCGTCGAATGGCTCATCATCGACGACGGCAGCACCGATCAAACCATTGCGGTCGCGCAAGCGAAGGGTGTCGACCACGTGGTGCGCCACCATCGCAACCTCGGCCTCGCGCGCGCCTTCAGCAGCGGCCTCAGCGCTTGCCTCAAACAAGGCGCCGACGTCATCGTCAACACCGATGCCGATAACCAGTACGATGCCCGCGATATCCCTGCTCTGACCGACCCGGTGCTCGCCGGCACCGCCCAACTGGTCATCGGCAGCCGGCCGATCGAACAGATCGACCATTTCTCGCCGCTGAAGAAACGGCTGCAGCGGCTCGGCAGCCTGATCGTGCGCTTGGCCAGCGGCACCGAGGTGGACGACGCCACCAGCGGCTTTCGCGCCATCAGCCGCACCGCCGCCCAACGCCTGATCGTCTTCAGCAACTACACCTACACCCTCGAGACCATCGTCCAAGCCGGGCAACACCAGATGCCGATTGCCACCGTCCCGGTGCGCGTCAACCCCGACCTCCGCCCCTCGCGACTGCTGCGCAGCACGCCCAGTTACGTCTGGCGCAGCACCGTCACCATCATTCGCATCTTCGTCATCTACCGGCCGTTTCGCTTCTTCGCCAGCATTGGCGCGATCCTCTTCGGCCTCGGCGTTCTGATCGGCCTACGCTTCCTCTGGTTCTTTCTGTCGGGCAGCGGCGCGGGCCATGTGCAGTCGCTGATCCTCGCCTCAGTGCTGCTCGGCATGGGCTTTCAGACGATTTTGGTCGCCTTTCTCGCCGATTTGTTGGCAGCGAATCGGAAGCTATTGGAAGATATCGGCTTTCGTCTCCACGACCAACCGCCCCCAACGCTCAGAGGCCGATGACCCATCTCGCCCGCAACCGCCGTCTCAGCGTCGATGACTACCTCGCCGCCTCGAAGTACTCTCCGACTCGACCGCACGCATCGACAGGCGCGAGAAGTTCTTTGCCTACCAAACCATTGAGAGCCTGCAAGCCTATCTGCTCATCGAACAAAGCCAGCGTGTGGTTGAAATGCATCGCCGCTCGCGGGGTTGGGCCTTTGAGCGATATACCGAGGGTAGCGTTCGGCTGGATTGTCTTGATCTTGAGGTCTCTCTTGAGGTGCTTTACGAAGATGTTGTGTTGGCTGAGTGATGTTTGAGATGTAGGTTCAAATAGCCGCCCTCGCGCGGTCGACCATTTGCTTCACTTCTGCTGATTGCTTGATGGCGTGCAACTCGACGTGCGGATGCTTGTTGGCGAACACCCGAAAGACTTCGTCAGCAAATGCCTGGCCGATCGTTTCAACACCGTCGAAATCCAGAATCACGACCTTGAACCGATCAATGCGCGCGAGCAGCCGCTTAGCCTGCGAGCGTGATACCAACTTGTCATCGCCATACTGCGCGAGCCGCACCGGCACCACCGTCTTATTGAAGCCAAAATCATCGCCGGCAGTAAATTGATCGAATATACTTTTGACCGTGCGCGCGGTGTGATTGTTGATCTTCATCCACACCTGAGAGCCTTGCGCCTGCCCGGCCTCGAGAATCCAGTCCTCTTCTTCTTCGACGCTGTGCGTGAAATAGACGCCGCTGGACAAGATATCGAAGGCGTCAAACATGCGTGAGGTGAAGAAAATGCCCTCACCGGTATGGTTGGCCGGGTCTGTCGTCAACTTGCCCTTGGCCAGCTCCAGCACGGCGTGGCGTTCGTCGAGCAAACCCATTGCCTGCTGAATCTTGCGAAAAATACCAACGCCATCGTCGATGATCATCAACTCGGTTGTCATCACGGTCTTCTTGAAATGCACCGTCACGGTATTCGCTTGAGCATGGTCGATGACGTTATTGAACATCTCGGTGAACCCGTAATGCCAGATTTCACGGATGTTTTCCGGCAGATGCTCGATTGCCGGCCCTATGTCCTGCCGCCAGACGACATCTTCGGCGAGCCCGGCGCTGGCATCATACGTCTTGTGCCAGATGTCCAGCGGGCGCAACGCATAACGGCGATTTCGGGTGTTGCCACGCGCGACCAGCGCTTTTTCCTCCACCAGCCGCTGCAGGTGCTTGTTCACCGCTTGGCGGCTGATGCCAAACTGCTCGGCGGTCACCGCGGCGATGTCTTCATGGTGCGCCTCGATCTGCTCGAAGATGAAGCGCCGAATCGCCTCGCCGCGTGCCCGTACCTTGCTCATCTGACAACCTAATTGACAACCTTGAGGGCCTATATTGTCAACTTTTACAGCTTTATTGTCAACTTAAACCTGGCGGACATGGAACTCAGGAACAGAAATATCACGGCCAAGGCACCGGCCAGAAGTAGATGGTCTTGCCCTCGCGGCCTAGGGCGATGGCTTTACCGAATCAGCGCGCGGGCGCGGATGGCGTAGACCTCCAGGCGATCGATGCAGTCTTCAGATACCATCGCAACCTCGGCCTCGCGCGCGCCTTCAGCAGCGGCCTCAGCGCCTGATCGTGCTCAGCAACTACACCGCACCCTCGAGACCATCGTCCAAGCCGGGCAACACCAGATGCCGATCGCCACCGTCCCGGTGCGCGTCAACCCCGATCTTCGCCTCTCTCGGCTGCTGCGTAGCACGCCCAGTTACGTCTGGCGTAGCACCGTCACCATCGTGCGCATCTTCGTCATCTACTGGCCGTTTCGCTTCTTCGCCAGCATTGGCGCGATCCTCTTCGGCCTCGGCGTTCTGATCGGCCTACGCTTCCTCTGGTTCTTTCTGTCGGGCAGCGGCGCGGGCCATGTGCAGTCGCTGATCCTCGCCTCAGTGCTGCTCGGCATGGGCTTTCAGACGATTTTGGTCGCCTTTCTCGCCGATTTGCTAGCAGCGAACCGGAAATTATTGGAAGATATCCGCTTTCGACTGCATGACCAGTCGCCCCCAACGCCCAGGCGCTGATGACCCATCTCGCCCACAACCGCCGTCTCAGCGTCGACGACTACCTCGCCGCCGAGGATGGCGCCGACATCCGCCACGAGTATATCGGCGGCGAACTTTATGCCATGACCGGCGCCAGCGATCGGCATGGGCTCATTACGCTGAACCTCGCTACCTTCCTACGGCCACGACTGCGCGGCACCCCATGCCAGCTTTTTGCCAACGACATGAAGGTGCGGCTGAAAATCGCTGATCAGGATATCTTTTACTATCCTGATCTGCTTCTGAGCTGTGACCCAGACGACCGCGAGACCTATTACCGCCGCAGCCCTTGTTTGCTCGTCGAGGTACTCTCCGACTCGACCGCACGCATCGACCGGCGCGAGAAGTTCTTTGCCTACCAAACCATTGAGAGCCTGCAAGCGTATCTGCTCATCGAGCAAAACCAGCGTGCGGTTGAAATGCATCGCCGCTCGCGTGGCTGGGCCTTTGAGCGATATACCGAGGGTAGCGTTCGGCTGGATTGTCTTGATCTTGAGGTCTCTCTTGAGGTGCTTTACGAAGATGTTGTGTTGGCTGAGTGATGTTTGAATGGAAACGCGCCGTCGCATCCTTTGTATCACCTCTAACTTCCCACGTTGGTCTGGTGACAGCACAACCCCCTTCGTCCTGCATCTTGCGCAAGACCTTCAGCAACTCGGCTGGACAGTGGACGTACTCGCGCCACATGCCCCCGGAGCTGCGACAGCAGAGGTGCTTGACGGCGTGTCGGTCGAACGGTTTCGTTATCTCTGGCCGGCTAAACAGCAGACTGTTTGCTATCAGGGCGGCGCCTTGGTGAATCTGCGCCGTCGACCGCTTGAACGGCTTAAACTCCCTGCCTTGGTTGCAGCCGAGATGTTCGCCATCGCGCGCCGGCTTGCGACCCACCGGTACGACATCTTGCATAGCCATTGGCTCCTGCCCCAGGGGTTCGTCGGTCAATTAAGCCGGACCATCGCTAGCCTGCCCCATGTGGTCACCGTGCACGGCGGCGATCTCTTTGGGCTGACATCCCCGCTAATGCAGTCTTTCAAACGTTTCGTACTGCAACGCGCGGATGCTGTGACCGTCAATAGCGCTTTTACCGAAGAAGGCGTGCGGGCTCTCGTATCTATGCCTCGCCGGTTGCAACGGATTCCCATGGGCGTTGCGACCCAAGATCTTACTGAACAGCAGCGACAGCAGAGTGCAGCGCTCCGGGCACGCTATCGCCGCAACCAAGGTCCGCTATTGATTTTCGTCGGGCGCTTAGTCGAGGAAAAAGGTGCTGCGGATCTGATTCAGGCCACCGCCTACTTACGCACCGACTACCCGGACATTACCACCCTCATCCTTGGAGAAGGCCCCGACCGCGCAGCCCTGGGAAACTTCGCTAAGGCGCTCGATTTGAGCAAGTCCGTCATCTTTCCCGGCTGGATCGATCCTGTTGATATTGGGTCATGGCTAGCTGCCGCCGATATCTTCGTTGGCCCCTCACGCACCGCCGCTAATGGCCAAGTTGAAGCACAGGGGCTAACCTTTCTCGAAGCGATGGTTGCTAGCCTACCCGTGATTGCGACTCGGCTTGGTGGCATCCCGGATGCGGTGATTCATGAGGAAACGGGTTTGCTGGTTGATGAACGTGCACCGCGCCAGATCGCAGCGGCTGTTGGTAGACTGCTGTCGGAACCGATGCTCGCATCAACTCTTCGTGAGCAGGGAAGAGGTCAGGTTCTAGCGCGCTTCTCACGAGCGGCTAGCGCACAAGCATTCTCCGACTTGTTTTTTCAGCTCCGTTATGCCTGCTGAAGTCTCAACGGCATCCGGTTCTCAAACCGACTGGAGACTGCTTGAATGAATGTAGCCGGTTGTCAGAGATGGTCTATGGTGTCGGAGGGCAGAGGTTTTCCTGTTTTGGTTCGCGCGTAACCGGCGGGTGGCAAAAGAGCACCCCAGTGCGTTATCAGGAAGTTTCTGTTTGTTTGATTTGACGCAAAATGCAACGGTTGAGTCGGCCGAGGGAACTTCCCCCTCAGCCGCTCGCAGAACCCGGCGTGAGCCTCTCGACTCACCGGGCTCCTGTTGCTCCAACCCTTTGTGCTCGTATTTGCCGCTCGGGCGTTTCCTCGCCAAGCGCCATAGGATCACAAAGCGCTTTGTCATCATCGGGGGTTCATCCTCCAACAGGAGTTGACCTAAGATGCGACAGGAACAACCCGACCCCTTTGCTCGGCACCCATTACAGGCACGTCAACGCTCATACGGGTCGGTCCGTCCTCGAACCCTGCATTGGTACTCTGTGCCTTGCTTTTCTTCGCTTGGCAGGCTCCCTTGGCATCAGGGTCCGAGTTCCCGCAGTTCCACCGAAGCGCCTGAATCGAGCTCGCGCCCTCTCTATGCCGGACACCACCCACCCAGTACACAGGTTCCCGATGGGCTCGTCCCAGAGATACTTGTGGTCTCTGGTTTTGATGTCTGCTGTTCAGTTTCGACACCTCAACGAGGGTTCGTGGTCACTCGCCTTCTCGATTCTTACCTGACGCACCACCTGGATGCGCCTTCTCCCCCGACGCTCACGACCACGGTCTTCAGCCAAGGCCGCTCGGGGGTGGTTTGGAGCCGGCCCCTGTAGGCAGACTCCGGCGGGTCGGTTCCGCCATCGCTTCGGCAGCTTCTCATGCTGCCCGGTCAGCTCCTTGCCGACCGAAACCGCATTGCTGCGGCACACAAAAGAATCTTGACAAGAAAAGTGATGGCGAAGCGCATTTTCATAGGCTTAACCGATTTAGGGCGCAACCATGTTTGATAAGAGCCGACTAAAGTTCTCATTTCTCAAAACGGCCCCGCCAAAGCTCTATCTGCAGCAGCTGCGCCATTCTTGATTTTGCACCTAGGGGCGGGCCGGACACCGTTGAATGTCTCGAAAGATACTTGGTAGCACACTATCGCGAATCAAAAGCTTTGAATTCGCCAGGAGTATTAATAGCCCAAGGGTTCAGCGCCCAGCTTTGATAGCAGCAGCTATCTTCTTTTTTGTTGGTTTCAGCATATCGATTTATTTAAAGCCAGAGTTAGTTTCAAATCCTCAAATCACACCTATAGTCGTACTATTAGCATTCGGCATACCCTTCACCATTGCCCTTAATAGTGCAGAAATTTATCTGACTGGAAGTTTAGTAGGGTTACGCTTTGGTGTCGCCCAATCTCTGCGCATTGCAATCATTAGCGGTGCCGCTAACATGCTTCCCCTACCCGGCGGACCTTTAGTGCGGATGGCGGCAATGAAGAGTGCTGGCGCTCGCTATCGAGACGGTGGAGCTGCTACCTTAGCAGTGGCAATCATCTGGGTAGGAGTGGCCCTTCCCTACGCCGCTTTTTGGCTGCTACCTTACTCATGGCCAATCGCTATATTATTGATCAGCTTTGGGCTACCTGCACTAGGGGTAGGATGTTGGTTTGCCAGAAAAATTGCAGGTAGCTGGTGGCTTGCTGTGGTCGTCGTCTGTCTGAAGCTCGCCTTGACGATGCTAGACGCATCACGACTGTATCTTTGTTTCTGGACACTGGGCGCATCTACTACCTTCGCGCAGGCGTCGGCTCTATCGGCAGCCGGCGTCATCGGTTCCACTGCTTCAATCGTTCCAGCCGGTTTGGGTGTTAGGGAGGCAATCTCCGCCGGTCTTGCGACCGTCGTTGGACTCAGCGCTGCTGCCGGCTTTCTCGCCCCTGCGCTTAACCGGCTTCTAGGACTTGCTGTATTGATTCCCACGGCATTGATATTAGCTGCACGCTTGGAAGCCCAAATACCTAGAAATCCGCACAATGTATAAAGACCTCGTCTTCATTGTTTCAGGCGGCAGAACTGGCACCACCTTTTTTGGTTCTTGCTTGGCCAAAATTATCGCTGACTGTTTCTCAGTGCATGAACCGGATCTCTGGGATGGATTCACTAAACGGAGCCTGCTTGCTGTCAAGACTTTTGGAATTCGACATATGATTATCGACCGACTACGCCAACGAACGGGAATCCGTAATCTTACAATTAAGTACCTCTCTGGAGATTGGCCCGAACAACAGATTCAGGATGCTGTACGCGCACATCGGGATAGGTATTACCAAGGAATCGAAGCAGGACTCATTATCGAGGCTTACTCACAATGGTACGGGCTTCTTCCTGTTATACGCACAATATATCCAGACGCAAAGATAGTAGGCATTGTTCGCGATCCACGAGAATGGGTTCGCTCATGGATGAATTATGGCGCCCATCATGATGAAAACGATCTAGTCACCCGCTTTGGTCAGTCAAGACTGACACCGAGCATAGTTGATGACGCCGATTATGCTGAGCGTTGGAGTAGCATGTCGCAATTTGAGCGTCTTTGCTGGGACTGGCGTATTGTCAATAGTACGATACGAGACTTCGCAGAAAATGATATTCTTACTAGAATATATCGGTTTGAGGATCTATTCAGTAATCCTATTCGAACGCTAAAGGTTCATAACTTTCTTGAATTTATTACAAATCATAATTATAAAAAATATTTATATACATTAGTACTACTTTGTTACCTTGCTCTACGCGCTTGATTTTGCTAGTTTTTGACACGCCTACGATGTAAATAGAATCTGGATGCTTGATGGTCGTTTCAA
>JAAAOQ010000019.1 GCA_009908845.1 Gammaproteobacteria bacterium
CCGGGGTCTATCCGAGCCCGGTGCAGATCGCTGATGTCACCACCACGACCACGCACAAGACCCTGCGCGGCCCGCGCGGCGGGCTGATCCTGGCCAAGTCGAATCCGGAGCTCGAGAAGAAGTTCAACTCGCTGGTCTTCCCGGGCATCCAGGGCGGACCGCTGATGCATGTGATCGCCGCTAAGGCCGTCGCCTTCAAGGAGGCCCTGGAACCGGCGTTCAAGGACTATCAGAAGCAGGTCGTGCTCAACGCCCAGGCGATGGCCGAGACCTTCCTGGCGCGCGGCTATGATGTCGTCTCCAAGGGCACCGATGATCACCTGTTCCTGGTCAGCTTCATCGAGCAGGGCCTGACCGGCAAGGACGTCGATGCCTGGCTCGGCAGTGCGAACATTACCGTCAACAAGAACGCGGTCCCGAACGATCCGCAGTCGCCGTTCGTGACCAGCGGCATCCGCATCGGCACGCCGGCGATGACCACGCGCGGCTTCGGCCTCGACGAGGCGCGCGTGCTCGCCGGCTGGATGTGCGATGTGATCGACGGCCGCGGCGACGAGGCGGTGATCGCCGAGACCAAGGCCAAGGTGCTCGACCTGTGCAAGCGCTTCCCGGTCTACGCCCGCTGATGGAGGCGCCTGCCCTCCGCGGCGTTTGATTCGCGAGCCGGCTGGATGCGCTGCCCGTACTGCGGAGCTCAGGACACCAAGGTGATGGATTCACGTCTCTCCGGCGACGGCGACCAGGTGCGCCGCCGGCGCAAGTGCGCGGTCTGTGGCGAGCGCTTCACCACCTATGAGGCGGCCGAGCTCAACCTGCCGCGGGTGATCAAGCGCGATGGAACCCGGGTGCCGTTCGACGGCCGCAAGCTGCGCAGCGGCCTCATGCGCGCGGCCGAGAAGCGTCCGATCAGCACCGAGGACGTCGAGGCCGCGATTGCGCGCATCAACCGCAAGCTGCTCGGCGCCGCCGATGGCGAGATCAGCTCGCGCGAGATCGGTGAGCTGGTCATGGAGGAATTGCGCGGCCTCGATCAGGTCGCCTACGTGCGTTTCGCGTCGGTCTATCGCAAGTTCGAGGATGTCGCCGCCTTCCGCGAGGAGATCGAGCGGCTCGAGCGGCATCCGGCGCCCGAGGTCCGACGCGCCCAGCTCGATCTGCTTGACCAGCTCGATCAAGACTCGTGACCGCTGACGCCCACGGAGAGCGCGCGCTCCGCCTGATGGGGCGCGCGGTGCAGCTCGCCGAGCGCGGCCGCTACACCACCGACCCGAATCCCCGCGTCGGCTGCGTGCTTGCGCACGGCGATCGGATCGTCGGCGAGGGCTGGCATCGGCGCGCCGGCGAGCCGCATGCCGAGCGGCTCGCGATCGACGCCGCCGGTCCGGCGGCCCGCGGCGCCACCGCCTATGTGACCCTCGAGCCCTGCTGCCATCACGGGCGCACGCCGCCCTGCACCGATGCGTTGCTCGCCGCCGGGGTGAGCCGCGTCCTCGTCGGCATGGAGGACCCGAACCCGATCGTCCACGGGCGCGGGCTCGAGCGCATGCGGGCGGCGGGCGTCGAGGTCGTCACCGGCGTGCTGGAAGGGCCTTGCCGGGCATTGAATCCGGGCTTCGACAAGCGGATGGGGCTCGGCCTGCCGTTCGTGCGCGTCAAGTCGGCCGCGAGTCTCGACGGGCGCACCGCGATGGCGAGCGGCGAGAGCCGGTGGATCACCTCGGAGGCGGCGCGCACCGATGTCCAATGGTTGCGCGCGGGCGCCTCGGCCATCGTCACCGGGGTCGGCACGGTACTCGCCGATGATCCGTCCTTGAACGTGCGGCTCGCGCCGACGCTGATCCCGGCGCTCGCGCCCGACGAGCCGGTCAGGCAACCGTTGCGGGTGATCGTCGACAGCCATCTGCGCACGCCGCTCGACGCGACCCTGCTGCAGCTCCCGGGCGCGACCCTGATCGCAACCTTGGTGAGCGATCCGCGCCGTATCGCCGCGGCCACCTCGGCCGGGGCCGAGGTCTGGGTCGGCCCGGCCGATGCCGCAGGGCGCGTCGATCTCGAGGCGCTGCTGCGCTACCTTGCCGAACGCGAGATCAACGAGGTCCTGATCGAGGCCGGCCCGACCCTCGCCGGCGCTGCGGTCCAGCAGGGCCTAGTCGATGAGCTGGTGCTCTATCTGGCCCCGCATCTGATGGGCAGCGCCGCGCGCGGGCTGTTCGAGCTCGCAGGCGTTGACAGGATGGCGGACCGGCTGCCGCTCGAGCTGATCGATGTGCGCGCCGTCGGACCGGACCTGCGTCTGCGGGTGCGGCCTGGGACCGGGACCCGCTGAGCAGCTGCGAGACGATTGGGAGCTCGCTGACCCGGCCCCATCTCGTTGTGCCAAGCAGCGAATAAAGTCAGCACGATAATGGACGAACAGACCCGAATCGAGATCGAAGCGGCGGCCTTCCGCCAGCTCGTTGCCCACCTGCAGCAGCGCACCGATGTGCAGAATATCGATCTGATGAACCTCGCCGGGTTCTGCCGGAACTGCCTCTCGAAGTGGTATCGGGCAGCGGCCGAGGAGCGCGGTGTCGAGATGAGCTACGACGAGGCCAGAGAGCGCATCTACGGGATGCCCTACGGAGACTGGAAGGCAACCTATCAGACCGAGGCGACGCCGGAACAGAAGGCGCGTTTCAGAGAGACGGCGCCTCTGCATGCCTTCGGTTCGGAGTGAGTTGTCTGATCAGCTGGCCGTGTCCTGCTGCTCCGCGATCGCCGGCTGCTCGCCGACCTCGTTGCGCACCATCGCATAGTCCTTGCCGCGCGCCTGCTGCACCATCTGTTCGGCGGTCTCGTCGGCCAGGCCGAGCCCGTCGAGCGTCTCGGCGGCTAGCCGCAGGCTCGCCTCGACGGCCTCGGGAAAGGCGCGGCTGGCTCCGGCCCGGAACAGGGCATCGCAGGCGGTCAGATCGCGGGCACGGGCGACGATGGTGACCTTGGGCGCATGATGGCGCACCAACGAGGTGGCCTCGATACTGGCGCGGGTCTCGGCGATGGTCAGCACGACCACCTTGGCCTGCTCGACCCTGGCCGCGGCCAACAAGGCAGGATTGCGGATGTCGCCGTAGTAGACCGGGTGTCCCTCGGCCTGCCAGCGGGCGACCAGCGTCGGGTCCTGCTCGAAGGCAATGAACGGGATGCCATGGCTGGTGAGCACCGCGCCGATGGTGTGGCCGACACGGCCATAACCGGCGACCACCACCTGTGGCGGCTGCTCGCCCTCGGACTGATAGCGGAAACGCTCGTGGATGTCGGCCTCCTGGTCCGGTATCCGGGCCGCGAGCCAGGCGCCCAGCCGGACCATCAATGGGGTCAGCAGCATGCTGCCCGAGATCAGTGCGACTGCGAGGGTGAAGATGGCCCCATCGATGAGGCCGAGCATCTTCGCGGCCCCGAACAGGATGAAGCCGAACTCGCCGGCCTGGCCGAGCAGGAAGGCGACCTGGACCGCGCCGCTATGGGTGGTGCCGAATTGTCGGCACAGCAGATAGATCAGGGCGACCTTGATCGTCATCAGCGCCAGCAGGTGCAGCGCGAAGATGAGCGGCTGCTCGATCAGTACGCTGAGGTCGAGCGACATCCCAACGGCGACGAAGAACAGGCTCATCAGCAGCCCCTTGTGGGGCTCGATGCTGGCGTGGATCTGGACGCTGTAGCGTGAGCTCGAGAGCATCATGCCCATCAGGAAGGCGCCCAGCGCCATCGACATCCCGGCCTTGTTCATCCCCCAGGCGGCGACAAAGACCGCCGCGAGCGTGACCAGGAAGAAGGCCTCGCGGTTGGCCTGGCGCGCCAGCAGATCCAGCGCCAGCGGCACCAGATAGCGGCCGGCGATGATGACGCCGGCGAGCATCAGCGCGATCAATCCGAGCTGCTCCCAGAGCACCGAGCCCGCGATTGCCGAGCCGGTGCCGGCCGCTAGCGGCAGCAAGGCCAACATCGGCACCACCGCGATGTCCTGCATCAGCAGCACCGCGAAGGCGTTCTGGCCATGCGGGGTGGCGATCTCGCCTTGCTCGTAGAGCATCTGCATCACCAGTGCCGTCGACGACAACGCCAGACTGAAGCCGATCAGCAGCGCCACTGGCCAGCCCTCGACGAAGAGCTGGAAGTAGAGCGCCAGTATCAGGCCCGATAGCAGGATCTGCAGCATCCCGAGCCCGAACAAGGCCCGGCGCATCTCCCAGAGGCGGCTCGGATGCAGCTCGAGCCCGATCACGAACAGCAGCAGCACCACGCCGAGCTCGGTGAAGTGGCGCAGGTCCTCGACATGGCCGGTGACCGAGGGCCCTGGGGTGTAGGGGCCGATCAGCACCCCGGCGACGAGCAGGCCGAGGATCGAGCCGAGGCCGATCTGACGAAACAGCGCGACCGCCGCCGCGGCGGCGACCAGCAGCAGCACCGAGGATTGGACGAAAGATTCGGGGTCCACGAACGAGCGTTGGCTCCAATGACAGCGAGCTGAGCGATCCCGCGATCATATACCGATCATGAGCAACCGCGCGCCGGGAGCGGGAACAACGAGCGGCAACCGTTTGCCCTGCGCGGCGGGATCGCACAGAATCGACGGGTTGGAGAGCGGGGTGGATTCTTAATCGAAGGACGGGCCGGCTGGCCAAGCTTGGGGTTCGGTTTACGATGTGCGAGCTGTTTGCGATGTCGAGTCGGGTGCCGGCGACACTCGGGTTTTCACTCGAACGGCTCGCGCGGCACGGGGGCGCCGAAGGGCCGCATCGTGACGGCTGGGGGCTCGCGTTCTATGAAGGGGGCGACTGTCTGTTGTTGCGCGAGCCGCGCCCGGCCAGCGAGAGCCCGCTGATGCAGTTCATGGAACGACAGGGATTGCGTACCAAGCTCGGCCTTTGTCACATCCGGCTCGCGACCTTCGGTGCGCTGGCGCTGCGCAATACCCAGCCGTTCGCCCGCGAGCTCGGCGGTACCATGCATGTGTTCGCCCACAATGGCGATATCCCGACGCTCGCTGATCAGCGCAAGAGCGGTCCGGCGCGCTTCATGCCCGTCGGCGATTCAGACTCGGAGCTCGGCTTCTGCGGTCTGATGACCGCATTGGCGCCGATCTGGGATGAGGCCGCGGGCGCGATCCCCGATCTGGCCACGCGGCTCGCCGTGATCGCCGACTATGCGCAGGAGCTGCGGGCGCTTGGGCCCGCAAACTTCATCTACTCGGACAGCGACGCGCTCTTCGTCCATGCCGATCGCCGCACCCAGCCGGATGGTCATCTGCGCGCGCCAGGCCTCTACCTGCTGCAGCGCTACTGTTGGCGAACCGCGCCGGAGCTGCATGACGCGGGCGTCAACCTGACCTCGATTCGCCAAGATGTGGCCTTGGTGGCCAGCGTACCGCTTACCGATGAGCTCTGGGAGCCGCTAGGGGAGGGCGACCTGATCGCGCTCAAGGACGGGCTCTGCTTCGGCGCAGATGGGCGACAGGCGGAGCCGGAGGAAGCGGCTGGCCGTGAGCCTTTGCCTTTGACGCACTAGTACCAGAGCGCGGAACCCCGAGACCGATCGCCGCTTCCCGCAATAGCCCTGAGGTAGGAGCCCGCTTGCGGGCGACCACGCCGCGCTCGCGGCTGCGAAGCTCGCCGGCAAGCGGCCTCCTGCTCGGCCACCTTGTGCGCTAGATCGCCCTGCTCGGCCACCTTGAACGCTAGATCGCCGGCAAGCGGGCTCCTACTCGGCTCTCGTACGCTAGCTGGAGGCTCCGCAGCTTGCGCGAAACGACCGTCCCTGGCCGCAGTCGGGGTGGCGCTTGGACCACCCGGAAGTCCTCACTGCTCAGTGATGATCAGCTCGGGATAGTAGGTCTTCGAGCTATCCTGAGCCGCGAGCTCCTCGGCCTTCTTCTCGGCCTCGCCATAGGTCATTTCACCGTCAAGATGCCCCTTCTCAAACTTGGCCTTGCTGCGCCAGCCGATCCGGTAGCCCGGATCATTGGCTCGCTTCCAGAGTGGATCTCCCGTGAATGAGAGTTTGCCTGCCATCGTCTACTTCTCACCTCGTTGATTTGCCCATCAGACGCAGCCTGTGGGCTTCGGCAAACCGCCCCATTTGCAAATGAGCTTCATGGGGCCCTTCTTGAAGATGTTATAGAGCTCCTTGGTCGAGACGCCCTGCTTCTTAGCGAAGATACGAATCGGCGGCACGACGCCGTCGTTGTCGTACATGCTGCGGGCCTCTCGGATGAGCTGCATCACCTGGTCATTCATCTCGAACTCGTCCTGCTGGGCGAGCTCGACCGCGAGCTCCTCGCTCCAGTCATCACGATTGACCAGGAAGCCTTCATTGTCGAGTGCGACTGCGACAGCCATCTGTTGTCCTCACGATCTTTGATTACTGCATGGGAAGTAGGTTTGTCTTCCCTAGATGGCCTCGCAATCCCTGGATTCTACCTTATTAGCCATAGGGCTTTGAGCGGAATCGCTACCGTGGGTCAGGATGCCCTCGTCCTGCTCGCTCACGCGGCCGTTCCCGATCTGGCCGCCCGATATAGTCATCCGCCCTGGTTTCCGGACAGGCTGAGCCCATCGGTGCTGACCGTTCCGGCGGTTTCTGTCCGGTGATCAGGCGGAATGGCTATATCAGCTGCGCTCACCGCGCCTGGCGCGCACGGCCTCGAGCACGCCATCCCAAAACCGAATCCGGGCGCAGATTGCCTCCTCGGCGGCGATGGTGGCCTCCTCGAGCCGCTCAGGGTCGTCGCCACAGAGCTGATCGAGCATCGACATCGACAGCGGCCCGTGGAAATCCTCGTCGAGATGGATATGACGGTTGAGATAGTGATGGAAGGCCGGTGCGTCCTGCGCGGTGATGCCCATCTTGTCGAGCAGGGAGCGGAACATCTGCGGGATCACCCGTTCGCGGCCGACCGCCAGTGCCGCCGCGACCGCATGCGGCTTGTCTTCGCGGATGAAGCAAAAGGTCGTCTCGGTGAAGTAGCGGGACGGCAGCGGCACCAGATCCGAGTAGAGGGCCGCGTCGAGCCCCTGCTCTGCGACCAGGGCGATGAAGCGTTTCGGGTTGTCGCCATCGGCGCCGATCTCGTGCATGGCGCGGCAGTAGAACTCGAAATGGCTGCTGTAGCGCACGCCTGCGGCGTCATTGTCGATGCTGTCCGATTCCTCTTCGAGGGTCAGCTGGTTGATGAAGTAGCGGACAGCGGCATCGCCGCGCGGAACCCAAGGGACCTCGGTCGGCGCGAGGGTCGCCTGCAGATACTTGATCAATGACATGAAGTCCCAGACCGAAAAGGCGTGGTGGCTCATGAAGACCCTTAGGTCATCGATGTCCTTGAGCTCCGAGTAGATCGGATGCTGGTTCAGCTCCTCGATCAGCGGTTGGATCGGCGTCAGGTCCGGTGCTGCCATGTTGTGACCTCTGCAAGTCGTAAGTCGTGATCTATCCGCCCGAATATACGCCCGAACGGGCCTGGTCCAACCCGGGTCTCGTCGAAGCCTGGCTCGCGAGTGTACCCGCCGCGCCGCCGTCGCCCGCGTCGAAAGGCCTGACCTCCTCGGACAATGATGCGCTTGAACCCAATCGGGACGCACGCCGGCAACGCAGGCCAGCGACGCACGCCAGCGCAAGGCGAGAGGTCGTCTCAGCGCAACACCTGGCGGTTTGTCGCTGGCGGTTTGTCGGCCGGGCTGAAGCAGACGGCACCCGAGCACCCGGCGTGAGGGGTGAGCGGCCTGCTGTGGCCCGTGTATAGTACGGCGCTTTGCCGTTTCTCACGCTCAACCAGAAGAACGGGGGCACCGATGGAACAGGTTTCGCAGGTCATTGGCTCGATCAACGGGTGGGTCTGGGGGCCGCCCATGCTGATCCTGATCTTGGGTACCGGTCTCTATTTGTCGATCGGGCTGAAGGTGATGCCGCTGCATCGGCTCGGCTTCGGGTTCCGGATGCTCTGGCGCGGGCGCAAGGAGCAAGGCAGCGGCGACATCACGCCGTTTAACGCATTGATGACCTCGCTCTCGGCGACGATCGGCACCGGCAACATCGCTGGCGTCGGCACCGCGTTGGCGATCGGCGGCCCCGGGGCGCTGTTCTGGATGTGGATCACCGCGCTCGTCGGCATGGCGACCAAGTACTCGGAGGCCGTGCTTGCGGTGCGTTACCGCGAGGTCGATGAGAATAATAACCACGTCGGCGGCCCGATGTACTACATCCGCAACGGGCTCGGCCGCAAATGGCTCTGGCTGGCGACCCTGTTCGCGCTCTTCGGCGCCGTCGCCGGCTTCGGGATCGGCAACACCGTCCAGGCCAATTCGGTCGCCCATGCCCTGGAGACCAAGTTCGGCGTGCCCGAGCTCTGGACCGGGCTGGCATTGGCATTGCTCGTCGGGCTGGTGCTGATCGGCGGCATCCGCTGGATCGCGCAGGTGGCCGGTAAGCTCGTGCCCTTGATGGCGCTCGCCTATCTGGTCTCGGGGCTGATCGTGCTGCTGCTCAATGCCGGCGAGGTCCCGGGCGCGATCGTCACCATCGTCGACTACGCCTTCACCCCGTCCGCCGGTGTCGGCGGATTCGCCGGCGCCTCAGTGATGCTCGCATTGCAGATGGGGGTCGCGCGCGGCATCTTCTCGAATGAGGCCGGCCTCGGCAGCGCCCCGATCGCCCATGCCGCCGCCGAGACCGATAGCCCTGTTCGGCAAGGAACGGTGGCCATGCTCGGCACCTTCCTCGACACCATCATCATCTGCACCATCACCGGTCTGGTGATCGTCGTCTCCGGGCAGTGGAAGGCGGACAACCCGGATTTCACCGCCTGTGTCGAGCAAGGCGGCGTGGTCGAGGAGCGGGTCGACCGCTCCTGGATGATCCGCAAGCCCAGCACCGTCTGCGTCATCGACGCCGAGGACGGCAGCGAGGTCGAGCACAACCGCGGCATCACCGGCGCCGCCCTCTCGGCGATCTCGTTCGGCGAGGAGCTGCCCGGCACCGGCGCCTATGTGGTCTCGATCGGGCTCGCGCTGTTCGCGTTCACGACCATCCTGGGCTGGAGCGTCTATGGCGAGCGCTGCGTCGAGTACCTGTTCGGCGTGCACGCCATCATCCCGTTCCGAATCGTCTGGGTGCTAGCGGTGCCGATCGGCGCCATCACCCAGCTCGACTTCGTCTGGCTCCTGGCCGACACCATGAACGCAATGATGGCGATCCCGAACCTAATCGCGCTGCTGCTGCTGAGCCCGGTCGTATTTCAGGTGACCAAGACCTTCTTCGACGAGCGCCGACAGGCAGCGAGGGCTGGCCGCTGAGGCAGGCCGCCTTAGATGTCCGGCTCATCTTCCAGCCCACGCATCTGCTTGCTCGATGCTCATGGCGCGGAACTGTTGCTCTGACCAGTCAGCCTGCTCATGCTCGCCATAGCGTTGTTCCAGGAACATGACGAAGTCCATGACCTCCTGCTGCCGTGATGCGGGTAGACGGCTGACCTTTAAAATGAGTTCTTCAAGCTGCATCGATCTGCCCTCACCGGAACTATAAACGGCGTTTTTCAGCATACAGCGTCCGCCTGAGGTTGGCGATGTTGCTTACGCGAAGCAGCGACCAGCCCCAAGGCCTAGCTCGGCGCCTGCTGCGCGGGGAAAGGGACGCAATGCATCGAGCTTCGAATCTCGGCTGTTGGACACAGGCACGAGAGTCGGCGTGTCTTGGAATACGGCCTCGAGGGCTTGGCCGGCAGGGTCGGCTATTAGCGCCAGCGCGACTCGGCCTCGCGGCGGGTGAAGGTCAGGAAACGACCGTCGGCCAT
>JAAAOQ010000161.1 GCA_009908845.1 Gammaproteobacteria bacterium
CCCTGAGCCGGCGGCGCCCGCTCACTCACGTCCTGTGCACAGCATCGGCTCGCGAATTTTGCCGGCCGAGGGGTTCAACTGCTCTTTTTTGGTTTACCAGTCATCGCTGATCGCACCCGATCGGGTTCGCTCCAGGGAACGCCGAGGGACAACTGCTCTTTTTGAGATGAATAGCCTGGACGAGGCTTAGGCCAAATCCTGTGCCGAGGTGCTCAGGCTCGGGGCGGAGGTTGTCGCTGCGCTCCAGGAGTTTCCGCTCAAGACCTGGGATCAGACGGTGCCAACCGACCCATTGATCTATCGCTTCTACGAGGTCGTCGGTGTTTACGGGGAGACCATCAAGGCCCTCGTTCACGAGGAGTTCGGTGACGGTATCATGAGCGCCATGGACTACAGCATGGATATCCAGCGCCAACCCGACCCGAAAGGTGATCGGGTCGTGGTCACGCTGAACGGAAAATTCCTGCCCTACAAATCCTGGTAGAGCGCGGAGCGCTGGCTTCGTCGCGACGGCCATGCCGACCCAGCCGGTCGGCATCGAACGGTTTCGTTTGCCAGTCCGTTTCGCTGCGGCGCGGAATCAGCGCGCGCAACGATCCTCGCCGGCGTCCGGTCCCAGGTCGACGTCCAGGACGGGCGCTGAGATGGGACGTCAGTCGATCGGCTCTTCTAACGGGTCGCCGGGGTCGAGCGAGTTCTGAAAGTGCTCGACCGCGTCGGCGATGGCGTCGGTCTTGAAGCGGGCGATGTGGAACAGGGCCTCGCCCTCGGTGATCAGTGGCAGGTTCATCCGGCCGATCACGATACCGGCCGCCGGCGAGGTGACGGGCTCTTCACCATTGCCGAAAGGATCGGCGATGGTCGCCAGGCGCTCGCCCTTTTCGACCCAGGCGCCGAGCGGGCGGGCGAAGCGGAGCATGCCGCTGGTCTGGGCGCGCGCCCAAAGACTGGAGCGGGCGATCACCGGCTGGTGCGGCGAGCGCGGGCGGCGGGCGCTGGCGCGGATCATCCCGAGCCGGCGCATCACGCCGAGGATGCCGCGCACGCCGGCGCGGATCGAGAGCTCGTCGAAGCGCAGGGCCTCGCCGGCCTCGTAGAGCAGGACCGGGACGCCGGCGGCGGTGGCGGCTGCGCGCAGCGAGCCGTCGCGCAGATCGGCATCGAGGATCACCGGGGTGTCGAAGGCCCGTGCAAGGTCAGCGATCCCGAGCTCGTCGACGCGGGCGCGGATCTGCGGCAGGTTCTCGCGATGGGCGGCGCCGGTATGCAGGTCGATCCCGAGGTCACTGTCGGCGACGACCTCGCTCATCAGGGTCGCTGCAAGGCGCCCAGCCAACGACCCGCCTTCAGAGCCCGGGAAGCTGCGGTTCAGGTCGCGCCGGTCCGGCAGGTAGCGCGAGTGGCGCACGAAGCCGTAGACGTTGACCACCGGCACCGCGAGCAGGGTGCCGCGCAGGTTGCGCAGGGCGCTACTGGCGAGCAGCCGGCGGATGATGGCGATGCCGTTGATCTCATCGCCATGAACGGCGGCGGTGACGAACAGGCGCGGGCCGGCCCGCCGACCGTGCACCACGTGCAGCGGCAGTACGACCGGGTTCTGGGTGAACAGGCTCGGCAGCGGCAGGTCCAGGCGGCGCCGCTCGCCCGGGCGGATGAGGGTATTGCCAATCTGCAACCGGGTCGTCATACGCTCGGCCCAAACGCAGCGAGCACGGCAGGCGGCGACGGTGCCGCCGCGTCAGCCCTTGCCACGGGTGCGGGTCTTACCGCTGCCGGCGTCCTTCTCGATGAACGAGATCATCTGCCCGGCGATGTCCTTGCCGGTCGCGGCTTCGATCCCTTCCAGGCCCGGTGAGGAGTTGACCTCCATCACCACCGGCCCGTGGTTGGAGCGCAGGATGTCGACGCCGGCGACGTTGAGCCCCATGATCCGGGCCGCGCGCACCGCTGTCGAGCGCTCCTCCGGGGTGATCCGGATCAGCTCGGCGCTGCCGCCACGGTGTAGGTTGGAGCGAAACTCGCCGGCCTTCGCCTGCCGGCGCATCGAGGCGACGACCTTCTCGCCGATCACGAAGCAGCGGATATCGGCGCCCTTGGCCTCCTGGATGTACTCCTGCACCAGGATGTTGACCCTGAGCCCGAGGAAGGCCTCGATCACGCTCTCGGCGGCCTGGCGGGTCTCGGCGAGCACGACGCCGATGCCCTGTGTGCCTTCCAGCAGCTTGATCACCAGCGGCGCGCCGCCGACCATCTTGATCAGGTCCTCGATATCGTCCGGCGTATGCGCGAAGCCAGTGATCGGCAGGCCGATCCCGCGGCGCGAGAGCAATTGCAGTGAGCGCAGCTTGTCGCGCGCGCGGGTGATCGCGACCGATTCGTTCAGCGGGTAGACGCTCATCATCTCGAACTGGCGCAGCACCGCGGTGCCGTAGAAGGTCACCGAGGCGCCGATGCGCGGGATCACTGCGTCGAATCCGCTGAGCTGCTCGCCCTTGTAATGGATCGACGGGGCGTGGGAGGTGATGTTCATGTAGCAGCGCAGCACGTCGACGACGCGCGCCTCATGGCCGCGTTCGCGAGCCGCCTCGGCGAGCCGGCGTGTCGAGTAGAGCTTCGGGTTTCGCGACAGGATGGCGATCTTCATCTGGGCTCCGGAAGGGTTGCTGCCAGGGGGAATTGCTGCTCGCCGTCGGCAGCCAGACGCGCGCGCGGGAAGCGCACGAGCATCAGGATACGGCCAGGCTTGGCGGGACTCACTGCACGCATCAATTCGACCTCGCGTGCACGCGGGTCGTCGCTGTCGCGAAGGACGTTCATCCGATCCAGCCAGACGCGCATCGGCTCGAGTTGAAGCGCCTCTTCGGGAAAGGCGAGGAGCTCGATGACACGCTCGAAGTATTGCTCCAGATCGCTCAGGCCGCGCCGCGCGACGACCAGGGCGCGCTCGGTTTCGGTGATCTTGGCGCTCAGGCGCTGGACCTCGGCGAGATTCTGGTTCCTGGTTGCCAGCAGCAGGTCGATCCCGTCCGCGCGCGGCTGAAAGACCTTAAGCTTCAGCTGCAGCATGCGCAAGGTGTCTTCATGGCTCGCGATGCGCTCCTCCTGGCCGGCCAGACGGCTGACCCCGAGCGAATGGATCAGGTCCGAGATCGGCCGCCGCAGCGACAGATTCAGGCGGACGAGATCGCTGTCGACGGCGGCGATCTCGAGATCGGTGAAGCTGAGCGTGGTCTGCTTGACATCGTGCTCGAGCCGGTCACCCCGGACCTCGACACCGAGCTGGGTGCGCTCCTTGGGCCTGGCGAGCAATAGACCGAAGAGCTCGGTCGCCTCGTCCTCCTGATTCTCCTGCAGCCACTTGCGGACCACCGGGCCCGCAAGCGTCTCGCTCAGCGTGCTCGGTTCCTTGAACAGCAGACCGAGGAGCGGATCGGTTGCCCAGCGGTCCTTGTCCAGCGCGATCGGCCCCGGCAGCTCGTCGATCAGCGCGATGCTGTAATCACGAATGCGCTCCACCACCGGTGCCAGCCGCTCGTGATGGTGCGGCAGGCTTCGCAGTTCCGGCTCCACTTGATCGATGAGCCGGTCGGTTGCGAGATGCAGTGCCTCTTGATACCGCTTGCGCTCGGCACGCTCGACCCAGGGCCGGGTCAGCCGCGAGCGCAGGGCGAGGAACAGCTGAGGCGGGAACAGGGCCATTACGGCTTGTGGTTGTCAGAATCCGGCATCCGTTGGCGATGCTCACCCCGGGGCTCAGCCCGGGTCTCAGCCCGGAGGGTCTCGAGCAAGAGTAGCGCGACTCCGATGCTGATTGCACTGTCGGCGACGTTGAATGCCGGCCAGGGATTGAAGAGGCGTAGCGGGATGAATGGAAGATAGACCTGAATGAAGTCGACGACATGACCAAAGACGACGCGGTCCACCAGGTTCCCGACAGCACCGCCGATGATCAGCGCGAGGCCCGCTGCAAGCAGTCGCTCGTCCTGCGCGAGACGCAGCAGCCAGATGATCAGTCCGACGGTGACCAGCAGCGCAAACCCGGCGAGCAGCCAACGCTGCCAGCCGCCGGCCTCGGCCAGGAAGCTGAACGCGGCACCGCGATTGAACATCAGGGTCAGGTTCAGGTTCGGGATGACCTCAAGCACCTGAAACGGCTCGAGCAGGTGAAGCAAGAGCCGCTTGGTCGCCTGATCCAGTGCGACGACCGCGACGGAGAGCCATAACCAGTTCTTCATTGGATGCGGTAAATTCCTTAGGCTGAGCGCCGCGCCGGAAACGGACGGTGATATCGGCTCCCGCCGGACCGCCTGCGGCGCATTGGGGCAGTCTTGGTGCCTCGCCGAATGCGAGAGGTGAGCCCTGCAAAGGCGTCAGGCGCCGCGGTGCACGGCGCCTCTCTTTCGTCGGGGATCGGCCTGAGCATCGGATCGAGGCCGAGCGGCCTCGCCGGATCGGCTGGCCGACAGTCCGTCGAGTCCTGGAGGCGCCGCGCACGTCATCACGCCTAAGCGCGCTTGCTTGACCGAATCCAGCGCGCTCTAAGAGGTCCCCTCGAAACAGCCGCTTGACTCGCGCAAGCCTCTGATTTAACAGGCTGCGCGAGGCATTCTGTTAGGGCCTCTCAGAGCACCGGTCGATCCGCCGCCGAGCGTCAGCGGGCGGCAGGAGCAGGCGAGCTTAGCACCGCGCGCGGAGTCGCCGCCGTGGCAGGCGTCACGCTGTGCGCGCTCAGTCGCTGAAGACCTCGTCGAAGAAGGTCTGCATGCGCTGCCAGGAGCGCGCGTCGGCCTGGGCATCGTAGCGAAGATTCTCGATCCCATACTCGGCGGCGTCCGGGTTGGTGAAGCCATGGCGCACCCCGCCGTAGAGATCCATCTCCCAGTTGGCGCCGGCGGCTTCGAGCTTCTCTTGAAAGTTGGTCACGACCTCGGGCGCGACGAAGCGATCGGCCTGTCCGTGCAGCACCAAGATCTCGGGCTCGATCTTGCCATGGCTCTCCTCCGGTGCTGCCGGCAGTGAGCCGTGGAAGCTGACCACGCCATCGAGATCGGCACCGCCATAGGCCATCTGCAGCACGGTGCCGCCGCCGAAGCAATAGCCGATGGCCGCGATCCGCTCCGGATCGAGATACTCGCTCGCCTTGAGCTGATCCAGTCCGGCGCCGGCGCGCAGCCGCCATAGCTCGGGGTCGACTGTGACCTCCTGCATCCATTCCTGTGCTTGCGAGGGGTCGTCTGTGACCTGATCCTTGCCGTACATGTCGGCCGCGAAGGCCACATAGCCAAGCCCGGCGAGCATCTGAGCCCGCCGTCTTGCGTAATCGTTCAGGCCCCACCACTCATGGATCACGAGCACGCCGGGGCGCTTACCGTCGATGGCGTCGTCCCAATAAAGGTAGCCGGTGAGCGGGACGCCTTCGTCTTCGTAGCTGATCGCTTTCGATTGGACCTCGGCCATCGCGCCCGGGGCCGTGAGTGTGAGCGCGAGGGCTGAAGCGGACGCAAAGGCCAAGTAGCCGGGACGGTGGGTGAGCCAACGCATAAACAGTCTCCTCGTGTGGAAGCTGGTGACCGAAGGATAGCGGTCCCAGACGATAGACGGATTGCGCTGGCGCCGACAAGCGCCGCTGTTTTCATTGTCAAGAGCGCGGGTTAGACTGCACCGGCCTGGCCGATCCGCTCGGCTCCCCGCTGGCCCGTGGCGATTCCCGCCGATGCCGACTCGCTGGTCCTGCTCCTAATCCCGGCTCCGATGCTGTAATGCGATGAATGAACCTCAGACGTTGTCCGGTTCCGAGCGCGACATCGCGCTGTTCGCGACCTTACTCGGCGAGGTGCTGCGCGAGCACAGCCGTAAGCGCGTGCTGGTGGTGGTGGAGCGCCTGCGAGAGGGATTCCTGAAGCTGCGCGAGCAGGATGATCCGGAGCTGCGCGCCAAGCTGATGAAGCGTATCAGCGGCCTGGACCCGCAGACCCTGTCCGAGGTCATCCGCGCCTATACGATCTACTTCAGCCTCGCCCATCTGGTCGAGGATGTGCACGCCTTCCTGCACCGGCGCTCGTTGATCAGCGCCGGCGGGCGGCTTTGGCGCGGGTCGTTCGATCACACGCTGCGGCAGTTCCAGGCCGATGGGATCGACGCGGTCCAGCTGCAGCGGCTGCTCGATTCACTGGCCTATCTGCCGGTGTTCACCGCGCACCCGACCGAGGCTAAGCGCCGCACCACGCTCGAGACCCATCGGCGCATCTTCCTGCTGACGCTGGACCTGCACCGGCACAAGCTCAATGAAGAGGAGCAGCAGGATCGGCTCGGCCAGATCCTGAGCGAGATCCAGGTTCTGTGGAAGACCGATGAGGTCCGGGTGCACAAGCCGCAGGTGACCGACGAGGTGCGCCAGGGGCTCTATTTCTTCCGCGAGTCGCTGTTCAAGACCCTGCCCCAGGTCTACCGCAACCTCGAGCGCGCGGTGCGCCGGATCTACGGCACCGACAGCGGCGTCACCGTGCCGAGCTTCGTCGCCTTCGGCTCCTGGATCGGCGGCGACCGCGACGGCAACCCGTTCGTGAAGCCGGAGACCACCGAGCTGGCGGTGCGCATGCACTGCGAGCTGGTGATCGAGGAGTACCTCGAGCGCGTTCGGCGGCTGACCCGGGTGCTGAGCCATTCGAGCACCCTGGTGCGGCCGTCGGCGCCCTTCCTCGACAGCCTCGACGACGACGAGGACTACTGGCTGCACACGATGAACCAGCCGCACCGGCGCTATTTCCACGAGCCCTACCGGCGCAAGCTGTTCATCGTCCGCCACCGGCTCGAGACGACCCTGCACCGGGTGCGCGCGCGCATCATCGACGAGCATCGCCCCGAGGTCCTGCCCGAGGGCTACGGCGACGAGCGCCAGCTGCTGGAGGATCTCTATCTGATCCGCGATTCGCTGATCAGCCACGGCGACGCCAACGCCGCCGGCGGCGAGCTCAAGGATCTGATCCGGCTGGTCGAGAGCTTCGGCTTCCATCTGGTGCATCTCGATGTCCGCCAGGAGTCGACCCGCCACACCGAAGCGGTCATCGAGCTGTTCGCGCGCCAGGCGGGCGCGCCGCTCTACCAGGCCTTCACCGAGGAGCAGAAGCTCCTGGCCCTGGCCGAGGCCATCGGCCATCCACATCCGTTCCATATCGACAAGGGCACCCTGACCCCGCCCACGCGCGAGACCTTGGAGGTGTTCGAGTCGATGGCGCGGATGCGCGCCGAGGTCAGCGAGCAGGTGTTCGGCGCCTACGTCATCTCGATGACGCACAGCGCCAGCCATGTGATGGAGGTGATGCTGCTCGCGCGCCTCGCCGGCCTGGCCGGGCGCACGCCCAGGGGCTGGTTCTGCAACCTGCGCGTCTCGCCGCTGTTCGAGACCATCGAGGACTTGGCCCACATCGACGGCGTGATGACGGCGCTGTTCGACAACCCGGTCTACGCGGCGCTGCTGCGCGCGTCGGGCAACCTGCAGGAGGTGATGCTCGGCTACTCGGACTCGTGCAAGGACGGCGGCATCCTGGCCTCGGCCTGGAACCTGTACGAGGCCCAGGCGAAGATCATCGAGCTGGCCGATGCACGCGGCGTCGAGTGCCGGCTGTTCCATGGCCGCGGCGGCACCATCGGCCGCGGCGGTGGGCCGACCCACGAGGCCATCCTGTCGCAGCCCGACGACACGGTGCACGGCCAGGTCAAGTTCACCGAGCAGGGCGAGGTGCTCTCCTATCGCTACACCAACCAGGAGATCGCGCTCTACGAGCTGACCATGGGCATCAGCGGGCTGATGAAGGCGAGCCGCTGTGTGATCGATCCGCCGGCGCCGCCGCGGCGCGACTTCCTCGGCGTCATGGCCGAGCTGGCGCGCCTCGGCGAAGTGCACTACCGCACCCTGATCTACGGCACCGACGGCTTCCTCGATTACTTCTACGAGGCGACCCCGGTCGACGCCATCGCCCTGCTCAACATCGGCTCGCGCCCGTCGCACCGGCAGAAGGCCGACCGCTCGCTCGGCTCGATCCGGGCCATCCCCTGGGTGTTCGGCTGGGCGCAGTCGCGGCACACGCTGCCGGCCTGGTTCGGGATCGGCACGGCGCTCGAGCAGTGGCGCGGCAACGACCTCGAGCGCCTGGCCAAGCTGCAGCGCATGTATCAGGAATGGCCGTTCTTCCGCGCCATCCTCAGCAATATCCAGATGTCGCTGTTCAAGGCCGAGATGAAGATCGCCGACGAGTACGCGCACCTGGTCGCCGACCGCCAGTGCGCCGAGCGCATCTACCGGATGATCGCCGAGGAGTACCAGCGCACCCTGACCCAGGTCCTCAACGTCGCCGGCCTGACCGCGCTGATGGAGGAGACCCCGGACCTGCAGCTGTCGCTGGCGCGGCGCAACACCTACCTCGACCCGCTCAATCACATCCAGATCACGCTGCTCGAGCGCTACCGCGGGTGCTGCGACGAGGAGCAGCGCAAGGAATGGCTCGACCCGCTGCTGCGCTCGATCAATGCCATCGCCGCCGGGATGCGCAACACCGGTTAGCGCCCGGTGCGCCGCCGGCGGCAGGTCATCGCCCGATGTTCCGCTATCACCCCTTCTACTGCGAGGAGAACATCTGGTGGCTCTGTGCCGAGCCCGCGCTCGGTCCGGGGCCCCATCGGGTCGTCTTCATCGCCGCCCCGCACGGCGCCTGTCCGATCGCCGCGCAACGTGCCGGGGGCGCCGACGGCCTCGTCTGCTGGGACTACCATTGCATCTGTCTCGACGGTAGCGGGCGCATCTGGGATCTCGACAGCCGGCTGCCGCTGGCGCTTGCCGCCGGCGACTGGCTGGCGGCCAGCTTCCCGTTCGCCGACCAGCTGGGCGCCGGCTCGCGGCCCCGCTTCCGCGTCATCGACGCGCAGGCCTACCGCCGCGACTTCGCCAGTGACCGCAGCCATATGCGCACCGCCGACGGTGGCTGGCTGCATCCGCCGCCGCCCTGGCCGCCGATCGGCACCGGTATGAACCTGCCTGCCTACCGGGATGTCGGCACCGCCGCCGGGCCCGGGCGCTGCTTCGATCTGGCCGGGTTCCGCGCGCTCGCGGCCGAGGCCGCCGGCTAGCAGCCGAGCGTTTTTCCCTATCGGCAATGCTGCTACTATCGCCGCGCGCAGCGCCCGCCCGCCTGCGCTGGCCGATTGCGCCGCCCGGTGCCGAGTAGCCGTTCTGCCCGGGCCGGTGTTGCTGCGGCCCGTGACCGCCCCTGCTTGTTCCGCCATGGAGAGTCGTGCGATGTCCGAGGTGCTCTACAAGGCCAATCCGTCCGTCTGGCGCACGCACCCGATCGGGGCCCTGCTCGCCTGGGTGTTCGTGATCCTGGGGGCGGCGCTGGCCCTGTTCGGCGAGCTGCCGCTGCCGCCCGATCGGATCCCGCTGCCGGAGCTGCCGCCGTCCATCGAGATGCGCTGGATCGGCTACGCGCTGCTTGCGCTGGGGCTGTTCCAGCTGTTGCGCTGGAGGTTGGCAACGCTGATGGACCGGCTCGAGATCCGCGCGCACGAACTGCTGTGGACCCACGGGCTGCTCAGCAAGGAGTACACCGAGATCAGCATGGCCTCGGTGCGCACGGTTCGCATCGAGCAGTCGCTGTTCCAGCGTCTCGTCGGCGCCGGCGATCTGATGGTCTACACCGCGGGCGACGAGCCGGAGCTGGTGATCCGCGGGCTGCCGCGCCCGCGCGAGATCCGCCAGCACATCAAGCGCCAGGGCGCGGCCGATGCCTGAACGCCGCGCCTCCGGCGCCGCCGT
>JAAAOQ010000233.1 GCA_009908845.1 Gammaproteobacteria bacterium
TTGCAGGTGTCGACGAAACCGAGGTTACTAGGATTACGCAGCCGCTTCAGCCCGCTCGCGCGAGCAAGCTCGTCGGCGGTCTCGTCGCTGGATGCGTCATCGACGACAATGATTTCGAAGTCGGCCTTCGCCGCATGCGATTGGAGCATGCTCAAGCACCGGTAGGTGTGTGCATAGCCGTTATGGACAGGAACGATGATCGAGACCGCTGGCGGTGTGTTGGTCTCGAAGGTGAGCCGGCGGTACGGGAATTCTATCGCCGGCAACACGGGTCTTGCCCGGGTCCTTGCCGGCGTTGTGCGCAGCCGCCGCCTAATCTTCCCCGTCAGCGCTGGCAACCCTTCGGTAGCCAGCACCTGTCGCGCCCGTAACCAGTAGCGCCACCAATACACCAAGGGGCTATCGCCCATGGTAGTGATCCAGTACCTCGTCAACAGTCCCGGTCTTGGTGATCCTTCCATGCTCGAGCATCAGCGCCTTATTGCAAAGTTGGCGCAGCAGCGACGGGTTGTGGGCCGCCAGAACCAGGATCGATGCCTCCTCGGAGAAGCGCGTGATCCGCGCCTGAGCCTTTTGGATAAAGGCGGCATCACCGGTGCCCAGACCTTCATCTACTAGCAGGATGTCGGGGCGAATCGAGGTGCACACCGAGAAGGCCAGGCGCATACGCATCCCTGTCGAATAGGTGCGCATGGGAAGACCGAGGAACGAGCCCAGGCCTGAGAAGTCGGCAATCTCCTCGACCTTAGCGTCGATTTCGCGGCGCGTTAGGCCCAAATAGAGCCCTCGCAGAACGATATTCTCGTAACCGGTGCTGTCCATATCCATGCCGAGGGTGATATTGAACATCGGCACGGGCTTCCCGTCGATCTGGACGGAGCCGGTCCCCGGTTCGTAGATACCGGCCAGCACGCGCAGCAGGGTGCTCTTGCCGGCGCCGTTGTGGCCAATCAAGGCGAGGCGGTCGCCATGCTCGAGCCGCAGATCGATTTGGTCCAGGGCACGGATACCAGTGACCGCACGCCCCCCTCTCTCGGCCACGACGGTCCCGCCCGTTCCGCTGCCAGCGCGACTACCGAAGAGGGTGCTCTTCAGGGAGCCGCGCGCGGCGTCGTAGATGGGGAAGAGCACCGTCACGGCGCTTAGCTCGATGAATGCCACTGTGTGACCTCTTGATGCCGGAGACTCTCGGGTTTCCTTGGCCAATGGACGGCGGATACCGGGCTGGCAAGCCAACTAGACCCAATAGGGGATGCGCCAGCGATAGACCACGAAAAAGACGAAGGACACGGCCCAGCCGATCAGCGTGACCGCCAAGGCAACCAGCAGGTTTTCAAGACTCGGCAACTGGCCAAGAAGGGGCGCGCGCACCAGCTCGAGAAAATGATAGAAAGGATTGCCGGAGAGCAGCAGGGGGCGCCCTGGCAGCATACCCGGCTCCCAAATGATCGGTGTCAGAAAGAAGATCAGCTGCATGCTGCTTTGCAACATCAAGGGGATGTCCCGAAATCGGGCGCTCAGCAAACCGAGCAACAGGCCGACCCAGAGACCGTTGACGAGCAGCAGCAGCAGGCCCGGCACGGCAAGCAGTGTCACCCAGGAAAAGCCGATGCCGAACCAGATAGCCAGGCCGACGAATATCCAGATATTGTGGAAGAAGATGATCAAGTTCTCCCAGACCATCCGCAAGACGTAGACCGACAGCGGCGCCGTGAGCTGCTTGATCATACCCCCTGAGCGCAGAAAGACCCGCGCGCCATCAAGGATGGTCGTGGACATGAAGCTCCAGACCAGGAAGCCCGCGGCGAGGTAGGTAAGATAGGCATCCAGGGCACGGCCGAACAGCTTTCCATAGACGAGCCCCAGAGCACCAATGAAGATACCCATCGATAGGGTGATCCAGAACGGACCGATCTTTGAACGGCGGTACCGTTGACGAATATCATGCAGGCCCAGAACGGCCCAGAGCTCGATATGGCCGAAGCCATCGCGCAGATCCCGCGTTGCCCGCGATCGATTCTCCGCGTTGAAACCTTGCCGGAACTGGGCGACGAGCCAGTGTTGTTCTGTCTTCACGTGTGCTCCTACGCAGGCCAGCCGCCTATCTTAGCCAACTCCCGGGCTTTCTGTCAGGCGTCCGGACCCTGGCCAAGCGGCCCTCCGTCGCTTCTCAGTGCCGTTTGAGAGCCTACAGTACATGTTCGTGTCCTTCCTTTATCCGTTTCCGCTGCGCGGACTGCGGGCGCCCTTTCTCTGGGTGGCCTTCAAGCAAATGGGCGACCTTGGTCCGGATCAGGTGGCCTTCATCGCCAGCGCCGACTATTTCGTCGACCCTGAGCAGTATCGGCGCATGGGCCGCTTCGATTGCCATGCGCCGGTGAATCCCGAGCTCGGATTTCGTGTTCCGGCCCATTCGGAAGTGGATCAGTTTGCCCGGGGTCTGATTCCGGATCACCTCTATCAGCGGCTCAAGGTTCGCTTTCTGTCCGACACGCTCGTCTGGCGGCACCTGATCACCGAGGTTGATCACGAGCTCGTGGAGCTGATCTGCCGGCAGGTTGAAGTGCTGAGCCGCCACGAACCCTGCGAGGCACTGCTGACCTGGTGCAATTATGCCAGTCTCAGTGAGGCTGCTGCCCGCCTCGGCCTGCCTTTGGTGCATTGCGAGCTCGGCCCGTTGCGTGCACCCTGGTACCGGCCGCTGGGCTACCTCGACTTCAGCGGCGTCAATGGTGGTACAGAGGCAGCGTCACGCTGGCGGGAGAGTGAGCCCCTTGCGAGCGCGTTTAGCGGGATTCCTGCACTGCGCGCCGCCTTCCGGCTGCGTGCCCTGCCAGAACCGGTACCCGAGGCGATCGACGCACGGCTGGGCATTCCGCTGCAGGTCGAGGACGATTCGAATGTCTTGGCCTACGGAAACGGCTTCGATATGTGGCTGCTGATTCAGTATGCGCAGGAGGTGTTTGGCCGCGACGATATCCTGATACGAGCTCACCCGGGCGCGCAGATGCTGCCAAGCGCCGCGCTGCGACTCGATGACTCGGTTGACTCGGCGGCCTTCGTGCGCCGCTGCGAGCGACTGCTGACGCTGAACTCCAGCGTCGCCGTAGAGGCGATGCTGATGGAGCGGCCTGTCAGCATCCTCGGCGACTCTCCGGCGCGCCACCTCGCAGGGCACGCTCTCGACGAGGCGCGATCGGCGACCTTAGCCGAACTCGAATTCTTGTTGCTGAATTACTTCGTCCCCTATGAGTTGCTCTTCGACGCCGAATATTTGCGTTGGCGGCTGAAGTACCCGTCGGAAACGGCGATTCGCGCGCGCCATCTGACGATCGGTAATGCCACGCCGTCATTCACATCGGGTACTTTTGGCGCCAGGCCGTAAAAAGACTAAGCAACGGATCACTAGGGTTTCAGTCGATGACTAAGTTTCCCCGCTTCGTCGGGTTTCTCCGAAGACTCCGCAGAGGGATGCAAAAAAAGGGCGTTGCGATCAGTGGCCGCCTCGATCCGAGCGACCAGCAACGTCCGGCGGAGCCATCGCTACTGGAATTCCGCGATCACGCCAGCTACCAGCAGTATCGATGCGAGAACGGCGATGTGCTCGCGGAGCGACAACGCATCACCGATGCCTGCAAACAAGCTGGCGAACGTTTTCACGTTCGCGGCTATTGCGATGCCTGCGAGCGATTTGTCGACCTGCTGGTTGACTACCAAGGCACCCCGAATGCACGAGTAAGCGGGCAACCGAACTGGCGTGAACGCCTCGTTTGTCAATGCGGGCTGAACAACCGGATGCGGGCGGCGATCCACGTGTTTCGCCAACATTGTAGCCCGCAGCCGAACGCGCCAATCTACGTCACCGAGCAAGTTACACCCTTATATCGTTGGTTGACCCAGCACTTTACCAACGTCGTCGGCAGTGAATATCTGGGCAAAACCATCCCGTTCGGAACGCTACGGGACGATCAAGTGCGCAACGAGACATTGGGCGCGCTTTCGTTCAGCCCGAACAGCTTCCAGTACATCCTGTCATTCGATGTGCTCGAGCATGTACCGGACTATCGGCTTGCGCTCGTAGAACTGCACCGGGTGCTGCGCCCCAATGGCACGCTCGTATTTTCCGCACCGTTCATCCCGGCCCATGCTAAGACAACCGTCAGGGCGCGTGTCGATAGCAAGGGCGAGATCGAGCATCTGTTGCCGCCTGAGTATCATGGCGATCCATTGAGCGATGCAGGCTGCCTATGCTTTTATCATTTTGGCTGGGATCTGCTCGATACCTGTCGCGCCGTCGGTTTTCGCGATGCCTATGTCGTTGCACTCTGGTCACGTGAATTCGGCTATTTAGGATCAGAGCAGCTCTTATTCGTAGCGCGTAAGTAATCCTCGATAGTGGCACCTCAGAAAGACAGCGCCGTTGCGGTACCGGTTTCCGTCAACTGCCAAATGCGGTCGGCTTCCACGTCTTGATGCTCGGTTATGGCACCGGAGGGCCATCGTATCTGAACCTGTTCGATCCGGTCATGGGACGCCAAGCCAAAGTGTAGGCGCCGGTAGTCTTGGACCCGACCATGGCTGCCGTTGTCCATAATGCGGACTTGACTGACGCCACCCGCGGTTACCACGACTCGGGCGCCGATGCCGTTTCGATTCGATTGGACACCAACCAGATCGATCTGCAGCCAATGGTTTGTGTTTCCGCGGTTATGAAAGAGTTGATCTGGGCCATCCGCAAATGGTGGAAGCTCATGGCCATTGCGCACGAACAGATCGAGAAAGCCGTCGAGATCGTAATCCGCCACCGCAACTGATTCCCCAAGCCCGTGGCTGCTACCGGACGCGCCGCCGGCAGCGACGACGCGCCGAAAGCGTCGATGGCCGAGGTTCTCCAACAGGATGTTCGGGCGATTTCTTAGGTAATCGCTGCAGACCAGATAGAGGTCGATATCCATATCATTGTCGAAGTCGCCAGCAGCACCGGCAAGACAGTTGTCCCCCTCGGTGTTCAGGTCACCAGCGGGACCAAACCCCTCACCTTCCCTATTCCATTGCACGAACTGGGTCAGCGCCCGTAGCGAGGGATCAAAGCCCTCGACATTCAGCTGCTCGATTGGTGCATCACCGCGAAGCTCCAGGTTAACCGAGTTCCATTGCGTTGTGCGTAGCTCAATCTGCCATTCCCGCGCAGCTTGATCGTAGCCTAGGAACAGACCGGAATCGCCCTCAGCAAGACCGGTGGCGTCGGGATCTTCGGCGAAAAGCTGAACGGGGATCTCGTCGGGTGGCTGACCGGACGCCCCCACGAACAATCGCCCTTTTCCCCACCAGTGGCGTCCGCGAGGATAGGGTTGGACGTAAAGGCTGGTTGGGCCACGGAGGCGGAGCAGCGCATCGCGGCCACCAGTAGCTTGTAACCGTGCTCTCACGAGCTCTGCTTTCGGTTGGTCAACACTCGGGGCGATGAAGCCTCGCACGTAAACGATATCCAGGGCCAGGTCATTATCTAAATCGGTGATCAGCAGGTCCGAAACTGAGTGCCCGGGCAGTTCAGTCAGGCCCAGCCCCTCCCCAACATCAATCAGCTCGTCCCCGCGAGCCTCATGAACAAAGAGCGCATGCGGCGGCCCCGTGATCAGGTGCTGTGTTCCAGGCGCATCCAGCTGGCTCAGGTTGGCGATCTCCGACGCATGAAGGAACTCGAGCGGTTTCCCACCAAACCGACTCTGATCGGGCTCCCAGCGAAACTCCGCTGGCGGCGCCTCTTGGCGAGCGGCGGCTGTAATGATCAGGTCCAACCGACCATCCGCATCCAGATCAGCCCACACGGGCGAGCGCGAGCGCAGCAGACCTTCATCCACACCTAGCTGCACCGCGTGGTCGCCAAGGCTCTCACCATCATTGATATAGAGTGCGTTGGGATCTGCCGCCTCGCCGCGGCCCGCGCCCGATACCTGGATGAGATCCTCATCGCCGTCATTGTCCAGATCCGCCCACGCGGCAGCGTGACGATCGGAGTACCGGATGGGCGTGACCCGATACCGCGTCTCGTCTCTAAATTGCCCATTCCCTCGATTGATAAGCAGGCGCTGAGGACTGTGGCCGCTAGCCCAGAGATCCGGGCGGCCGTCGCCGTCAAGATCCCCCCAGGCCGCGCCGTAGCTCGGCCCCCGATAATCCAGGCCGCGCGCTTCTGCGGTACGCTCGTCGAACCAGACTTGATCGCTAACGGTCTTGCGCTCCAGGGAATCTGTCATCAATACGCTGAGCGCTAACACGGCGACCAAGGCGATGGCAGCGAACGAGAGCGCCAAACGGCGCGGAAAGCGCCTCATTGACCTGATCGGCCGTCGCCGATTGGTCGGTCCATATCAGGATCGCGCGTACCCGAAGGCGAGGAAATCGTCGGCGTAGATGCCTTCGGCGAGTAAGCGTAACTCTGGCGTGAAATAGTCGAGATAAGCACCGCGCGAACTCCGATTACTGTAGGGCAGTTGTGGCGAGTCGATCTGAAGCCGTTCCGCCACTTCCGCCATATCGCCCGCCAGACTCTCGAAGCGGCAGATCTTGTTGACGGGCTCGGCTTCGCCAGTATCGAGGAATTGAGCCTGAGAACCTGTCGCGCGCGTGCAGTTACGGCGATCCTTGTCGAAATAAGCGGAGTGCAAAAACTCACGGAGATTTTTGCACTCTTTCGCGGGCGCAACACCCGGATGCTGCCATTCCTGATAGAAGTGAAATGCTGAGACCAAGCGATCGAGGGGGTGCCGGACGATCGCGAATTTAAAGTAGTTTGCCCAAATCTCCGGACCAACAATCCGAGCCACTTGGCTCGCGGGAGAGTGCTTGTGAAGCTTGAACCTCTGCCCATAAATGGCTTGAATTTGCTCCCCGTAATGCGTGGCACCCAGTTCGATGTCATTCCAGCCGGTGTACGCACTAAGCCAAGCCGTTACAGAGGTGCCTGCGGTTTTCGGCACATGCAGAAAGATGAATTTGAGATCGTGGTTAATGATCATCCGCTCAGTTAGCCGTGCCTATCAAGTATCTTTCTGCCTGTATCGTCGTTCCAGACGGCGGTTGTGACCGGCATCACACTGGGGTCGCGCTACGGGTTGGGCTCCTCCATTAGACTCCATAGTGCGCACATAGGTTTGCGAATCGCTCTTTCGCCTGTTTGTAAATCTCGATGTTGATGCGCTGGGCGGAGGTAACCTCCTCCAAGAGACCCTCGGACTCCAAATAGCTAAGCGGATCATGGTACTCTTGGGCGCGGTTCAAGTGGACTGACTTCCTCGCACAACTCGATGGGAGTCGCAACTCGACCCCAAACATACGATTGAACAAGCGTACACTGCGATCGAACTCTTCAGTTAAGCCGATATACGAAAGCTCAGACATCGGAACATCGCCGAGCAGGAACCGATAGGTATCGGCATACTTCGGTAGCCTAGCGAACTCTAGAAGTGATAGGTGTTCAGGCAGTAACTCATTCCGGGGATTGCCTCGATATCGCTGATAATGGAAGTAGTGTGACACCGTACGCGCGACAGGCTCACGGAACATGGTCGCATAGGCGGGCTGGGGGCGAAGAAAAAGATACTTAGACAGTACAAAGTGCCCGAAGACGATCGCAGTATTCGGCGGCAATCCTTGATCTTGGACCGCGCGCATCCTAGCCCGACGCTCCAACGCATGCTCAGGACGATTCGACATCGGAATGTCGTCGTAGTCACAATAGAGCCGGTCTCGGTACACCGGTTCAAGGAGAGACCGGAAAGACGTTCCTCCGGCCTTTAGCATGTGTAGGAAGGCGATCAACCGCCGCACCTCGGACTCTCAATCGGCTCAAGGGCGACTGGCAGCCTCTCCATTCGATTTGAGATAGGCCTCAAGCGCGGCTTCATTCACAGTCGCCTTGCTGGGATCGAGCAGCTCGGAGCGCCAACTCGCCATCTCTGCCTTAATCCATTCTTGCTTGAGGCGCGATATCAAGCCGGGCTTAACCTCATCAAAGCTCTGTTGGCGCCCCTCTTGACGCTCAAGCAGCTGAATTAGATGCACGCCGTATTGAGTGGTGACCGGCGCCGAAAGATCGCCGGGGTTTTTCAGGGCAAACGCTGCCTTTTCAAATGCCGGAACCATTTCGCCTCGGCCGAACCAGGGCAACTCTCCATCCTCTTTAGCCGTTGCTGAGTCGTCGGAGACCGCCTTCGCAAGCTCCGTAAACGCCTCCCCAGCGAGAATCCGATCCCGGAGATTAGCGACCTCTGCCTCAAGATCTTCGCCACAACGTTCGGGGGTTGGTGACAGAAGAATGTGCGCTACACGGACACGCGTCGGCAGGCTGAATGATTCAGGGTCTGCTTGATATAGCTCAAATGCCCTTTTGGAAACATCTGGGATCTGCCCAAGGAGTTCCGCACGTTTACTTTCCACTGCTACATTAGCGAGTACCTCCTCGCGCGCACGATGTAATCGTGCCTGCACCCAGGGGGCATTTTCAAGATTGCGCTCTCGCGCATAGTCCGCAAGCATTTTTCGCCGATAGAGCTGATTGACGATCGCAGCAGCAGGCTGTCGAGAAGCATTAAGCGACATTGAAAGTTGCGGTGGACCGGAGCGGGCGACTCGCTCGGCTTCAACGTCATCAGATGTAACAGACACGCCACCGTTCGTTACAAGCAGTTGGCTGGCATAGACGGGTGAAGCCGCGAAACCGGCGCTAAAGACGATAGCGACGGCCGCACTAGCAAGGCTGCTCGCCAGGTATCTCCTCATAATGGACTCCAAGCCCTGACATAAGCGCGGCAGGTTAATTCAGCGCCACATTTTGATGCATCGGGACCAGCGGGACGAATCATTAGATATAAGTTCTTGGTTTCCATCCAGCTTTCATCTGCTTCCGTGAACAGGGGGCAATCGCCAAAGATAGAAAAACCACCCCGCGCCCTGGGCGGGTCTTTCAGTTCGCACGTTTGTACACCGACAGGCGTGGGAAGGCCAAGGTCGTAGGGCTGATCCGCCAGTGCGTACATCCACTCGTCGTGCTGCGATCCCGCACCGACATGCTCAATAAACACGGAGTTGTTGCGGACCCCTTCTCCCGCATCAACGCGTAAACGCATCGAGTAGGTGCGGTTTTTCAACGAGCCAAAATAGCAAAGATCGGTTGGATCTCCCCACTGCTTTGCAATGTCCCATTGATCATCCCCACAACCCCAGATCGATTCACGGTGGACACTTGGGCTCGTGAAGACGTACAGATCGCCGCGAACTATCCGAATCGTGTCCTCAACTGCGGCGGCCATCTCGTCGCCCCGCCTGACCACGGGTTGCCCGTTCTGTCTTTGTGCAAACAGGCGCAACATAAACGAAGAATTTGAGGTGTCTACGTATCCAAGGTAGGCATCGCCATCGACACCATATGCCAAGCCGTCAACCTGCTCCGAAGCGCTACCGCTGCGGACGCTCAGCTCAGGAGCTAGATCGTAAAGCAGTTGCTTTTCAAGCACTGGATGCTCCAGCTCCAGCCCCTGCTGTTCGCTTATGTCGGAGACGCTGATCTGATAAACCCGCTTTATCCTCGAGCGAGGCCCTGACTCGTCATCGCGCTCTAGCACCGCAAGAGTCCCGTGCTGAGCATCTAGCAGCGCAAGCTCGGAGATCTCAGCGGAGTTATCCAACGGGTAGAAGAAGTAGCTCCACTCTTGGCTGGAAGGTATGTATCGTGCGATCCGAGCATATCCTCGTGGGTCCGGCTCCAAGGGCGGCGGCTCAGTCTCCAAGGGCGGTTCAGGCTCTAAGGGCGGGTAGGACTCAATGTCCAACTCGTGGCGCAGTGCAACAAATACGGCTTCGGCGCTTCCACCGCCCGTTACAGCGACCCCCGCAAACCCAACTTGTTCAGCGGCGAGGCGTATTGATGCTTCTAGGAGAATCTCTTGGAGAACACTGCCGTCCTGTGCGATCTCGAGCAGCCGAGTCGGTTCAAAAGAATCGATCCCAGACACGGCCCAAAAGCCACCGGACACCCGCTGCACCAGACCTTCCAAGGCGTAACTCGTGGTGGCACCGGCGCTCAGAACTTGGGTTTCACCGGTTATCACGGCAGGAATCTGGCTCGCATCCAAGGTGTAGATTAGCGTTGGGTTCGCTGGGTCGTAGCCGACCGCATAGAGGCGATCGCTATCGCTTCGATCGGCAGCCAGACCAGAAACCATTTTTATCGCAGGCAGCGGCTCTGGATCATGCATGTAAGCTTTGACAGCTGAGATCCCTAGATCCATGCTTTCATTTGTGACATCCACTATGTCAAGTATCTCCATTGCCTCAAAAATATTGTGCTGCTGATAGACAGCCCCTGTCGACCTAAGTCGGTCAGTAAAATAAGATGCCACCTCAACCTTGTTGGTGAGGATATCGCGATCGTCGTTTTGCGCACCATTAGCGATATCAAGCGCAATCTGCGCTAGCGTCGAACGACGGGGTGGGTCCCCGGGATTTGCGCCGGACTGATTGGTCCCATCCAGTAGATCGAGGTAAAAGGCCATACCAGCATCGTCGACGGCCCGGTTAAAGAGCTGATTGAAGAGGTTGGCGATGAGGTCCTGTTCCGATAGGTTACCGAATCGATTCGTGTACTCGGCAGATTCACCGAACGCATTCACTATATCCGCGGTCCATGCGCCACCCTCAGCGGCTATACGAGCAGCCCAATAATCGATGCCCGCGGGGTCACCAGGACGCCCGTAATAGGCGATGTACATCTGCTGAACCCGCTCTTGGTCGCTGAGCTGCGCGCTAGCGAATTGAGGCATAAGAGCCAGGAGAATGATGCATGCGATGGTGGCGGGAAGAATTGCGATGAGCGTATTGGCGCGAAAAAGATTGAGTGTCACCATGGTGTTCAGCGATACGTTCTAAATGGTTACTGCAAGCGGTATTTGAGAGCCAGGTTAAATCACTGCAGTCTAAGGATTGACTTTCCAGATCTACCTGAAATGTAGGAGTTACTTTGTTTTTGAAAATCAAAAGGCTACGCTGGAATATTTGGTGAACAGATGCTTTATATACTAGTCGAGACCGTGGATAGTAGATCATGGCGAGCTGATACCCGTAGACCTCGTCTACCGACAGCCAGCAAATGAGATTCAATCCTGACTACAGCATAACGCGCCCGGTTCGCGAATCACCTACAGCACGCTTGGGTCTCGGTGATCAACGCTAAAACCCAGTAACAAAAAGCCCGCGGCTTGTAAGCCGCGGGCTACTCAGCCCAACCTGAGGGGCTTAGCGCAACTTACCGGATGTCTCGGGTATAAGCATGCGGGGTTACGATACCGTAATTAAGTCGCGCTGCCTCGACGACACCATTCTCAAGGGTCTTCATCGCAAACCCGATGGTCGGCAGGCCGTTGTAGATTGTGCCACCCAGTCCAGTAATGGAACGGGCATTCGGGAAACCGAGACGAAGCCAACCGGAGTTGAAGCCATCAGCCAGCTCAATCACATAATTGTGCTGTGAGTCGAACAGATTCCCTCCCTCAATGAAGTTGAGGGTTTGCGACTCCCAAGAAATTACGTCGGTTTCGGGCGGCGGCACGATAGGCTGAGGTGATGGCAACACCTCGCCAACGATCGGATCAATGGGCTCCCCCTCTTCGCGATCATAATACTCGTATTCGACAGTAACGGCAGAGCCGGCTGCGGTAAATGGTACCTGGAAGGGCGGCGATGCCGGGTTGACACCATCAACGTAGAAGTTCTTGGTTGGGAATGTCACGACCCAAGCGGTTTGCGCCAAGGCCGCACCACCAAGGGCGTACTCGTTGATCACTTCTGTCGCAGAAAAGAGGCTACTGACCGCGTCTGCCGTGTTCGGGACGAAGGCATCCTGAACGACAACCCCGTTGTTGATCTGAAGCGATGCGGCGGGTTCTGCGAATGTTAAATTTGGAGTTGGATTCACGGGCGCATCGGAGATGTCTTGTGGTGCGGGCGCATTCGGATCTTCTGATCCAGTTGGATTATAGAAATTTGCCAGCGTATAAACGGGCATACCGCTAGCGACGCCACTATCGACAGAGATAAGGTTTGCGTCAACCTTCAGGACGTTGAGCGGCTCACAGTATTCTGCTTGGAAGGCCACGTTACCGGTTTGGGACTGACCGACTGCAGCACCACTACCGACTTCACAGCCTAGGCCAGAGCCCGTAACAGTGATAAATTGAGTAGGCGGATCGCTGTACACATTGGCGAGCGCCCGGCAGTTTTGGGCGCCACCATGAACAGCCCAGTCAGCAAGCTGGCTTGCAGCCGGATCTGCAACTCCTAGCTCGATAATCTCTACATATCCTTCCTGGGCGCGCTCAATGCTGTCGATGCCTGGATCGTCACCGGCAATGGTTCCGCCATTGTAGTCGATATTTGTGAAGTCCAATTGCTTGATTGGTCGACCGTCTGCAGTCGTGCCTACCTGTACGAAGGAGCTACTTCTGTTTGTCCCGATCCAAGGCGCAGTACATGTTGTGTCGGCAGTCTGAATATAGGGCGTCTCTTCGTCAGCACCCATCGAAACAGTTGCAGTCCAAACGTCGTTCGGCGACAGGTAGACATTGAAGTCGCGGGCATCGCGGCTGTTCGCACCCTCGCGGAAGCGAATCTTAAATGCCACAACATAGCGATCTGAGGTGTTAGTAACAGCTATGTTGGTGTCGAAACCACCGCGAACGGTGTAGTAAGGAATGAGGCCAACTTCCCCAAGACCGTCATCAGAGTGATTGACCGCGAGCGCGGATGGAGAGGCCGCGGCAGCCAAGACTGCAGCAATAGCGGTTGCCGTCTTCGATCGTGCAAAGCACATTTTCATTTCAAATCTCCCTCAATAGGGTTTGTAGAAAGTGAGAGAAACAGGGCCGGTGTTGCATAGTCTGGCTGCAGCGCAGCCGAACGCATGGTATTCCAGCGCGCGTGTGAATATACTCCAAGCGCCTGCAGGAGTACAGCCACGCTGAGCCTCATAGTCAACGATCCGTCGCATGGGCGCGACATCAGTCACGAACATACCACCATTCCCCCTCCGAAACGATCCATCGCTCTAGCAGCGATCTCTTGCCGGTGTAGACCTGCCCCAATGCATCGGGCGCTTCATAGTCTAGTTGCACCTTGACCTTAGCCCGAGCATCGCCCTTCGCCAACTCGACTTCGCTGACGTTCGCGCCGAGCCAACGCACGGCGCTTCCGTATTGAGACTCAAATTGCTCCAAGCTAGCCGTCGATCGATAGCCTGGGGTCTCGTAAGCATAGGCCTTAGCAAAGTCCCGTTTAGACAACGCCGCCCACCTAGCCTCAGCGCGGTCCTTCAAACGCTGCAGGCTCGGCTGTTGCTCCTGATGATCGGAGCCGGTCGAGGTCGTATCGGCCGCAAACAACGTATCGCCAGCCAATAGAGTCAAAAGAATCGCCACGACGAGGACAAATAACGTCGTGCTGGGCCAAGACGCTGCTAGAGACGGCCTGCAGATCTTCAAATACGCCACTTCGACCCTCTCAATAAGCTGCTCAGACCTGATTGCCTAGACTCTCCAACCGGGCGGACACAACCAAGCGTTTACTCGGCCACGCTGGGAAAGTTAGCAGCGCTGTACCGGTTTTGCAACTATATGTTTTTTGCGACACACACATCAACCTCAGAGGAACAGGGAATGCAACTCGAAACGTTTGCGGCAGCATGACGACCATCGGAACTACGGCAGACCCAGCGCTACGAATGTGACAGCCGCGCCTCAGGAAGCCTGCAACAGCGATCTGAGACGGACGGTCGTAGCTGCTGTCGATACAGTCCGTTCGACACAGGCGCGGGAAGATTCAGAGAGGCGTCGCCACAGAGCATCGTCCACGCACAGACTCGAGATAGCATGAGCAAAGGCCTCGGGCTGATCGGCGATGAGCACGTCTTCATCGTCCGAGAATCCTGTCCCTTCCATCGAGACCTTCGTCGCGACCAGCGGCAAACCATAGCTCATCGCCTGGTTGACCTTGCCCTTCACCCCGGCTCCATAGCGCAGTGGCGCAATCGATACACGGCAACCTAGAAGGTATGGCTCAAGGTCGTCCACATACCCCAACATGTCGAGTCCAGCCTCTTCGCCAAACCGCCGTAATGAGCCGGGCATCCGGCTCCCGATAACGAAGGTACGTACCTCAGGATGACTCGCACGCAACAGCGGCCAAATCTCACGCGCATAGAACTCAACGGCATCGATGTTGGGTGGGTGCTGAAATCCACCAACGAAGAGGATACCGGCGCGCCCTTCCGGCGGTGGACAGATTGCAACCGGGTCGTGCACATTGCTGAGCACCTCAACCCTTGCGCTGGGCAACTCCTTGGCCAACTCCTCACGCTCGACATCACTGACCACCAGGGTCAGGTCAGCACGCGCGGCGACGCTTATCTCTTCCCGGTAGGTCTCCTCCGCGAGCTTGCGCGTGTTGGCGCTGGCGTCCAACGCCGCTTGCCGTCGCAGGCGCAAGTAGTGAAGATCAACGGTGTCGAAGAGGAGCTGAGCGCTGGGCGCAACCTGGCGAACGAGATCGACATACTTGATGGCGATGTAGTGCCGACACAGCACGATCAGATCAAACTGCGCTCCCTCACGCCTAAGATAGTCGCCGATAGCGCGCGTGTACGGGGCATGCTGCACCTCGACACCCATCGCTTGCAGGTCTCGCGTATAGGGCTGACTGTTTTCAAGGTTGTCCGCCATGAACGTGACCTTGCAACCAAGCCGACAGAGGATGCCCAAAAGCCGCCAGGTCCGAAGCGATCCGGAATCCTGATCCGGCGTCAGCATGCAGGCCTCGATCCAGAGAACGCGAGGACCATCGACACGGTCGCGCTCGCGTTCCGGGCACACGCCGTTCTCGAGGTGATCCTGTAGGCGCATCGCCCATTTTTCACGAAAACGATCTCGATTACGAACCTGGTAGGCCTTAAGGCCTGAGGATTCATCTGTGCCATGCGAAGCGCCCTCGAAATGGACGACGGTGGCAGCCGGCTGGTAGAGCACCGAGTAGCCGCGATCGCGCAGCGCTAGACAAAGATCAGTGTCCTCGTAATACGCGGGCGCGTAGCGCTCGTCGAAGCCGCCAAGTTCCCGAAACAGCTCAGTCGGCACCATGAGACAAGCGGCAGAGCAGTAATCGACCTCGCGCACGTAGTTGAACCGCGGGTCCTCGGGGTCTTCTCCACGTCCCCAGTTCCACGCCGAGCCGTCTCTCCAGACAATCCCGCCGGCTTCCTGCAAGCGGCCATCAGGATAGATCAGGCGCGCTCCGACGGCACCGACGTGCTGATGCTCGACGAAGGTGCGATGCAGCGCATCGAGACAACCCTCAAGCAGCAAGGTATCGTTATTGAGGAGCAACAGATAACGCCCACGGGCCCGCTCCGCCGCCCGATTGCAGCTCCGCAGGAAACCGAGATTCTCGGTATTGCAGATCAGGATCAGGCCGTCGACCGATGCCAAGGCATCGGCAGCGGACTCCGGGGCATGGTCGTCGATCAGAAGCACCTCGATACCGAAGGGCAGTGGGTGCTCGGCTAGGCTCTTCAGGCAGGTATAGGCCAGTTCGTGCTGGCCGTAGGTCGGGATGATGACACTGACCTCAGGATCATCACTCGCTGGCAGCGTCAGTGGGCGGATGTGATCGTCCACCTCGTATTCGACAGCAGGGCGTGAATCAATGTGGACGGGCTGGCGCAGGCGACGACCGATCTCTGCCGCCAGCCCCTGCCACCCATCTTCCGCGAGCACGCGGTGTGCCAGTGCCAGCCCCCGGGGCAGTCGTTTGGGGAAAGAGCGGAGTGTTGCGGTCGCGGTCCGGCCGTGCTGCACAGTCCAGCGCAGGGGGCCCGTCATGCGCCAGAAGGTGCTCTGCTGTAGTTCATCGTTTCGCGTCTGCAGCCCGCTGACCTTCGATTCGAGGTGCTGTACGTGGCGCCGATGGGCATGCTCAAAGTTGCCCAGAGAGCGCTTCAGCTCAACGACCTCATTCTTTAGCTGAGACTGTTGTTCGTCGATATCGGCAAGCTCTCGTTCCAATTGGGCGCGCGCTTCGGTCATGCCGCAGATCACGCCATGCTCGTAAAGCACTGGCACGGAAGGTGCCTCGGCGACCTTAAGGCACGGTGGATAGAACTGGCTTGCAGCTAGCTCAAATGGCTCCACCGCGCCAGCCGGTAAAATAGGCGCTAGGTAGCGATTCACATACTCGTTGCCGGCTCCTCGGTGCTTCTTGGTGCATAGGCGGACGGCAGGCGATCGAGTCGTTCGACGATTGCATTAGCATCGCTCGTCGGCGGCAGCAGGATTGCTTCGGGATAGTCACGCAACCGCTCGCCGATCGCACCGATGTCGAGCGCGACGATTGGCAGACCGGTGCGCATCGCCAACGATAGGGTATAGGAGAAGGTTTCCGGAATCACCGACGCGAACAAGAAGGCGTCCGGGCGCTCGCGCTCGATTAGCGTCAGCAGGTCCGCCTCGGCATACTCGCCTTGGACACTCAGGTTGGCTTCGGGCCACAAGGGAACTCGGCGGCGTATCGACCCGATGACACGCAAATCCAGCAGCAGGCCCTGGCGCGCGACCTCGATCGCCGCCGCGGACACCAGACCGAGGCCCTTGGCATCGGACAGGCTGCCCAGCAAAAGGATCTTGCGTCGCGCTAGGCTTCGCCGCGCCAAGGGATAGTGCCCCGGATTCTCGACCTCGGGGTGCGGCCAAGTGACTAGCGGAAGCCCGGTGCGGTATCGGTTGATGCGAGTGCTGACATCGTTGCACGGGGCGATCACGCGTTCGGCGCTGGCGAGCCAGTCGAAGAAGCGCATGCGCCATGCGCCGATATCGAGCGCCCACTCATGAGGACGTTCGGCCAGGCAGCGCTGACAGACCGAGGGCTCGGCTGGCTCCCCGCAATAAGCACCAGAGGCATCAACGAAATGCAGCTGGGGGCAAACCGGCAGATAGTCGTGCAGGGTCACGTCATAGGGCAGTCCGAGTGTATCGGCCAGCCCAAGGATCCAGGCTGGGAAACCCTGCACATGGTGATAATGCACGCGGCTCAGCCCGAGCGCCGCTAGCAGTTCCACCCAAGGACTCGGATCATCGGCCAATAATGGCTGATAGATGACCAGTTCTTCGCCCACGCGAAGCCAGCGGAGGACGGCCGTGCCTCCGCGTTGCGGCTGCAGTGACAACACCTCGGCTCGCGTGGACAATGCCTCGGCAAGCTGTCGAACATGGCGTTCGACACCACCACCCCAGTCGTGGCTGATGAAGACCAGGCGCGGAAGGTCGGAGCCACAGAGTCTGGCCAGATCGACGGCGCGGCGAAAGGGCCTGAGCGGATCCCGTTGATAAAAGTCGGCAACAAGTTGCCGATAATCCGGGAAGCGCGCGTCGATGAAATGCTGTGCTGTCTCGCGCCGAGCGGCGCCGGCTTCCTTGAATGATACGCCGCCTTGGTGGCGAACGAAGACATCAGCACACAACAAATTGCGCCAGCCAGCGATCCGCCCTCGCATACAGTAGTCGACTTCCTCGCCATAGCCAGCACCGAAGCTGTGTTCATCGAAGCCACCTAATCCTTCTAGCCCGGCACGCGTCATGTACAGACAAAATCCGACACCGGTGGGCAGATCCACGATGCCTCCGGCGTTATGCCGACGGAACAGGTCATCAAGGGCGGCGGTGTCCAGTTCGGGTGGTAGAGCGTTCTCCTCACCGATGCGCGGATAGCTGCAAATGCTCGCGTTATTGGAGAAGGGCGTGACGGTGGCGATGCGGTAGTCGGTGGCGGCACAGGCATGTAGCCGATCGAGCCAGTCATTGGCCACTTCGGTATCGCTGTTCAGCAGGACAACATCACGTTCGCGATGCAACCACATACCGCGGTTGGCGGTGGCCACGAAGCCTCGATTCTCGGGCTGACGGATCAGTTCGACGCGAGGATCATTGACCAAGGTGTCGAGGTATTGCCGCAGCTCGGCCTCTGGGGAGGCGTCATCGATGACGATGACTTGGTGCGGCGTGCGTTGGGGCCAGCGGAATACCGATTCAATACAGACGCGCGTTTCCTCGGCGCCCCGGTACACGGGGACGATGATGTCGACAACAGGTTCCATCAGTCCTATTTCTGTACAACACCTACCACCTGCTCACCATCGACCACGACGAGCAGGGTAATGTGATGCTTGGCCATCAGCTCGATGGCCATATGCATATTGCTATCGACGCCGATCGTGACAGGGTTTGCCGTCATCAGATCAGCGGCAGTGCGGCTAAAGAAGGTCTGACGATATCTTTGGACCGCTCGCCGCAGGTCGCCATCGGTGATCACACCGACGACCTGTCCACCATCATCGCTGACTAGCGCGATCCCGAGACCGCCATCGGTAACCGCCGTGAGCACCTGATCAGCAGTCGCCTGGGCGCTGATAAACGGAAGATTATCACTGCGCATCTCGGCGCGGACGCGCTGCAGGAGGCGTTTTCCAAGGCTGCCACCCGGATGAAAGCGAGCAAAATGATGGGCTTGGAAATCACGCGCCTTCATCAGGGCGACGGCCAATGCGTCCCCCATAGCCAAGGTTGCTGTCGTCGAGGCTGTCGGGGCGAGTTGCAGCGGACAGGCCTCGCGCGAAACGTGAACAGAGAGATGCACGGTACTGTGCTGAGCAAGGGTGGAGCGGCCGTTGCCGGTCATCGCGATGATACTATTTCCGTTCTCTTGCAGGAATGGCAGCAGCTTGAGCAATTCCTCAGTTTCGCCGGAATGGGAGATTGCCACGAAGATATCCTCAGGCGTGACCATGCCGAGATCGCCGTGGAAGGCCTCGCCGGGATGCATGAAGAACGATGGCGTGCCAGTGCTGGCCAAGGTCGAGGCGATCTTCTTGCCGATGATCCCGGACTTACCCATGCCGCAGACAATCACGCGGCCAGCGGTGCCCAAGATGAGCTTGACCGCATCGGTGAAACGGCCGTCGAGGTTGGCCTCAAGGTCGACGATTGCCTGCGCCTCGATCTGCAGGACCTCGCGGGCTACCTCGGCGTGGTTGGCCGTTTCCTGATTTGTTTGCCAGAGGCTTGGCGGGCTTGGCGCCAATGCTGACGCGACTGGTGAGTCCGCTTGCAGGGGCGGCTCCGAGCTGGAATCCGGGTTCGGCTTCGAGCCAGCGGCCACGCCGGAAGACTGCCTAGCCTGCTGTGTAGTTTGATGATCGGGCGCCTCGCTGGGCTGCTGGATGGCTCCGTTGCCAGGCGCCTGAAGATAGGCAGGGGTCACTTCAGGGTGCGAACGCAGGTGAGGCGGGGTCGGGTCCGACATGGGCTCAGAAGCGCGGATCGAGGTTCTTGACCTTGCGGCGGAAATCACGGGTGACCGCATCGATGTCGCTGTCGCCGGCGATCACGCGCGGGGTCAGGACGACGACAAGCTCGGTGCGGCGTGCATCCCTGCTGGTCTGCCCGAAGAGCGGGCCGATGATTGGCGCCCGGTAGAGGCCCGGCACACCGGACTTGCCACCCGAGCTCTCATCCTCGATCAGGCCGCCGAGGACGACCGCTTGGCCGGAGCGCACGGCGACGTTGCTCGTGATGTTCCGCGTGCGGAAGGACGGGGCGTTATTCGTCTGAATCGATGCGGCATCGGGGATGACGGAGCTGACCTCCTGGTCGATCTGCATCTGCACCAGGCCGCCCGGGGTGACCCGCGGTGTCACAGAGAGCTGGACACCGGTCTTGCGGTATTCGATCTGGTTGATGATCCGGTCGGTGACAGCCGTTCCTTGCTGCTGGGTCGTTGGAACCGGCACCTCGTCGCCGACCTGGATGTTGGCCTCTTGGTTGTCCATGACCATCACCGATGGAGAAGAGAGCACATTGACCAGGTTGTCTTCGGCCAGGGCCGAGAGGGTCGCTCGGATCTCGCTCGGGCGCAGCACGACCGACCAGTTGAAGCCCTGGAAATTCGGCACCGGTACGTTGGAATCGTCGGTCGCGATCAATGATTGCCGGCTTTGATAATCGTCGACGGCCGGCCCCTTGAAGCGCCATTGCACGCCATAGCGCAGGCTGCCGGTGAGCTGGATCTCGACGATGGTCGCTTCGACCAGGACCTGCAGCGGCACGATGTCGAGCTCCTTGAGCGCACTGAGGATGCGCTTGTAGTCGCGCGGGCTCGAGCGCACCAGCAGCGAGTTGTTGGTGTTGTCGGCGACGATGCTGACCTCGGAGGTCAGGGTCAACGAGCTGGCGGTGGCACCGCGGGAGCGCGCGCCGGACTCACCGCCAGCGGTACCCGCCTCGCCCTCGGCGCCGCCGATGGCGGCCTGATTCAGGCCGGGTGCCACGCCGCCGATGCTGCGGCGGCTGCTCGCGCCGCCTTCGTCCGAGAACAGCTTGGTGAGGATGTCGGCCAGGTTCTCCGCGTCACCGTGACGGACCCGGTAGACATAGAGCCGGCGGGCCGCATCGCCGGATGCCTCGGCCATGTCAAGCCGCTTGATCCAGTCCTCCATCCGCGCGAGGTAGCTCGGCTGCGGCGAGACCACGAGCAGCGCGTTCGACGTCTCGATCGGGATGAACCGAAACAGTCCCTTCGCGGCGTCGACGCTGTCATCGGCGAGCAAGGTCTCGAGCTGGGTGACGACATCTCCGACCTTCGCATACTCCAGCGAGAAGAAGCCCACCGAGAGTCCGGCCATCCAGTCGACATCGAACATCTGGATGGTATCCAGCATCGTGGTCATCTCAGGGCCGGTGCCAGCGATGACGATCAGATTGCGCAGCGTGTCGACGCGCACGATGCTGCCCTCGGGCGCGAGCGGCTCGAGGATATTGGCGATCTCCTCGGCGCCGACATACTCGAGCGGGACGACCTGCACAGCATAACCCTCGGGCAGCGCCCGCTCGGAGCCACCGAGCTGAGGCACGACCCGCCCCTGGACCGCGTTGGCGATCGGCACGACCTCATAGTTGCCGCCGCGCCGGACCAGGGCCGCGTTGTTCATGCGCAGCAGGGTCTCGAGGGTGGGGAGGAGCAGCTCGCGGCTGATCGGGCTGGCGGTGGTCAGCGAGGCCGTCCCTTGAACCGCTGGGTGCAGCGTGTAGTTGAGCTCGAGCACATCGCCGAGGATGATCTTGACCACCTCGCGGATATCGGTATTGTCAAAGTTGAGGGTGACATCGGCGCCCTGGATGTCCGGAGACGTCGAGCGCGGTGCCCGCACCGGCCGGACGAAGGTGCCGGTACCGGTCTGGATCGAGTCCCCGCGCTCACCGACCCGATCCTCCTCCAACTGAATGCCTCTGTCGTCGCGAAACGAGCGGAAGGGTTCCGCGTCCGATCCGTCGGCGAGCCGGTGACCCTCGGCGCTGCCGACCTTCTCGGTGGGGTCCCAGACCAGGCTGCTGCACCCCAAGGGCATCAGGCAAAGCACCAGCACGAGCAGCAGTCGCCAAGCAGCCGAAGCGCTAGGCCGCTCGCTGCCGAGCGCGCCGGGCCATTGGTATTGCAAGCGAGCGAAGAACCGCTGGTTATCGATCATCATCGGCGCCGGTGTTCTGCGATGCAGGGGCGGGCTTCCGTGGCGTTCGCGCTGGCAGACGTCTGGCCTCGCGGCGTTGCGTCGGCGGAGGACGCCGGACAGGAGGTGCGTTGAAGTCATTCAATTCTATCGTTTCGCTTTGGCCCTGTCGCTCGAAACGCACCCGATCCGGTTCGATCGCTGTGATCGCCCAGCCTTCGTAGTCGTCACCCAGCCGCTTTTTGACCAAAGTGTTACGCTGGGCCTGAGGGACGAGCCAGACCGTTGCGAGAGTCGGACTCTGGATCAGGATGGCATTGACATCGAGTCCTGCGAGCTCCTCGGCGGTCGCGGCATCAGTGTCCTGAACGGGAGCAGGCTCATCCGAGGGTGGGCGTCGGTCCGGGCTGAACAGCGGTCTCTCCGCAACAGATACATAGTCCTCCGCCGTCCGGCTGTCATCCAGTGCAACCGATGGCTGCGCGGGCGGCTCGGGCAAGTCGACGGTGCCGGAGCCTGGCGCCGCAGGCGGTGCCGGGGGCCAGTTGCGCCATTGCAGCACGACCGCCAACGCAAGCACCGCGATGAGCGAGATCAGCACCGGCCTCATCATGAGGCACTCCGCAGCGAATAGCCGAAGATGTCCAAGCGCACGGTCAGTTGGTCTTCCGGTGTCGCGCTCGACCCGCCGCGCGAGCCTCCACGGGTGACACGCCGGACCCTCCGCGTGCTGGCGCGGATGGACATCTGATCGACGAACAAGAACGGCCGAGCCTCTTCGAGCCGGAACAGCAGGTCGAGCAACTGGTCGGTCTGGGCCTGGATCTGGACGCGCAGACGTACGCGGGGCGGCGAATCGCCCTCCTGGGTCGGAAGGATCTGTGCGCTGATCGGGCGGGCGTCGACGGCGCGGATCATCTCCTGTACGCGGCGCTGCAGGGCCGCGCCAGCGAGCGCCGGGGTGGCCTCATCGAAGGAGAAGGCCTTGAAGTCGTCATTCGTCCGTTCGCGGGCGAGCTCCTCGCGCAGCATCGGTAGCGTGGCCACGATACGCTGATAACGCTGTATCTGGTCCCGATCGTCAGCGATGCGCCTGGAGAGCTCGTCTCGCTCGCTCCACCAGGGTATGCCGACGGCAGCGACCAGGGTCAGCGGCAACAGCAGCAGCAGCGACCAGGCGATCAGACACTGCCTTGGATCGGCCGATTCGGACGGGCTCATGGAGATGGGCTCATGGAGATGGCCTTTCGTAGTCGAAGGCGATGTGGAAGCGCTCGTTGCCGGAGCTGGCGACCTGCATCACCGGGGAGCGGAAGGTGACGTTGCGGATGCCAGGACCATTCTCGAGCAGGGCGATCAGGGCCGTCGCCTGGGTCGATTCGCCACGGATATCGACCTCGCCATCCCGGTAGTTGAGGGTCTGCACCCAGGTGCCGTCCGGAAGCAGATCGGTGAGCTCGCGCAGCAGGTCGGTCATCCTCGGCGCCTCGGCCTTGCGCTGCAGCACCGCGACACTGCCCAGGCGGGCCTGCTCAAGCTCCTCGCGGACCTGGCTGACCTCCGCCGCCTGGGCACGCAGGTCTCGCAGCCGGCCCTCGAGGACGTGGTGGGTCTGCTGTCGCTGCCACAGTGGCGAGATCAGGAGGACCAGCACGAGTAGCAGCAGGATCCCGCCAAGCGCCGCGTTGATGAGCAGGCCGAGGCGCTGCCGCCGCGGACGCTCGACAGGCGGCAGCAGATTGGCGCCGTCCCAAGCGCCGGACCAGGTCAAGCGATCCGCTGGGGCCTCGATTCGGCGCAGATAGTCGAGCCAGCCGCGCGGCTGATCACGGCGGCAGATCGCCAGTTCGACGTTGAGCTGCTTCTCGGCACCTTGGTCGCCCAGGATACGGGCGTCGAAGTAGACATCCTCCCGGCTGAACGGGGTGAGCCGGTCGATCTCGTAGCCGAGGACGGTACGGAGCTGGTCGCGGACCTGGGCCGGGAGCCGCAATCTGCGGAGCAGGACCGCGTCCGCGGGCAGCTCGAGCAGGGTCTCGACCCAGGCTGGACGCTGCCGCTCAGCGGCTTGGCCGGGCAGGCGCTCGGCCCGGATATCCAGCGCAAGGTCCCCGAGCTGCTGCCGGTGGCCGCCGGCCTCACGCATCACGCGCGCCTGGGTGCCATCGACCTCGATGACGCGGCGCGGACGTCGCTCGGCGATCCAGTTGCGCAGCCGCGGCGGTAAGCACTGCGGCAGCTGCTGCAGCCAGCGCTGTAGCCAGCGCGGCCGCGCCTGCGCGAGGAGACGACCGTTGAATGGGAGGCGCAGGGCGTCTAGCCGGGGGGTCAGCGACATCGGTGGGTGCCAGGATTCAGAAACCCTCAGTATAGTCAGCTGCGGGGTCCGGCGGGCTGGCGAGACCATAACGCCGCCAGAGGATCTGGAACGGTTGGCCGCGCTCGCCGGGGATGCGCAGCAATGCCTGCATGGTCCGGCCGCCGCCGTCGGCGTTGCGTTGACTGACCTGCGCCCGGTAGACCGGACCGCCGCGGTCAACAGGGGTCGCGGCTTGCGCGGCCTCCTCGAAGAGCGGCTGGTCGCGCTCGAGCACGAGCTGGCGCGCGTTCTCGAGCAGCAGCCCCTGGGTGACGGCCAATACCTCGGCCGTCGCATAGGTCGTCGAGACGCGATCCCCGGTGTCGGCGACCGTCAGATGGGGCGCCAGGCGGCGGTAGAGCGCCGGCGTCATGCCGAGCACCTGCTGGAGCTCATCGACACTGCGAAAAGGTCCGTCGCGCGCGCCGAAGGAACGACCGGCAGCGAGGTAATCAGGGTCCTCGGCACCATTCAGGAGCACAAGGTCATCGGGATCACGCCAGTCGAGGATCGCATCGGCGAGCTGGTCGCGCTGGACCTCGTCGAAGCCTTCTTCGCCCTGAGCGAGCTCGATCAAGGTCGCAAGCTGGTCCCGCGGGATGCTGTTCAGATTGAGCCGGGCGGCCTCGTCGAACAGCCGCAGCTCGAGACGGGCGCCGCCGAGCTGCAGTTCGCGAGGTTGTCCATCCGGCACCCAGACGGTGCTTGCATCCTCAGGTGTCAGGAGCGGGGTGCTGAGCAGGTTCAGCGCGGCTAGATTCAGCACCGCATCGGCCTGGGCGCGAAACCGGGCGGCCTCGATCTGATTGGCGGTCAGCGCCGACTGGGTGCGCTGGGTCGTGGTCAGGCCGAGCGCCATTACGGTCAGTAAGGCGAGCACCCACATCACCAGCACCAACACGATCCCGCGCTCGCGGCAAGCGTCAGCGAAGCGATTCGTCTGCATCACTCGCGAGGCTCGGGTCCAGCGCGATCACCGCCATCGGCCAAGACTGAACCGGCGTCGTCAGATCGATCGCGACGGCGGACGGCGGTTCGCGCTGGTCGAGCCATTCTTCATGCCAGGCTGGCTCGGTGTCGCCTTCGATCCGGCCGAAGTAGTCGAGACCGAAGCGCTGAACCGCCGGGAGTAGCACGGTGCGGCCTTGGGCACCAGCGGCCAGATCCTGGTCGAACGGGCCCGCGTCGAGCATGGAGGCGCCGGTCTCGAGCAACGGTTCCCAGGGCGGGAAGTCGTTACCGCCCTCGAGGATATCAGGGTGCAGCAGCCAGCGGGTCAGCACCAGGCGCGGCGCAGTCTCGGTCTGCTCCAGGTTCAGCCTCAGGATGTAGAGTCCCGGGATACCGACATGCTCGGACAGCGGCGCGACCCATTCGATCGCTTGCGGCTCCCCGGCAAAGACCGGTTGCTCGGACCCATCGATGACGACGCGCTCTGGGCGGTGCTGGCGCAGGCTCCGGGCGATGAACTGGCGCGCGACGCGCAGGTCGGCGACCCGCTCGGAGGTCGTCTCGACCGCCTCCCAGCCGCGTGATCCGAGGCGCAGCCCCGAGAACAGCAGGATGGTGATGATGCCGATCAAGGCGAGGGCGATCAGCAGCTCGACCAGCGTGAAGCCGCGCGCCGGCGACCGGTGAGTCGGCGCTTCCCGAGCCATCAGAAATCCGGCTCCTGGCCCAGCCGGATGGTGCGCAGCGTGACGCGGCGGGTCCCGCTGGCGCTGGGCCAAGAGGCCACAGCGCTGACCTGGTACGACGCAAAGGCTGCCGCGTCGCCGAGCCAGCCGCCGGGCTGGTAGGGCGCGATCGAGATGACCCAGTCCATGCCGTCCTCGGGGTCGCCGCTGTAAACGCCCTCCTCGAGCGGTATCGAGACGCCGACACCCTCGAGCTTGGCCTCGGCGAGTGCGACGGCCCGGCTATAGGTCTCGTTCAGCGCGGTGGTGTTGAGCGCCCGCGAGAAGATCTGGAGCAAGACACCGAGACTCAGCGCCAGGATCGCGAAGGCGACCAGGACCTCGAGCAGCGAGAAGCCACGCTGTCCGGTACGACCCTGACGGCCTGCCCTGTGGCCAGCCCTGTGAATCGGCCCGCTCATTCAGGCTCCCAATCGGCGATGAGGATGCGCCCGGTCAGCCAGTTGACGCCGACCTGATAGCCGCGATCGCCCTGCTTGAGGATCACGCGGCCGCCGGAAGAGGTTCCGTCGGGATAGAAACGGATACCGCCGATGCGCTCGCTCTCCATCTCGTCCCGGGCTGCGATGAGCTCGAGCTCGAGGCCATCGGGCAGCGCGCCGTCGCGGTTGCGGCCCGGGATGCGATAGCGCCCGGCTTCGATGTCGAGACGCCAAGCGGCATCCTGACCGCTGGCGATCGCAATCTCACGGGTCTGACGCAGGGCGCCGGCGGTGCGCCGCGCAGCGGCCTTGAGCTCGACACCGGGCAGCGCCGCGGTAATCAGCGGCGGCGTCAGCGCGAGCAGCAGACCGCCGATCGCGAGCACCACGATCAGTTCCACGAGCGTAAAACCGCCGATGCGCATGCGCTCGTTCATGGCGGAATGCGTCGCGGCCAATCGGCTCGCGGGACACTTAGAAGCACGAACAGAACGCCCTCTATAGCTCAACAAATCAGCAACTTGTGCGGGCTAGCCGGGCATTTTGATAGGGGCTCTTAGCCGCCCAGCAGCTCCCGGCGCAGGCCACCAGGCGCGATCGCGGCAGTATTGGGCACAATGGAGCAGCGCCGAGCGGGGCGCCTCATGAACTCTCCCAGCTCGTGATGTCCCGATCTTCGCCCTCGCCGCCTTCCTGGCCGTCAGCGCCGAGCGACCAGATATCGTAGGGGCCGTGCTGCCCGGGTGAGCGGTATTGGTAGTCGTTGCCCCAGGGGTCGTCCGGCACTTGCGCCTTCCTCAGATAGGGGCCGTTCCAGTTCGGCGCATTGCCGGGGTCCGAGACCAGCGCTTCGAGTCCTTCGGAGGTGGACGGATAGCGCCCGACCTCGAGCCGATAGAGGTCGAGCGTCGCGCTGAGGTCTTCGATCTGCAGCGCGGCGGTCTTGGTCTTCGAGCTGCCGAGGAACTTCATCACCTGGGGACCGACAAGCCCGGCAAGCAGGCCGAGGATCGCGAGCACGACCAGCAGCTCGACCAGGGTGAAGCCGCGGCTTTTTCGTTCTAGCTTTGAGCGTTGTTGTAGGAGCATGAGTTCAATCTTCGTGGCTAAATGCAGCATCCAGTCGTCTAACCGAACAGCTCGGATACGCACAGGGAAAGATCCGGCGCCTGTTGCGAATACACGCGATCTCCAACGCGGACCAAGCAGGTGTCGCGATAATGCTGCCCATCTGGAGTGCGATGGACTTCCACGACGCGATCCTGAAGATTCACAATCCAGACTTCCGCGATACCATGCTGGGCATAGAGTGGCAGCTTGACCGAGCGGTCATAGCTCAGCGACGAGTCTGCAACCTCGATCAACAGCAGCACATCGGCGGCACGCGGCTTGGCGTGCTTGTAATAGTCCGCGCGGAACCGGAGCAGCATCAGGTCCGGCTCGGGCTCGTTTTGGTCATCCAAGACCAGAGGGCTTTGCACCCACACAAGCGCATCCTTGATTCCACTCCGATGGACGAGATGATTGAGTTGGCTCGTCAATCCCGCATGCTCGTCACCAATGGGTGGCATGTCAATCACTTCACCGTCGATCAATTCAATGTGATCGTCTTCAGAAAAGATCCCCGCTTCAGCCATGCGGTGATAATCGGCGCGACACAGCCGATGGCGCTGGCGGTCAAGAATCTGCCGATTCAGCAGCGTTTCTGGGCGAGACAGGGCGACGGCTTCCATGAATGTAGAACGCCTCTCATTGCGTGGTCTTAGCAAATGATTCTCGATGTTGTCAGGCATCAGATGTTGCGGACCGTCCTAGTGAAACGCTGATTGATCAGCGTTTCTCATGCGGGGCAGGAGCCCCGTCTGATTGTTGGCCAGGATGGCCGATCAGCATCTCCCTAGAACACCAACTCGTTCGCACCAAGGATGGCCATCAGGATCGAGATGATGATACCAGCGACGATGACGCCGAGGCCGATGATGAGCGCCGGCTCGAGCAGGGTCAGCAGGCGCTGGACGCTGGTTCGGGTCTCGCGGTCGAAGATGTCGGCCACCTTGGCGAGCATCGCGTCGAGGGTGCCGGACTCCTCGCCGACGCGGATCATCTGCAGCGCCAGCTGCGGCAGCACGCCGCGGCTGGTCAGCGGTTCGGCAAGGCCGCGTCCATGCTTGAGGTCCTCGGCGGTCTCGTCGAGACCGTCGCCGATCTTGCGGTTGTTCACGATCTCCTTGGCGAGGTTGAGCCCACTGAGCAGCGGCAGCCCGTTCTTGAGCAGCGTCGAGAGCGTGTGGCAGAGCCGCGCCGTCTCCATCTTCCAGATCAGATCGCCGAACAGCGGCAGCGCCATCACCCTGTAATCGAAGCGGCGGCGGTTGTCCGGGTTCTTCAGCCAGCGCTCGAGCACCACGGCGATCACAGCAACCAGCACCAGCAGCGCCCACCAGTAGTCGCGGAACAGGTCGCCGGCACCGACGACGAGCCGGGTCGGGGTCGGCAGGGCCGCGCCCATGTCCTCGAAGAGGATGGTGAACTGGGGCACGACGAAGACGAGCAGCATGATCACCGAGAGGCCGGCCACGACCAGCAGGATCGACGGATAGACCAGCGCCGAGGTCACGGTGCCACGGAGCTCGGCGCTGCGCTCGAGATAATCCGCCAGCCGGCCGAGCACCTGATCGAGCGCGCCGCTGGCCTCGCCGGCCCGCACCATGTTGACGTAGAGCTTCGGGAACTGGCCGCCCTGGGCCTCGAGTGCGGTCGAGAAGGTTGCCCCGCCGCGCACCCGCTCCTGCAGATCCATCAGCACCCGTTTGACGTGCTCTTCCGGCGTCAATTCGGTGAGCACGCCGAGCGAGCGGTCCAGCGTCAGACCCGATTCCAGCAGGGTCGCGAGCTGGCGGGTTATGCTCTCGATGTCCTTAGCCTGGAGCCCGCGCTGGCGCCGGCGCGCGAGCTGGGCGGTCAGTCCGCCTGCCGAGCGCGTCTTCAGCGGCAACAGCCCGTCGGCCTGCAGCCGCGCGATCAGGGTCGCCTCGTCGGCCGCCTCCTGCTCGCCCTCGACCTCCTCGCCATCGAGCTTGACCGCTTTATAGAAGAATCGAGGCATGGCTGTGCGGTGGATCGAGCACTGGGGCAGCAGTGTCCATCCTTTAGAGCAATTTGACCAGCGCGGCAATGGCACCGACCTGCGCGAACATCAGTGGGATCAGCCAGGCCAATAGGGTGTTTCGACTGCGCTCGATCTCCGTTTGCAGTTGTCCCCGCATGCGCTCGATCTCCGTTTGCAGCTGTCCGCGCATGTGCTCGATCTCTGTTTGCAGTTGTCCGCGCACCTGTTCGATCCGCACTGTCAGGTCTGCGCGTATCTGCTCGATCTCTCGTTGCAGGCGCAGCTCGGTCTCACCCAGGTGCTGCTGAGTCGCGAGATCGGGAAGATGCGGGTAGCGTTCCTCGAGCTGCTCGAAGGCATCGGCGATCACGCGCGCGCGGGCGCGATCGTCGGGTGCGCTTGCAAGGGCTTCGTAGAGCTCGACGGCAGAGAGCATACCTGGGTGGCCTCGGTTCGGCGGCCTGGGTGACGGGCAGTCAGAACGATCAGTGACGATAGACGATTAAGCTGCTGAGCAGCAAGCGTTTCCAGTGAAAAACACCTCGCGATGATCGTTAGTCGACTTCGGCCACGCGCAGTACCTCCTCGATCGTGGTGCGTCCGTCGAGTGCCTTGCGGAGTCCGTCCTGGTACATGGTTTCCATGCCTTCGTCGATGGCGATGCGCTTGATGTCGGTCGCGGTAGCGTGCGAGAGGATGGCTTGGCGAAGGGCCTCGGACATGAGCAGCACCTCGCTGATGACGAGACGCCCACGATAGCCGGTGCCGTTGCACTGGTCGCAGCCGACGGCCCGGTGAAGGTCGACGACGCCTGACAACCCCTTGATGTGGGCGAAACGCGCGGCCAGCTCCGGCTGTGCCCGGTACGAGGTGCGACAGGTTGGACAGAGCCGCCGCACCAGCCGTTGGGCGAGGATACCGTTGATGGTGCTGGTGAGCAGGTAGTCTTCGACGCCCATGTCGAGCAGACGGGTCACGCCGCTAGGGGCATCGTTGGTGTGCAGTGTGGAGATCACGACGTGGCCGGTCAGCGCCGATTGCACGGCGATGCGGGCCGTCTCGAGGTCGCGCATCTCGCCGACCATGATGATGTCCGGGTCCTGGCGGACGATCGCACGCAGGGCGCCGGCGAAGGTCATGCCGATCGAGGATTTGACGGGGATCTGGTTGATGCCGGGGACCTGATACTCGACCGGATCCTCGACCGTGATGATCTTGCGGTCCTCGGTGTTGAGCCGGCTCAGCGCCGTGTATAGCGTCGTGCTCTTGCCGCTGCCGGTCGGTCCAGTGACCAGGAAGATGCCATAGGGTTGATCGAGCACCTTCAGCATCCGCTCGCGCGGCAGGCCGTCGAAACCGAGCGCATCGAAGTCGAAGCGGACGCTCTCCTTGTCGAGCAGACGCATCACCACGCTCTCGCCGAACATGGTCGGGACGGTGGAGACGCGCAGATCGAGCTCCTTGCCCTGGATGCGCTGCGGGATGCGGCCGTCCTGCGGCAATCGGCGCTCGGCGATGTTAAGCTTGGCCATGATCTTCACGCGCGAGATCACGGCCGCGGTGGAGCTGACCGGCGGCGAGTCGGCCTCCTTGAGGATGCCGTCGATGCGGTAGCGCACCTTGAGCTGGTCGGCGAAGGGCTCGATGTGGACGTCGGACGCGCGCGAATCGACCGCGCGCTGCAGGATCTGGTTGACCATCCTGATCACTGGTGCCTCGCTGGCCAGATCGCGCAGGTGCTCGATGTCCTCCTCGCTGAAATTGCCGAGCTCGGCCTGGGCCTCGGCCTCGGCATCGCTCGGCTGCTCGTAGAGGCGCTCGAGCACCGCCTGGATCTCGGTCGGCAGACCAACCTTGAGGACGATCTCCTTACCGGTTGCCATCCGCAGCGCCTGGGTGGTGAAGCCGTCGAGCGGATCAGCAACCGCGATGCCGAGCACCTGCTCGGTCTCGAAAAGCGGCACGACCTTGGCGTCTTTCAGGAAGCGCAGGCTCAGTTCATCCTCAGCGACCGGGGTGTCGGGATAGTCGTCGGCGCCGATCAGCGGGATCGAGAGCACCTCGGCCGCCGCTGCGGCCATATCGCGCTCCGAGACCAGGCCGAGGCGAACGAGCATCGAGCGAAGCGGGTCGGCGCTCTCTTCGGTGAGCTTGCGCGCCCGCGCGAGGTCGCCCGGTGAGCACTTGCCGCGTTGTTGCAGCACCTCGATCAGCCGCTGCTCAGGAGTCGGACCGCGCGTCGTCGCGACGATCGGGTCTTCAGCCGACCCGGACTCGTCGGGACGATCGGAAATGACTTGATCAGTTCCATTCGGGTCATCGGCACGGCTCTGACGAGCGCCGCCATTCCCAGGACCGGCATCCCCAGGACCGCAATCCCCAGAACCGCCATCGGCAGGTCGGGCATCAGCACGAACGGCAGCGCCAGCAAGGGCAACCGCGGCACCCGTCGCATCAAGAGCGGCATCGTGGGGGCGCGCAGAGTCCGGAATCGCAGCCTCCAGGCCGGCATCGGCACGACCTGCATGGTCGGGAGCGGCATCGTCCACGCGGCCAGCCTGAGGCAGGCCGTTGTCAGCGCGGCCCGCGCTGGTACCGCCTTGGCCTGCTTGTGCTGACCGCTTCTCAGGAAGCGCGCCCCCAGGCGGGCGGATTAATGGGCGAGCCGCGTCGAGGCGGTCCGCGACAAGGTCGCCGGCGCCCGGCTCCCTGTCGAGCTCGACCGGTTGAGGGTCGTTCAAGCTCCCGTCGCCGAACAGACCGAGCTTGGGCTCGCGCCGCTGCGCGTGCGCATTGAGCGTCGTCTCAACCTTGTCGCCGATGTCCGCGGTCGCCCGCGGTCCAACTCGCGCGGCGGCGTTTTCGTTCGGATCGGCTGAGATGTCGCCCTGTTTCATGCTCAATCGCCCTCGTTAGCGCACCGCTCGCACCTGCGCTGACGGCGGCTGCACGGCCGCCATCGACCCCGCACCGTTCTCGGCGCCGGATGCCGTCGGCGTGGCTGCCGGCGGCGTCCGCCATTCGGGCACCAGCTCCCGCAACAGCCGGAGCAGCAGGTCCGGCTCGGCGCCTTCACAGGCAGTCTGCAAGCGCCCGAGGCCATGCTCGAGCGCTTCGCTGTCGATCGGCTCCCGACGGGCGGCCTTGATCTTGGGATGCTCGGTCTGCAGCAGGTCTTCCCGGTCGTAGAACAGCTCTTCAAATAGCTTCTCACCGGGGCGGAGTCCAATATATTCGATCGGAATCTCAGTATGGGGTTCACGGCCAGCGAGGCGGATCATCTGCTCGGCCAGGTAGCGGATCTTGACCGGTTTACCCATGTCCAGCACGAAGATCTCACCGCCGGCGCCAATCAGCGCGGCCTGCATGATCAGCTGGCAGGCCTCTGGGATGGTCATGAAGAAGCGCTCGATCTCCGGATCAGTCACGGTCACCGGCCCGCCCTGCTCGATCTGCTGGCGAAACAACGGGACGACACTCCCGGCGGAGCCGAGCACATTGCCGAAGCGCACGGTGATAAAACGCGTTGCCGGTGCCGAGATCGGCGACCCCGCCGAGAGCTGGGATCCGGTGCGCTGGGCACCGGCGGGCTGGGATCCGGTGCACTGGTCACCAGCGGGTTGGGATTCGGTGCCTAGGGATTCGGTGCGTTGGGCCGCCGAGCGATGGTCTGTCGGCCGGTTCGCACTCGGTGGGTCAGCGAGAGGGGTCGAGGGTGTCGCGCCCAGGGTGCCGGGCCGCGCACTAAAGGCCGCTTGAGCGCGCGCTTGGCAGAGCATCTCGGCGGCGCGCTTGGTTGCTCCCATCACGTTGGCGGGATTCACCGCCTTGTCGGTCGAGATCAGCACGAAGCGCTCACAGCCGTGGCGACTGGCGCAATCAGCGACGGTGTCGGTGCCGAGCACGTTGTTGCGCACGGCGGCCCGGACCTGGGTCTCGAGCAGAGGCACGTGCTTATAGGCGGCGGCATGGAACACCGTGTGCGGGCGCCGCGCGGCGAACAGCGACTCGATCGCGGCACGGTCGGTCACATCGACGAGCTGGACCTCGTAAGGCGGACGCTCCTCGAGTCCGGCGAGCTCATGATCGAGTCGGTAGAGGTTGAGCTCGCAATTGTCGACCAGCAGCAGCCTGGCCGGGTGAGCGGCGATGATCTGGCGGCAGAGCTCGGCGCCGATCGAGCCGCCGGCACCGGTCACCAGCACCACGCGATCGGTGAGACCGGCGCGGATCGCGGCCCAATCGAGCTGCACCGGATTGCGGCCGAGCAGGTCGTCGATCGAGACCTCACGCAGTTGTCGGATGGTGACCGCACCCGAGAGCAGGTTCTTGAGCTGCGGCACGGTGCGGAACGGCTTCCCGGTGCGCTCGCAGCGCTCGACCAACCTCTGCATCTGGGCGTTGGTCGCGGTCGGCACCGCGAGCATGATCAGGTCGATTGCCAGGGACTCGACCAGCTCCGGGATCTGGGCCGAGCCGCCCTTGATCGGCACCCCATGGATGTCGCCGCCGTGGCGGCGGAGCTTGTCATCGACGAAGGCCACCGGGAAGTACCTGCGGCCGGGATCGCGCAGCATGTCGCGCACGAGCATCTCGCCGGCGCGGTCAGCGCCGACCACGAGCACCCGCTCGCCCGGGCGCAGGCCGAGGCGGTGATCCTTGAGCCGCCGATAGAGCAGCCTTGGACCGGCAAGCAGGATCGCCTGGAAGCACAGGAACAGCGGCGGCACCGAGCGCGGCAGGAATTCGTTGCGGCTGAACACGAACAGCGCCAACACGACCAGCAGCGTGGCAAGTGTCACGGCCTTGGCGATCCGCGCCAGGTCCGGCAGCGAGGCGAAGCGCCACACACCGCGATAGAGGCCGAACGACCAGTAGACGAAGGCGCAGATGAGCATCACCAGCGGCAGCTGGCCGACCGCGGCGGTCATGAACACGTCCGGGACGTCGCTCAGATTGAACCGCATCCAGAAGGCGCCGAGCCAGGCGACCGGCACCATCACCAGATCGTGCGCGAAGGCCGCGGTGCGCGAGCGCAGCCGTTCGTACCAGCGCCGCAACATCGCCGGATCAGCCCCGCTGGAGGCGCTCGGCGAGACCGACGCGCAGGTGGATCAGCAGGTAGACGAGGCCCCAGGCGCCGATCAGCTGCCATTGCTCGGCCGTCGTCATATCGACTGCCGCCAGGGCGCTCGCAGCGACCGCGATGATCAGCACCGCGGCCCGGCCGAGGGTGCGGCCGTGTCCCCAGCCGGCGAGGACCAGGCGCTGGTAGTGGTGAGAGCGGTGCGCCTCCCAGAAGCGCTCGCGCTTGAGGGCGCGGCGCAGCAGGGTCCAGGTGGCGTCGACGATGAAGGGCGAGAAGATGAGCCAGCCGATCCAGAGCGGGAACAGCTCGGCGGATGCCCCCCACAGGGTCAGCCCACCGGCGAGGAGACCGAGGCTCGACGAGCCGACGTCACCGAGGAAGATGCGTGCGGGTGGCAGATTGGCGGTGAGGAAGCCCGCTGCGGCCGCCGCGACCGCGGCGCAGGTCGCCGCGTAGACCAGGTCACCGCCCTTGAGGCCGAGCCAGGCCAGCGCGCCGAACCCGACCGCCGACATCGTGCCGGCCAGTCCGTCCATCCCATCCATGAAGTTGTAGAGGTTGATCATCCAGGTCAGGTAGAGCAGGGTGAGCGGCAAGGCGAGCCAGTGGGGGAGCGGGACCAGCGGGCCGGGCAGCCCGAGGAGGTCCCAGCGCAGCCCGCCGAGCCAGAGCAGGCCGGCGGCCAGCAGATGCGCGAGGAGCCGGCTGCGCGTCGAGAGGTCATGGCGATCGTCCCAGTAGGAGACCGCGGCGACGAGCATCACCGCCAGGGCCAGCCAGGTGAGCTCCGGACGCAGGCCAACGAGGACGCTGATCAGCAGCAGCGCCACCAACCAGCCGGTGAGCACCGCGAGGCCGCCGCTGCGCGGCACTGGGTGCGCGTGCAATGAACGGGCGTTGGGCTGGTCGAGCACCTGCAGCACAGGCCAGCGGCCGCTGGCCAGTCCGGCCGTCGCCGTGATGCTGATCACTGCCGCTACCAATACCGGCACACCGGCGATCAGGTCCATATCGAACTCATCCAGTCCAATCCGGTTGCCGCGGGAGACGACCGAATCCCGCGAGAACGGCCATCAGGCCGGCCGCATCAGTTTTGCCTCAACGGCGTCGCGACGCTCGGGACCCATCAGCAGCTCGATCAGGTGCAGGGCGAAATCCATCGCGGTGCCCGGTCCGCGTGAGGTGACCACCTTACCGTCGGTGACCACCGGCTGCTCGACCAATTGCACCTGGGGATAGCGGGCGCTGTCGATCGCGCCCGGGAAGCTGGTCGCCGAGCGCCCGTCGAGCAGTCCGGTACTGGCGAGAACCTGCGGTGCCGCGCAGATCGCCGCGCTCCAGCGGTCGGCAGCGGCCTGGCGGGCCAGCAGATCATGGACACGGGTGTCTCGGTCCAGATTGGTCGCGCCGGGCTGTCCGCCCGGGAGGACCACCATATCGAATTCGCCCTCAGCGACGTCATCGAGATCGGCATCGGGGACCAGCCGGGTGCCGCGGCTGCATTGGACTGGGCCGGGCTCGATGCCGGCCGTGATGACCTCGATCTCGGCGCGGCGCAGCAGATCGATGATGGTCACGGCCTCGAGCTCTTCACAGCCGGGCGCCAGGGGGATCAGGACACGGGGCATGGGCTCCTCCTGTCTGCGAGTTGGGTTCGGGTGCGCGTCGTCACCAGCCTGAATAAGCTGCTCATTTCTATCGCTGTAAAGGCATTCTGCTCGGGTCTCTGGGGCGCGTCGCTCGGTGCGCTGACCCCAGGCACGCGCTGAGGCGCTGGCGAGGTCCGCGCTGCATCGTTCTAAGGCGTGCTGCTCGATTCGGGCGCCGGACTCGATTCGGGCGCCGGGCTCGATTCGGCCGCTTCAGCGTCAGCGTCGGCATCGCCGGCCTTGGCGGCGGCAGCCCGCGTCTGGCCCAGTATCGCCAGCCCCTTGAGCACATTGAGCGCCTCGGAGAGCTGATAGTCCTCGGCAGCCAACGGCTGT